>NZ_JBIRHK010000001.1:324994-506597 GCF_044328485.1 Streptomyces sp. NPDC017936 | reverse complement strand
GGGCGCCCCCGGGGGGGGGGGGCCGCCCCCGCCGCCCCCCCCCCCCCCCGGCGGGGCCCCCCCCGGGGGGGGGGGGGGGGGGCCGCGGGGCGCCCCCCCCCCCCCGGGGCCCCCCGCCCCCTCCGTACAGTGATCACGTGACGCGACACGACGCACCCGACACCTCCTTGCCCTCCCTCACCGTCGCCCAGGCGGACCGCCTGCGGACCCTGACGGCCGACCACTTCGCGGCCCGGCACGGCATACGCCCGGCGGTCACGGCGGACGCCGTCGAGCACGACGGCCACCGGTACCCGCTCGCCAACCTCGCCCGCTGGTGCCGGGACGCGCCGGAGGAGACCTGGCCGGACCTCGTCGGGCAGCACTTCACCCGCCTGGAGTCCGCCTCCCGCGGCGACGAGGACGCGGAGCGACTGCTGCGCGGCACCCGGCTGCGTCTGCTGCCGCACGACGCCTTCCCGGCCGACGCCGCGGACCGGTTCCGGTACGTCCGCCCGGTGGCCGAGGACCTCGTCGTCGCCCTCGCGCTGGACGCGCCCGAGACCGTGCGCGTCCTCGGCGACAGCGACGTGGCCCGGGCCGGCCTCGACGCGCTGTGGGCCGCCGGGCGCGCGAACCTGCTCGCCGAGCCGGTCGAGCACACCCGGGTCCCCGCCCCGTCGGGAGCGCTGCTGCACTCCGTGCACGGCGACTCCCCCTTCGTCTCGAGCAAGGCGCTGGTCCTGCCGGAGCTGGTCCGGGAGGTCACCGGACGGGACCTGCCGGAGGCGGGCGCCCTCGTCGCCGTGCCGACCCGGCATCTGCTGGCCTTCCACCCGATCGTCGACGGCACGGTCGTGGACGCCGTCAACGACCTCCAGGCCTACGCCTTCGGCGCCTACCAGGACGGCCCCGGCGCGCTCACCCCGCGGCTGTACTGGTGGCACGGGGGCCGGCTGGTGTGCGTCACGGCCTTCGACCGCGACAGCCGCGTCCTGTCCGTGGTGCCGCCGCCGGAGCTGCTGGAGCTGATGAGGACCCTGCACGGCGCCGGCCGGCCGGCGTCCGCCGAGCCCGGCGTACGCACCGCGCCCGACGTGCCCGACGTCGACGGGCTCGCCCGGACCGTCGCCGAGGCGACCGAGCGGCTCACCGAGGACCCGTCCGCCTTCCCGTTCGCTCTCGAGACCGCCCTGGCCCACGCGCTGGCCCGCTGTGCCGACGACGCCGACGCGGCGGAGCTCGGGACCTGGGAGGCCTGGGTCACGGCGATGCAGATCGGCAGCGCCCTGTTCGCCACCACCCTGGTCCGCGAGGGGACGGTGGACTGCCGGATCGGCGACCGGGTCCTCGCGCTGCCCGCCACCGGCCCGGCCCCGCACGCGACCGCCCGCGCCTGGCTCGACGCCTTCTGCCTCGCCCTCGTCTGCCGCGAGGCCGCCCGGCTGAGGACCCTCGCCATGGTTCCGACGGCGGACCTGCGCCGGGCCGGTCCGGACGAGGACGACTACCTCTTCCACTGGATCGACACCCTCCAGGGCTACTTCGGGGACGTCCCCGTCGACGACGTGGTGCCCCGGCTCGTCGCCACCATGGAGACCTCCCACCCCCAGGTGGCCACCCGCACCCCGGCCGACTTCCTGAACCTCGTCGACTACCAGCCCGTCGCCGTCTTCCACCGCGTCCTCACCGGACAGCAGGACCTCTTCCCCGGGGTGCTCGCCGAGGCGCTCGCCCACCACGCCCGCTACTACGACGGATCCTCCGACCCGCGCCGCCACGTCGCGCTGGGCCCCCTCGCGATGGCCTGCCTCGCCCACGAGAGGGGCTTCCCCGTCGACACCGCCTCGCCGCACCTGCCGAAGCACCTCGTCCTGGGCTCCTGGCGCGGGGAGTTCGACACCTGACGGCGGACTTCTGGAAGGATCGGCGCATGACGTTCCCTCCCCGTACCGACGGCTCCCGGGGCGCGCCCCGGCCGGGCCGGGCGGCCCTGTCCGTGAGGTCGGCCGGTTCCTCCCTGTCCGCCGGCTCCGTCGGCAGCTTCCTGTCCGTCGGGTCCGTGGGCAGTTTCCTGTCCGTCGGGTCGGTCGGCAGTTTCCTGTCCGTCGGGTCCGTGGGCAGCGCGCTGTCCGTCGGGTCGGTCGGCAGCGTGCTGTCGGTGGTCTCGGTCGGCTCCGCCGGGTCCGTCGCCTCCGTCGGGTCCTCGCTGAGCGTGGGATCCGTCGGGTCGGCCCGCCCGCTCCCGCGGGGACGCTCCCGCGGCCGTGCCCTCGCCGCCGCCGTCGGCGTCGCGGCGGTCGGCCTGGCCCTGGTGTACGGGCGCCGCCGAGTCACCCGCTGAGCACACGACGGCCCGGTGGGCGCGCCCACCGGGCCGTGGCGTGCCGACGGCCGCGTCCGGCCGTCTCTCAGCGGCCCACGGAGACCACCCCGGCCACCTTCGCCCCGATGCCGTTGTCGTACACGACGCCCCCCGTGGACTTCTTCCAGATCCGGATCCGGAAGGCGTCCGGGGCGTCCGTGGCGGTGACGCGGAAGGCGTAGCCGTTCACGCCGTCGACCGTGCCGGAGCCCTGGAGGACGCCTTCGGAGCCCGTGACGACCAGCCGGTCGGCGGCCGTCGAGCGGAACTTCAGGCGGGCCGGGCCGAAGGCGAGGGTGACGTGGCCGGTCGGCACGGTCACGCTGCCGGCGTTCTCCAGCAGCCCGTTGGGGATCTGCACGTACGGGGAGGCGGCGGAGTCGCCCGACATGCTGAACGAGCCCCCGTGCACGCCGGTGCCGAAGCCGGGCGTGCGGACGTACGTGCCGTGGTGGCCGTGGCCGCCGGAGTCACGGGCGACGCTGCCGCCGGTCCCGTCGAAGGACCTGCCGCCGGTGCGCTGGGCGGCGTCCCAGTCGCCGTTGCCGTAGATCCTCAGGTCGGTGGCTGTCTGGTAGGACTTGTCGCCCTCCGGGGAGCGGATGACGAACGGGTCGCGCAGGCCCTTCTCGCCGAGCGACGAGGTCAGGACGGGCCTGCCGTCGTTCAGCTCGCGCCACTTCAGCGGGTCGTCGCCCTTGCTGAGCGCGAAGTGGAGCTGCTCGCCGTCGGCGGTCCCCTCGCCGGTGAAGCAGCTGAACAGGCAGCCCTTCAGGGCGGCGGGCGCGGGGAGTTCGGGGACCTTCGCGGTGAACACGCGGGTCGCCGTCGCGTCGCCCTTGGTGACGGTCGCGGTCAGTTCGACCGTGGTGGCGCCGGCGCCGTGCGCGGGCCGGTGGACCACTCCGTCCGCGGCGACCGCGTCCGGCCGCGCGGAGGCCCGGGTGACGGCGGTGCCGCGGGCGCCGGCCGACGGGAGGGTGAGGTTGCCGCGCACGTCGTCGAGGCCGTGCACGGTCAGCGCGTCGGCGGCCCGCCGGGCGGCGGTGGCGTCGGCGAAGGCCGCGAGGACCGTGACGTCGAAGGACTTGGTGGCCGTCACGGTGCCCTTCGTCAGGGTCGCCGTGAGCGTGGCGCGGCCGTCGGGCGCGCCGGCCGCGGGGCGGGTCACCTTGCCGCTGTCCGTCACCACGGACGGGGTGTCGCTGGCCCAGGTGATCGCGGAGCCGCCCGCCGTGCCGGTCCTCGGCAGGTCCAGGTCGGCGGTCACGGCGCTCGTGTCGCCGAGGCCGAGCGCGGCCCCGTCGTCGGCGACGCCCCGGGTGGCGACGGGGAGCGCGAGCTGCTCCACCTCGGCGGCCGCCAGGGCCCGGTCGTGGACGCGGAAGTCGCGCATCCGGCCCTTGAACAGCTTGTCGCCGGAGTGGACGGACCTGCCGAGGTGGTCGGCGGTGGTGGTGCCGGAGCCGATGGCGCCCGGGGTGATGGTGACGGACGTGTTGCGGGCGACCCCGACGCCGTCCTCGTACAGCACACCGGTGGGGCCGGGGGTCCTCCGCGGCCGGCGTCCCGTGACGACGCGCCCCGCACACCCGTGCCCTCCCGTCCCCCGGCCGGGCGGTTTGCCGCCCCCCGTGCCCGCGGTCCTCGCATGACGCCGGCCGGAACGGGGATGCCTCGCGCGACGCACCGCGTCCCAGGACGAGGAGGACGCCCGTGACCGACCCCTGCTTCAGAGCCGACTTCGCTTCGCCCCGGCAGTGGATCGCCGGCCGCTCGTGGGCCTATCCCGACGGCGGGCCGGTGAATCCCGGCGACAACAAACTCGACCACCTGGTGTCCGATCCCGCCTACTCCCGAAGCGGCACCTTCCGGGCCACCCGCCGCGCCGACGGACTGTGGGACAGCGGACTGCTGACCACCGAGGGCAGCGAGGAGGGCTTCACCGTCCGGGCGGGCGACCGGCTCGACGCCCGGGTCCGGCTGCCCGTCGAGACGGGGGCCTGGCCGGCGATCTGGACCTGGCGGGACGGCGACCAGGAGATCGACGTGTTCGAGTACCACCCCGACAACCCCGACCTGCTGGAACTCTCCAACCACGTACGGCGCGCCCACCGGTACCACCGCGACGAGGCCGTCCGCCCCGGCGGCTGGATCGACCTGAGCGTGCGGTTCGGCGCCGACGACGTCGTGTGGGCCCTGAACGGCCGTACCGTCTTCGCCGACCACCGGGGCGTGGGGCGGGGCTGGCACGCCTACCTCATCGTCAACCTGTCCGTATGCGCCGGCCGCTACCATCCGGCGCCCGCTCCGGACGTCACGGAGATGTCCTTCGAGGTGTCCTCCCTCACCGTGCACCGCGACGCGCGAAGCTGAACGACCCTCCCACGGCCGACGCGCCGGGGCCACCCGGGCTGCGCCGTCCGGGAGCGGGATCCTTCGAACGGCCCAGCCCGACGGGACGCGCGGCGCCGCACGCGGTCTGCTGGAGGCATGCCCGGCAGAAGGGAAGAGCCGTGTACGAGATGAAGGTGGGCCTGGCGTCGGGCGGCGGTGAGCTGGTGTGGCACGTGGTGTCCCGGCACCACCACGACAGCAGTCTGTGCGGAACCGAACTCTCGGTCGTCCGAGCGTCGTCCGCGCACGACACCGACCGCCACTGCGCCTCATGCATGGTCCGGCTCCAGGAACTGATGGACGCCGCTCGCGACTGACGACAGCCGTCCCCGGCACACCGTCCACGGTGCGGACTCCGGCCGTCGACGGCGGCCGGTCGCGAGGCCGTTCCCCCGGACCGGACCCCGCGACCCGGCGCGACCCGGAAGGGAGGCCCTGACCGTCGGCCGGCATCACCCGGGTCACCCGACCCCTGGTGCCGGCCTCCACCCACCCGGCCCGGTGCCGGCCTCCGCCCACCCGGTGCGGCCGTCCTCGTCGCCGGGGTGGACGGCCCTGTCCGCAGGGGGGCGCTCGGCGTCCGCTCCGCCTCGGCGAGCAGCGCGGGCGCCCGGTCCCGGACGGAACCGTCCGCGACCACCGGCAGCCAGGAGCCGGGCAGCCGGCCCGTGCGCCTCCCCTCGCCGTGGTCCGGGCGGCTTCCGGGGCTCCCCGCCCTCGCACGGGCGGCGGAGGAGCGGTGAGTGGCCTGACTCACATGGCACTCCGTGCCCGGCACGGACACCATGGTCCCGTCACCGGGCAGGCTGAAGGGATCCAGGATGTTCCGCAAGGTGCTGGTCGCCAACCGTGGTGAGATCGCGATCCGGGCGTTCCGCGCCGGCTACGAGCTGGGTGCGCGCACCGTCGCCGTCTTCCCCCACGAGGACCGCAACTCGCTGCACCGGCTGAAGGCCGACGAGGCCTACGAGATCGGTGAACCGGGCCACCCGGTGCGCGCCTACCTCTCCGTCGAGGAGATCGTGGCCGCGGCGCGCCGGGCGGGCGCGGACGCGGTGTACCCGGGGTACGGATTCCTCTCCGAGAACCCCGAACTGGCCCGCGCCTGCGAGGAGGCGGGCATCACCTTCGTCGGGCCGGACGCCCGCACCCTCGAGCTGACCGGCAACAAGGCCCGCGCGGTCGCCGCGG
Source organism: Streptomyces sp. NPDC017936 (assembly GCF_044328485.1). Lineage (NCBI taxonomy): Bacteria > Bacillati > Actinomycetota > Actinomycetes > Kitasatosporales > Streptomycetaceae > Streptomyces > Streptomyces sp. NPDC017936. The sequence continues at coordinate 500,665 of NZ_JBIRHK010000001.1, read as the reverse complement.
CGCGCGCCGCCGGCGTACCCGTGCTCGGCTCCTCCGCGCCCTCCAACGACGTGGACGAACTGGTGCGGGCCGCCGAGGAGATCGGCTTCCCGGTCTTCGTCAAGGCGGTCGCCGGCGGCGGCGGGCGCGGCATGCGCCGGGTGGAGGACCCCGCCCAGTTGCGCGAGTCCATCGAGGCGGCCTCCCGCGAGGCCGCGTCCGCGTTCGGCGACCCGACCGTCTTCCTGGAGAAGGCCGTCGTGGACCCGCGCCACATCGAGGTGCAGATCCTCGCCGACGGCGAGGGCGGTGTCATCCACCTCTTCGAGCGCGACTGCTCGCTCCAGCGCCGCCACCAGAAGGTCATCGAACTGGCGCCCGCGCCCGACCTCGACCCCGGACTGCGGGAGCGGATCTGCGGCGACGCGGTGCGCTTCGCCCGCGAGATCGGCTACCGCAACGCGGGCACCGTCGAGTTCCTCCTCGACCGCGACGGCAACCACGTCTTCATCGAGATGAACCCGCGCATCCAGGTCGAGCACACGGTCACCGAGGAGGTCACCGACGTCGACCTGGTCCAGGCCCAGCTGCGCATCGCCTCCGGCGAGACGCTGGCCGACCTCGGCCTGTCCCAGGACACCGTCACCCTGCGCGGCGCGGCCCTGCAGTGCCGCATCACCACCGAGGACCCCGCCAACGGGTTCCGCCCCGACACCGGCCGCATCAGCGCCTACCGCTCGCCGGGCGGCTCCGGCATCCGCCTCGACGGCGGCACCACCCACGCCGGTACGGAGATCAGCGCCCACTTCGACTCCATGCTGGTCAAGCTCACCTGCCGGGGCCGCGACTTCCAGGCCGCGATCGGCCGCGCCCGGCGCGCCGTGGCCGAGTTCCGCATCCGCGGCGTGGCCACCAACATCCCGTTCCTCCAGGCCGTCCTCGACGACCCGGACTTCCAGGCCGGACGGGTCACGACCTCGTTCATCGAGCAGCGGCCGCACCTGCTGACCGCCCGTCACTCCGCCGACCGCGGCACCAAGCTGCTCACCTACCTCGCCGACGTCACGGTCAACAAGCCGCACGGCGAGCGGCCCGACCTGGTCGACCCGGTCACCAAGCTGCCCCCGACGCCGGACGGCGAGCCGCCCGCCGGTTCCCGGCAGCGCCTGATCCACCTCGGGCCCGAGGGCTTCGCCCGCCGGCTGCGCGAGTCGCCCACCATCGGCGTCACCGACACCACCTTCCGCGACGCCCACCAGTCGCTGCTCGCCACCCGGGTCCGCACCAAGGACCTCCTCGCCTCGGCCCCGCTGGTGGCCCGCACCCTGCCCGAACTGCTCTCCCTGGAGTGCTGGGGCGGCGCCACCTACGACGTCGCCCTGCGCTTCCTCGCCGAGGACCCGTGGGAGCGGCTGGCCGCCCTGCGCGAGGTCGTCCCCAACATCTGCCTCCAGATGCTGCTGCGCGGCCGCAACACCGTCGGCTACACCCCGTACCCCACCGAGGTGACCGACGCCTTCGTGCAGGAGGCCGCCGCCACCGGCATCGACATCTTCCGCATCTTCGACGCGCTCAACGACGTCGACCAGATGCGCCCCGCCATCGACGCCGTGCGCGGGACGGGCACGGCGGTCGCCGAGGTCGCCCTCTGCTACACCTCCGACCTGTCCGACCCGAACGAGCGCCTCTACACCCTCGACTACTACCTGCGGCTCGCCGAGCGGATCGTCGAGGCCGGCGCGCACGTCCTGGCCGTCAAGGACATGGCGGGACTGCTGCGCGCCCCGGCCGCCGCCACCCTCGTCTCCGCGCTGCGCCGCGAGTTCGACCTGCCGGTGCACCTGCACACCCACGACACGGCGGGCGGCCAGCTGGCCACCTACCTCGCCGCGATCCAGGCCGGCGCGGACGCCGTCGACGGAGCCGTGGCCTCCATGGCCGGGACCACCTCGCAGCCGTCGCTGTCGGCGCTCGTCGCCGCCACCGACCACTCCGCCCGCCCCACCGGCCTCGACCTCCAGGCCGTCGGCGACCTCGAACCGTACTGGGAGGGCGTCCGCCGGATCTACGCCCCGTTCGAGGCGGGCCTCGCCTCGCCCACCGGCCGCGTCTACCACCACGAGATCCCCGGCGGCCAGCTGTCCAACCTGCGCACCCAGGCCGTCGCGCTCGGCCTCGGCGACCGCTTCGAGGAGATCGAGGCGATGTACGCCGCCGCCGACCGCATCCTCGGCCGGCTGGTCAAGGTCACCCCGTCCTCCAAGGTGGTCGGAGACCTCGCCCTGCACCTGGTCGGCGCCGGGGTGCGCCCCGAGGACTTCGAAGGGGCCCCGGACCGGTACGACATCCCCGACTCGGTCATCGGCTTCCTGCGCGGCGAACTCGGCACCCCGCCCGGCGGCTGGCCCGAGCCGTTCCGCACCAAGGCCCTCCAGGGCCGCGCCGAGCCCAAGCCCGTGACGGAGCTGACCGCCGAGGACCGCGAAGGCCTGGAGAAGACCCGCCGCACCACCCTCAACCGGCTGCTCTTCCCCGCGCCGACCCGCGAGTTCGAGACCCACCGCCAGGCCTTCGGCGACACCAGCGTCCTGGACAGCAAGGACTTCTTCTACGGGCTGCGCCCGGGCAAGGAGTACGCCGTCGACCTCGAGCCGGGCGTGCGGCTGCTGATCGAGCTCCAGGCGATCGGCGAGGCCGACGAACGCGGCATGCGCACCGTGATGTCCACCCTGAACGGCCAGCTGCGGCCCATCCAGGTCCGCGACAGGGCGGCCGCCACCGACGTCCCGGTGACCGAGAAGGCCGACCGGTCCGACCCGCGCCACGTCGCCGCGCCGTTCGCGGGCGTGGTGACGCTGGCGGTCGCCGAGGGCGACGAGGTGGAGGCCGGTGCCACCGTCGCCACCATCGAGGCGATGAAGATGGAGGCCACCATCACCGCCCCGAAGGGCGGCCGGGTGAACCGACTGGCCATCAACCGGATCCAGCAGGTGGAGGGCGGCGACCTCCTGGCCGAGATCGGCTAGCCGCCTCCCGCCCGACGGCGGCCGCGGACCGGTTCCCCGGTCGGCGACCACGAACCGGCCGCCGTCGGTCGCCGGCCGCGGACTGGTTCCTGTCGGTCGTCGGCCGCGGACCGGTTCCCGTCCGCCGTCGGCCGCGGACCGGTTCCCGTCGGTCGCCGGCCGCGCCCTGGGTTCCGTGGCGGACCGGTACAGCCCGCGCACCCGCGGCCGGTCGGCCTCGGTGGCACAGGACCGCACCCGTACGCCCTCCGGCAGGGCGGGCGCCGTGTCCGCGGCGGGGTCCACGGGCCGGCGCGGCACGTGGTGGCGCCGTACGACGGACCGGCCCCGGGCGCGGATCAGACCGGTGTCGAGCGTGGGGCGCACGTTCAGGTGCAGGTGCACCACGGCGCGCCGCGCGCCGTTCTCGCGCGCCTTGCGCACCGCGCGGGCCTCCAGCGCGTCGAAGACCAGCTGCCCGGCCTCCTGATGGCCGGGCAGGGCGTAGGGGTCGACGTCGATGCGCTCACCGCCCGACTCGTCCCCCAGCAGCCCGTGGGCCACCAGCCGGTCGCCCTCGAGGACCAGCCAGGAGTCCTGCGCGAGATCGGTGCGCGGGCGCTTCAGGTCCGCCTCGACGGTGCGCAGATCCGTCTCGGGACGGCCGATCCCCACGAGGTCGATCGCGTTGAGCAGGTCGGTGACGGCGGGCGCGTCACCGAGGGCGGCGGGACGCAGGACGGAGGACGGCGGGCCGGGGTCCGGGGCGGGACGCCGGGCCGCAACGGCATTCCCGGCACGAGGGGGCGCATGGACGAAGGGCGTGTGCTCTGTATGCGCCCCCGTCGGCACGGGCACAATCCGGTCAGCCGGTGATCGCACGGCGGAAGACCGGCTTCCGTACCGTCGACTTCCCGGGAAGGCAGGTCGGTTGTCGTGTTGGTGCGTCTTCCCACCTCCGTGTCCGAAGCGCAGCAGTGTCTCGCCGAGGGCGCCGTGCCGATCGGCGGGGCGAGCCTCGTGTGGGCGACCTGGCAGCGGGACGGCTTCCCCGAACTGGCCGTGTCCCTGCGGCAGGTGCCCGAGGCCAACGTGATCGGGCACGGGACGCTCGGCGCGGCCGTGGTGCTGCACCGGATCGACGACACCGTGCCGGAGGTGCTGCGGCGGGCGGCCGCCACGGTGGGCACGGGAGCGGTGCGCCGCACCGCCACGGTCGGCGGCAACATCGTCGGCAGCACCCTGCGCTGTCTGCTGCCCGCCGCGCTCGTCCTCGACGCCCGGGCCACGGTGCTGGAACCCGACGGCGTCCATGAGGCGGATCTCGCCGAAGTCGTCGCCAAACGGCCCCTCCTGCTGGGCATCCACTGGCAGGACCCCCTGGCCAGCGGCTACCGCAAGCTGGCCGCCGAAGCGGGCGGTCCGCCGCCCTTCGTGGTCGCCGCCGCCGTCCACGCCGACGGCGCGGGGCGCAGGCTGCTGCGCGTGGCCGTCCGCGACGGCTACGAGGTGCTCAGCGCGAGCACTCCCGGCGACGAGGGGACCGGACCGGCTCTCGACGCCCTGGAGCGGACGGACATCGGGGCGCTGCACGCTCAGGACCGGGACGCCGTCCGCGAAGTGGTCACCGACGTCCTGCACCGCGCCGCGGCCGCCTGACACCGCGCGCCCGCCCGTCCGTCCGGCCCAGCGCCGCCCGACACCGCGCGTCAGCGCCGCGCCTGACATCCTGCCTCCACGCCTCCACGCCTCCACGCCTCCACGCCTCCACGCGGACCGCGCGGCCCTCGAACGGTTCGCGCGGTGGGCCGCCTGCCGGTCCTGTCCCCCCTGTGGCGAGGGCCGGTCCGTTCCTGGGACCGGCGCGGGGGCGCGTCGCCCGCGGCCGCCGCGGGAACCGCCGTCGGCCTGCCGCGTCCCGTGCACGGGGCCGCCCGGGAGGTTTGATTCCGCCCGTCGTGTCAACCGGGAAGACATGACGCAGTCGACACGGGAGACGGAACGGAAGTACGCGGTGCCGGCCTCGGGCGGCCTGCCCCGGTTGTCCGGCCTGACCGGCGGGGGCGGCAAGGGCGGCAGGGGCGGCGGCGCCTCCCTCGTCGACGCGGGCACCCACGACCTGGACGCGGTCTACTACGACACCGCGGACCTGCGCCTGAGCCGCGGCTCCGCGACCCTGCGCCGCCGCACGGGCGGCTCGGACGCCGGCTGGCACCTCAAGCTGCCGCTGGGCGGCGACACCCGCGAGGAGATCCGCGCCCCCCTGCAGGAGGAGATCCCCGACCGGCTGCGTGAGCTGGCGCTCTCCCGGACCCGCGGCGCCCGCCTCGAGCCGGTGGTCCGCATCCGTTCCCGCCGTGCCGTGCGCGACCTCGTGGACGCCGACGGAGCGTGCGTCGCCGAGATCGTCCTCGACCGGGTGGAGGCGGAGTCGCTGCTCCCCGGGGGCGGGCGGACCGCCTGGTCGGAACTGGAGGTCGAACTCGTCGGGGACGGCGACCCCCGTCTGCTGAAGCGCGTCGACAAGGCACTCGGCAAGGAGGGCTTCACCCGGGCCGACACCCCGTCCAAGCTGGCCCGGGCGCTCGCCGAGACCCTGCCGGACCAGGGCCGGGACCAGGACCGGGACCGGGAGCCGGCTCCCGGCGGGGCCGCGCCCGGCCGGCCCGCCGGGGCGGCCCCGGGCTCCGCGGGCGAGCACGTGCTCGCCTACCTCACGGAGCAGGTCCGCACCATCGTGGCCCTCGACCCGGCGGTGCGCCGCGGGCTGCCCGACTCGGTGCACCGGATGCGGGTCGCCTGCCGGCGCCTGCGCAGCGGCCTGCGCTCCTACCGCTCGCTCCTCGACCGCGGGGTCACCGAACCGGTCCGGGCCGAGCTCAAGTGGCTCGGCGGCGAACTGGGCGCCGAACGCGACCAGGAGGTGCTGGCGGAGCGGCTGCGCCAGGGCACGGAGGAACTGCCCGGCGAACTGGTCCTCGGGCCCGTCGCGGCCCGCCTGAAGGCCTGGGACGCCGCGGAGTCCACCGCGGCCCGCGAACGCTCCCTCGCCGCGCTGTCCTCCGCCCGCTACGTCGCCCTCCTCGAGTCGCTGGACCGGCTGACGACCCACCCGCCGCTGCGCTCCCGGGCGGCCCGGAAGCCGGCGAAGGCCCTGCCCCGGGCGGTCCTGAAGGAGTACGACCGGCTCGCCGACCGCATCGACCGCGCCCGGCGCAAGTCCCCGGGACCGCAGCGCGACGCCGCTTTCCACGAAGCCCGCAAGAAGGCCAAGCGCCTCCGCTACGCCGCCGAGGCGGCCCGCCCCGCCCTCGGCAAGCCCGCCGCGCGGCTGGCCAAGGAGATCAAGGCCGTGCAGAAGTCGCTCGGCGACCACCACGACAGCGTGGTCGCCCGCGAGAGCCTGCGCCGCCACGCGGTGGCCGCCCACGCGGCGGGCGAACCGGGCTTCACCTGGGGGCTGTTGTACGGCCGGGAGCAGGCCGCGGCCGCCGAGCGGGAGCGGGAGCTCGCACAGCTGTGGCGGCGGGGCTCACGCGGACGCGTCCGCAAGGCGCTGCGCTCCTGACGGACCCGCCCCCGCCCGCACCGTGACGCGCACGGCGCGGGCGGAGGCCCTCACCAGGTGACCAGGTGACCGACACGTGTTCAGGCCGTGTCGGTCACGTCTGTCACCCTCCAGCGCTGGTTCGCGCCGGAGTTGGGCTGCCAGGTGGTGACGGCGGCGCCCTCGTGGGTCGCCTGGCCCCCGACCTCCAGGACGCGGCCGGTGGCGACGTTCACCAGGGTCCAGGTGCCGTCACCGGTGGTCGACATGATCCACTCGGTGGCCGGGTCGCGCTCGCCGGTGTCGGGCTCCACCACGGGCACGTCGTCCCGCACGGCCAGCCGCTCGCCCTCCGCCGGGTTGGCGAAGACGTACCGCTGACGGGCGCCGGTCTGACCGTACCGGGCGTCCAGCCGCCACTGCTGCGCGGTGGTGCCGTTGCCGGCGCCGATGACCAGGTGGGCGCCGTCGGCGGCGACGGTGACGGCCTTGCCGCTCTGGACGCCGGTCAGGGTGTAGGTGTGGCCCTTGCGGATCAGCGGGGCGTCCTCGGCGACGCCGGACACGCCCTTGACGGCGAAGGAGGTCACCGACCGGGCGGGCACCGTGAAGGTGGCCTTGCGGTCGCGGACCTCGACGGGCGCCTGCCGCTGGAGCTTGCCGTCGGCGCTGGTGACGACCGGAGTGACGGTCGCGTCGGCGCCGACCTTGCGGAACTTCGACAGGTCGATGGTGACCGTGCGGGCCTCGGTGGTGCTGTTGACGTGGACCAGCGAGGCGCCCTTGCCGTCCTTCGTCACCGCGGCCGCGCTGGAGGTGTCGTCCACCTTGATCAGCTTGTCGCCGGGCTTGATGAAGTGCGTGAAGTTGCGGGCGGTGTCGAACTTCGTGTTCGTGCGGATCGGGCAGGACTCGAGCGTGTCCGTGCCGGTGCAGCTGAACGGCAGCTGGATGGAGCCCCAGTTGCCGCCCTTGGCGGACTCGCCGCCCGGCTTCATGTTGTCGTGGTCCTCGACCGGCTGCCAGAACACCCAGGCCGTGGGCTCCAGTTCGCGCAGGTCGTTGACGATCTGCTGGGCGAGGCCGAGGCCCGGCCGCATGTCGGTGAAGCTCTGCCCGTCGCCCCAGTCGCCCTCGACCTCGCTCATCCACAGCGGCTTGTCGGCCGCCTTGGCGAGGTCGCGCACGGTGGTGCGCTGCCCGGTGCCGTAGGTGTGGACGTTCATCTGGCCGACGGCGTCCTTGGCCGCCTGCGAGTAGGAGTTCCAGTTCGTCGCGAAGATGCCCGGGTTGGTCTCGTCCATCGCCGAGATCTCGGCCTTGACCTTGGCCTTCTTCAGCGCGGCGGGAAGCGCGGCGAGCACCTTCTGCTGGAGCTCGGGCCCGATGTGGGCGCCCTCCTGCCGGCCGCCGACCGGCTCGCCGTCCGAGCCCAGGCGAGTGCTCCAGTAACCGGTGTTGGGCTCGTTGAACGGGTCGATCGTGTCGACCTCGATGCCCTCGGACTTCTCCAGGAGCCTGGTCGCCCCGGCGAGGTAGGCGGCGAAGTCGTCGACCGACTCGGTCTTCAACTGGTCGGCGTCGGCGTCGAACCCGCCGGAGACGTAGCCGCTGACGGTCATGAACCACGGCGGGGAGTTGCTGAAGGTCTCCCAGTGGTCGATGTCGTTCTTGATGCGGTTCACCCACCAGCGCTGGGTGGCGTCGGCGTCCTTGTTCCAGTCGGCCGGGTCGTCGGCGCTCCACCAGTCGGTGTCCTCGCGGGTGGTGCCCGCGGGCGCCTTCCACCAGCCCTCGACCGCGCCGCCGGCGCGCAGGTAGTCCTCGACGTCCGGGGCGTTGCCGCCGCCGATGTTGTACCGGGCGATGTTCAGCGCGAGCCCGTCGTCGTCGAAGAGGAGCTTCGCGAGCTTCTCGCGGATCGCGGGCGGGTAGTCGCCGGTCGCGTTGGCGAACCAGACCAGGCTGGTGCCCCAGCCCTCGAACTTCTCCTGCCGGTACGACGGGTCCGGCGTCACGGTCACGGACACGGCGGCCTCGGCCCGCGCCGGAACGGCGAGCAGGGCGGCCCCCGTGGCCAGGGCGGTCAGTGCGGCGGCCCCGAGGGTCCGTCTGCCGCGGGTACGGCGTGCCATCTGTTCTCCCAACTGCGGTGCGGTCGCTGCATGGGCCCCTCCCGCCGGGACGGGAGGGCATGGCCCTCGGCGCGGCACGCGCACGTGCCGCGCCGAGGAGTCGTGCGGGGGTGGGGCGCCCGTCTCAGCCGGCGCTCTGGCGCAGTACGGCGACCTCGCGCGGCCCGAGGACCAGGGCGCCGTCGGGGCCGCCCGTGCCGACCAGGACGTCCCCGTCCAGTCCGGCCACGGGCACCGTGTCGTCGGTGCGGTTCACCAGGAACAGGAAGCGTCCCGAGTCCCCGCGCCGGACGGTCAGTTCGACGCGGCCGCGGGCCTCCGGCGGAAGCTCGCCGGTGACCCCGGCCGGCTCCAGCAGCCGCGGCAGCAGCGCCGTCAGGCCCTCGACGCCGAGGCGGGTGGAGACGTAGACGGCCGAACCCTCTCCGGTGGCACGGCGGGTGACGGCGGGCCGTCCGGCCTGCGCACCGGTGCGGTAGCCGGCCAGGACCTGCGTGTCGGCGTCGGCGACGGTGATCCGGTCGGTCCACAGGGTGCCCGTGGTCCCGTCGTCCAGCTCCACGCTCTCCCCGGCCTGCAGCGGCCCGAATTCCTCCACGCGGATGCCGAGCAGCTCGCGCAGGGCGCCGGGGTAGCCGCCCAGCCAGACGTGGTCGTTCTCGTCGACGACACCGGAGAAGTACGTCGTGATCAGGTGACCGCCCCGCTCGGCGTACCGGGTCAGCTCCTTGGCCAGCTCGGCGGGGACCACGTGCAGCACCGGGGCGATCAGCACCTGGTGGCGGGAGAGGTCGGAGCGGGTGGTGACGAGGTCGGCGCGGACGCCGAGGGCGAGGAGCGCCGAGTACCAGTCGAGCGCCTCCTGCCGGTAGTCGAGCAGGGAGGTGGGGTGCGAGTCCTGCTCGCTGGCCCACCACGACTCCCAGTCGTACAGGATGCCGACCCGGGCGGTCTCCCGCTCGGTCCCGGCGACCGGCGCGAGGGTCTTCAGGGTGTCGCCGAGCGCGGTCACCGCGCGGAACAGGTCGCTGTCGGCACCGGCGTGCGGAACCATCGCCGAGTGGTACTTCTCGGCGCCGGCCGCCGACTGCCGCCACTGGAAGTAGCAGACCGCGTCCGCGCCGTGCGCCACGTGCAGCAGCGCGTCGCGGGCGAGGTCGCCGGGCCGCTTCGCCACGTTGACGGGCTGCCAGTTGACGGCGCTGGTGGAGTGCTCCATCAGGAACCAGGGCCGGCCGCCCGCGATGCCGCTGGTCAGGTTGGCGGAGAAGGACAGCTCGTCGCGGTCCTGCGGGCCGGGGTGGACGTAGTGGTCGTTGGAGACGAAGTCGATCTCGTCGGCCCAGTCCGCGTAGTTCATGCCCTTGGTGTTGCCCATCACCATGAAGTTCGTGGTGGCCGGCACGTCGGGGGTGATCTCGCGGAGGATCTCCCGCTCGGCGCGCAGGTAGTCCTTCAGCGCGTCGGAGGAGAAGCGCTTGAAGTCCAGTTGCTGCGTCGGGTTGGGGTGCGAGGCGGCCAGCCGCGGCGGCAGGATCTGCTCCCAGTCGCTGTAGCGCTGCGACCAGAACGCCGTGCCCCACGCGTGGTTGAGGGCCTCCAGCGTGCCGTAGCGGGCGCGCAGCCAGTCGCGGAAGGCGCGGGCCGCGTCGTCGGAGTAGTCGTAGACGTTGTGGCAGCCCAGCTCGTTGGAGATGTGCCAGGCCACCAGCGCGGGGTGGTCCTTGTACCGGGTCGCGAGCTCCCGCACCAGCCGCAGGGCGTGCTCGCGGAAGACGGGGGAGGTGGGACGCCAGTGCTGACGGGCGCCCGGCCACACCGTCTCGCCGTTCGCCGTCACCGGCAGGATCTCCGGGTGGGCGGTGGTCAGCCACGGCGGCGGGGAGGCGGTCGCGGTGGCCAGGTCGACACCGATGTCATGGGCGTGCAGGAGGTCCATGACCTCGTCGAGCCAGCCGAAGTCCCAGGTGTCGTGGCCGGGCTGGATCCGGGCCCAGGAGAAGATCGCCACGGACACCACGGTGACGCCGGCCTCGCGCATCAGCCGGACGTCCTCCTCCCACACGTCCCGTGGCCACTGCTCGGGGTTGTAGTCGGCGCCGTAGGCCAGTCGGGGGGTGGGGGCACCGTCCGCCCCGCGGCGGCGGGAGTGGAGGGTGGAGATCATGGCGGTCCTTCCGGGGTGTGGTGCACGGGGGGCGGCGCGGAGTCCGTCCGCGCCGCCCTGCGTCTGGGGCTGTCCTACTTCTCGACGGTGAAGCCCTGCTCCTCGGCGTACTTCACCGAGGCGTCCTGCCAGGCCTTCAGACCGTCCGCGAGCGTGGTGTCCGAGACGTAGGCCTTGCCGACCGTGTCGTTGAAGATCGAGTGGGCGTACTGCTGGAACGGCAGGTACGACCAGTCGCTGGCGACGTTCGCGGCGGACTCGGCGAAGATCTTGTTGGCCTCCTGGCCGCCGAGGTAGTCGAACTTGGTGCTCTGGAAGTCGGCGGACTGCAGCTCCGCCTTGGTGGCGGGGAAGGCGCCCTGCTTGACGCGGGTCTGCACCCCGTCACCGGCGTTGGCGTACTCGACGAAGGCGTAGGCGAGTTCCTTGTTCTTGCCCAGCGCGGGCAGGGTCAGGGAGCTGCCGCCGTTCTCCGCGCTGGCCTTGTCGCCCTTGGTCCAGGCCGGCATCGGGGCCGCACGCCACTGGCCGGCCGCGTTCGGCACGCCGCTGACGAAGTTGGCGGGCATCCAGGCGCCGGTGGTCAGGGTGGCTATGCTGCCGTCGCCCAGGCCCTTGTACCAGTCGTCGGTCCAGCCGGTGACCGGGGCGAGGAGCTTCTCGTCGATGAGCTTCTGCCAGGTGTCCGTGTACTTCTTGGCGTTCGCGTCGCTGAAGTCGATCTTCACGTTGGTGCCGTCGACCTTGTACGGACGCGAACCGGCCTGCCACAGCATGCTGGTGGTGAAGCCGGCGTCGCCGGTGTCGTTGGCGATGTAGACCTTGGGGTCGGCCTTGTGCAGCGCCCGCGCGGCGTCGACGTACTCGTCCCAGGTGGTGGGGACGGCGATCTTGTACTTGTCGAAGATCGTCTTGTTGTAGAACATCGCCATCGGACCGGAGTCCATCGGCAGGCCGTAGACCGCCTTGTCCTCGCTCACGGCGTTCCACGGACCGGGCGTGTACCGGGACGCCAGCTTGTCGGCGCCGAAGGGGGCCAGGTCGGTGAGACCCTTGCCGAGGGCGTACTGGTTCACCGCGAAGTACTCGACCTGCGCGACGTCCGGGACGCCCTTCTCGGCCGAGATGGCGTTCGACAGCGCGGTGTAGTGCTTGTCGCCCGACCGCTCGCTGACGAGGTTGATCTTGACCTTGGGGTACTTCTTCTCGAAGTCGGCGGCGACCGTCTTCAGCGTGGGCTCCCAGGACCACACCGTCACCGTGCCGCCCTTCTTCAGGGCAGCCTGGACGTCCGAGGCGGAGACCGCCTTCTGGTCGGAGTCGTCGTCCGAGCCGCCGCAGGCGGTGGCGCCCAGGGCCACGGCGGACAGGAGGGCGATGCCTCGCAGCAGGCGGCTGGTGTTTCTGCGCATGAGGGTGCTTCCACTTCTTCGTGGGTGGGACGGGGTGAGGGTGGTGGTGCGTGGTGTGGGGCCGAGGGGGCGGCGGGGGAGCCGCGCGGTCACTCCTTGACGCTGCCCGCGGCGAGACCCGACTGCCAGTACTTCTGGAGCAGCAGGAACGCGGCGATGAGCGGCAGGATGGTGAGCAGCGAACCGGTGATCACCAGGTTGAAGATGACCTCGCCGCCGACGGTCTCGGCCTGGGAGTTCCACGCGCTCAGACCGAGCGTCAGCGGGTACCAGTCCGAGTCCTTGAGCATGATCAGCGGCAGGAAGTAGTTGTTCCAGGTGGCGACCGTGGTGAACAGCAGCACGGTCACGATGCCGGGGGCGAGCAGCGGGAGGGCGACGGTGAAGAAGGTGCGCGCCTCGCCGGCCCCGTCGATGCGGGCGGCCTCGAGGAGTTCGGTGGGGATGGCCTCGGTGGCGAACACCCACATCAGGTACAGGCCGAACGGCGAGACCAGCGAGGGGATGATCACCGCCCACGGGGTGTCGGTCAGGCCCATCTTGCTGAACATCAGGAAGGTGGGCACCGCGAGGGCCGTACCGGGGACCGCCACCGCGCCGATGACCGTGGCGAAGATGCCGCGCTTGCCGGGGAAGTCGAACTTCGCCAGCGCGTAACCGCCGAGGACCGCGAGGAGGGTGGCCCCGCCGGCGCCCAGCACCACGTACAGCAGGGTGTTCAGCAGCCAGCGCGTGAACACGCCGTCGTGGTAGGTGAACGTGTCGCGGATGTTGTCCCACAGCGCGAAGTCGTCGGCGAACCACATCCCGGACGAGTCGGCCAGGCCCGCCTGCGTCTTGGTGGCGTTGACGGCCAGCCAGATCAACGGCACGACGGTGTAGACGACGACCAGAGAGGTCAGCGCCGTCAGCAGCACGCTGCGCCGGGGCTTGTCGGCGGAGTGCCGGCGCGTCCCGCGCAGCCGTGGCGCGCTGCGGGCGGGACCGGAGGTCGTGGCGGGTGCGGCCGGGGAGTCGGTGGTGAGGGGGCTGCTCATCGGGTCACGCTCCCTTGCGCATGCCGCGCAGCTGCACGACGTAGGCGATCACCATCGTGATCAGGCCCATGATGATGGCCACCGTCGCGGAGTAGTTGTGCTGCTGGCCGTTGAAGGACAGCGAGTACGTGTAGAAGTTCGGCGTGTAGTCGGTGGTGATGGCGTTGCGGGCGAGCGGCCGCAGGATGTTCGGCTCGTTGAACAGCTGGAAGCTGCCGATGATGGAGAAGATCGTCGCGATGACCAGGGCGCCCCGGATCGCCGGCAGTTTGATCGCGGTGATCACGCGGATCTGTCCGGCGCCGTCGATCTCCGCCGCCTCGTACAGCGAGTTCGGGATGACGCGCAGCGCCGAGTAGAAGATCAGCATGTTGTAGCCGACGAACTCCCAGGTGACGATGTTGCCGATGGACGCCAGCACCAGGTCGGGGGAGAGCGGGTCGGGCAGCGAGACGTCGAACGCCCCGTTGATGTCACCGACCAGGCCGTACTTCGTGCCGTACATGAAGCCCCACATGAGGGTGGCGACCACGGCGGGCACCGCGTACGGCAGGAAGATCGTGATGCGGAAGAAGCTCTTGCCGTAGAGCCGGCCGCTGTCCAGCGCCAGGGCCACCAGCAGGGCGATGCCCAGCATGATCGGCACCTGGACGACCAGGAACAGCGACACCCTGACCAGCGCGTCCCAGAACTTGTCGTCCTTCAGCGCCTGGGTGTAGTTGTCGAAGCCGACGAACTGGGTGCCGCCGATGAGCTGGTCGCGGAAGAGGCTGAGGTAGATCGAATACACGATCGGGGCCAGGAAGACCAGGGCGAACACGGCCACGAAGGGACCGATGAAACCCCACCCCGTCCAGGAGCGGCGGTCCCGTCGCGCCGGAGGGGGTGCCGACCGCGGTTCGGCGGCCGCCGGCGGTTGCAGCGTCGTCATGTCGTTCCTCGCTCGTCCAGTCCTGGAACCGGCGGTGCACGGCCGCCGTGGGGCAGAGCGGCACCGCCACGATGTTTGCGTAAACATCGGCCACCGCGAGAGGGCGGCGAGCTGTTATGTTTACGTAAACATCTGATGGCGGCATGTCTACACTGCCCGTCAATCACGGTCAAGGGTCCTCCGGGACAACCGTGGAACTCTGAGGCGACGGAGAAGTGGGGGCCACGCGTGGAGATGGCTGAGAGGGCCCCGGCGCGGGGAGCCGGGACGGACCGGGAGCCGGCGGAAGGCGTCCCGGACCCCGTCGGCGCCCCCCGGCGCGCCCGGTCCCGGGGCCGCGCCACCGCCTCGATGGCGGACGTGGCCCGTCTGGCGGGCGTCTCGTCGCAGACGGTCTCCCGGGTGTCCAACGGGTACGCCGGGGTGAACGAGGAGACCCGGCAGCAGGTCCTGGCCGCCATGAAGGAGCTCGGCTACCGCCCCAACAGCGCGGCCCGCGCGCTCAAGCGGGGCGAGTTCCGCACCATCGGCGTCATCACCTTCACGCTGTCCACCACCGGCAACGTGCGCACGCTGGAGGCCATCGCCACCTCCGCCGCCGCCGAGGGGTACGCGGTGACGCTGCTCCCGGTCGCCGTCCCCACCCAGGACGAGGTGCGCGGCGCGTTCTCCCGGCTGGAGGAGCTCGCCGTCGACGCGGTGATCGTCATCATGGAGGTGCACCTGCTGGACGCGGCGACGGTCGTCCTCCCGCCGCACGTCCAGGTCGTCGTCGTCGACTCCGACGCCGGCGACCGCTACACGGTCGTGGACACCGACCAGGCCGGCGGCACCCGCACCGCCGTCCAGCACCTGCTCGGCCTCGGCCACGGCACGGTGTGGCACCTCGCCGGCCCGGAGGACTCCTTCGCCGCGCAGCGGCGTGCCGACGCCTGGCGCGAGGCCCTCGTCGAGGCCGGCCGCACCCCGCCCCCGCTCGTCCGCGGCGACTGGTCGGCGGAGTCCGGCTACCACGCCGGTCTCGAACTCGCGGCCCGCGAGGACTGCACCGCCGTCTTCGCGGCCAACGACCAGATGGCCCTGGGCCTGCTGCGCGCCCTGCACGAGCGCGGCCGGCGCGTCCCCGAGGACGTCAGCGTCATCGGCTTCGACGACATCCCGGAAGCGGGTTCCTTCCTGCCGCCCCTGACCACCCTCCACCAGGACTTCGCCGAGGTCGGCCGTCTCTGCGTGCAGGCCGTCCTGCGCAAGATGCGCGGCGAGGGCCCCGAGCGCGGCACGACGCTCGTACCGACGCGCCTGGTACTGCGTCAGAGCACGGCGCCGCGGTCCGGGGCGGACGCGGGGGCCGGGGGACCGGGGACCGACGGGGGCTGACGGGCCGGGTCGCCGGGCGGCGGCTCCTGAGGGTCCGCTCGCGGGCGAGGGCGCCGGGTCGGCCGCACGGTGGGCGGAACGCCGGTGACGGTCAGTCAGGTGGGGGCGCACGTCTCCCGTGCGCACGGGAGGAGGCGTGGTCGGCCGTACGGCGGGTGGAACGCCGGTGACGGTCAGTCAGGTGGGGGCGGACGTCTCCCGTGCGCACGGGAGGAGGCGCGGTCGGTCGTGGGGGGGGGGGGGGGCCGCGGGGGGCCCCCCCCCCCCCCCCCGCCGCCCTCCTGGACGCCGTTCCCGTGCCCTGCGGGGTCCGCGGGCGGCCGTCCCGCACCCCGCGCCCCGCGGGTCCCGCGCCCGGCGCATCCCCGGGCGACCGCCCCGCACCCTGCCCGGCGCATCCCCGGGCGACCCGTCCCGCACCCCGCCCGACGTGTCCCCGGGCGACCGTCCCGCACCCCCGCTCGACGTGTCCCCGGGTGACCGCCCCGCACTCCGCACGGCGCGTCCGCGGGCGGCTACACCGGGGTGCGTTCCGCGCCCCGTTCGCCCACCGCCCGGACCGCCGTCCGCCAGGCCGCCGCCACGGCGCGGCGGGCGGCCGCCGTGCCGGTGCCCGTCTCCGCGGGCAGCCGCAGCGGGGCGCCGATGTGGACGTGGCAGCGCGGTCGGCGCACCGGGGCCGTCAGGGCGCCCGCCAGTTGTTTCGCCGTGGACCCGGAGGTGATGCGCCGGGCACCGACGTGTCCCACCGGGACGACCAGCGCGCCGGACGTCCGCGCGAGGCGGGCGAGGCCGGTCCGGAACGGCTCGGGCGGGCCGGGGGCGGCGTCCCTGCGGTCCGGCAGACCACCCTCCCCGTAGAGCAGGACGTGCCGGCCGCCGGCGAGCGCCTCGGCGGCGGCGTCGAGCGCGAGCGCGGCCCGGGCGGACCGGCGGTGGACGGGGATGTGCCCCTCGCGCGCCAGCGCCCGCCCGAGCAGCGGGACGCGCCACAGCCCCGCGGCCGCCATGACCACCGGCTCCACGCCCATCCCGCGCAGCGCCGCCAGGACGACCGCGGGGTCGGCCAGGGAGTCGTGGTTGGCCACGAAGATGGTGCCCGCGGGCAGGCGCATCCGCAGTTCGCTGGTGACGGTGAGACGTCCGAAGAAGGGCGTCAGGGCTGAGGCGGCACGACTGAGCACGAGAGGCCCTTTCGGTCGGGACGTGGAGGCCGGACGAGGTGGTCACCAGTGTCATGACGGCGCCAAGACCGCGCCTGAGTACGGCTACTCACGGCTACTCAGCCCGCCGACGGCATCCCGCGCGTACTGCCCCTCGATTCCGCCGTGTTCACGGTCCGGTCGGGGGCAACCGGAGGAGGAACGACCCGACGCCCCGACGAACCGACGACGTTCGACCGGGCCGACGGAACCCGAACGAACCGGAACCTGACCCCGAAGGGACGGACACCGTGCTGGCCATCATCGCGGCAGTGGCGTTCTTCATCGCCTTTCTGATCAACGCGGCGGAGATCTCGACCAACGACGCCTTCACCTCCACCAACATCATGCTCCTCGGTCTGACCCTGCTCGCCCTCCACGTGGCGGGCGTCGGCAGCGGCTGGTCGGCGCGCGGCCGCAGACGCTGAGGCGGCCGTCGGGAGAGGACGGCGCGCGTCGGGGTAGACGGTGACGACGGCAGAGGAAGGAAACCACATGTCGACCTATGTGATCACCGTGCCCGGTACCTTCACCTCCGGGATCGAGGAGGACGCACGAGCGCGGCTGAGCCGCACGCTGCGTCCGGCCGACCCGCACCACACCCGGATGGGAACCACCGAGGACCTCGACGCGCTCACCGTGAACGACGACGGCACGTTCACCATCCGCCTCACCGTCGAGGCGGACAGCGCTCCCCGTGCCGAGGAGTCCGCACGGGAACTGGCGGACTCCGCGCTGCGCGAGGCCGGCCTCGACGACACCAGCGCGCCCCTGGGGCCCGCGGCGGTCACGGGCATCGACTCCGACATCTGAGCCGAGCCCGTCGGGCCCGCCGACCCCGCGGGCCCTCACAGGCCCCATGGGCCACCGGTCGCATCAGCCCGTCGGCACCCCCGTCCTCCGGCTTCGCCGGGCCTGCCGGACCGGCTTGGTCTGCCGGGCCTGCCGGACCTGCCAGGCCTGCCGGACCTGCCGGACCGGCGGGGCGTGCCGTATCGGCAGGGCCTGCTGACCCAGCGGGGCGTGCCGTATCGGCAGGGTCTGCCGACCCTGCTGGACGTGCCGGGTCGGCAGGCCCTGCCGGGCGTGCCGGGACGGGCCTGCCGGGCGTGGCGCGGTCGGTCCCGTCCCGGCACGCCGCCGGGTCCGGCCTGCGGCCTCCACGCCGACCGGGCCGCTTCCGCCCGGCGCGCCGGGCCACCACGGCCCCGGCGACGGCCGGCGCGGCCGGACCGGGAGCGTCCGCTCCGGCCCCCGACCGAAGCCGTCGAGCGCGGAGCGGGCACCCGACGAGCCCGCCCGGCGCACCCCACCCGACGACCGGCCGGGCGCCTCCGCGCGCCTGACGCCGCGTCGGGCGCGCCACCGCCCCGGCACGCCGCCCGGATCCCCCGAACGGTCCGCACCGGTCGGCGTGGACGGGGCCGCCCTCGCGCGGCGGCGCCCTGACGAGGAAAGATGAGACGTCGAGCGAGCGGACCAACCCATGCGGAGGAACGGACCATGCAGCACGAACGAGCCGGCCGGACGGCCGGCCCCGAGGACCTCGTCGACGTCGCCCGACTGGTCACCGCGTACTACGCGCTGCACCCCGACCCGGCCGACCCGGCGCAGCGGGTGGCGTTCGGCACGTCGGGGCACCGCGGGTCGTCACTGAACACGGCCTTCAACGAGGACCACATCGCCGCCACCAGTCAGGCCATCTGCGAGTACCGCGCCGCCCAGGGCACCGACGGCCCCCTCTTCCTCGGCGCCGACACCCACGCGCTGTCCGAGCCCGCCCGGGTGACCGCCCTGGAGGTGTTCGCCGCCAACGACGTCACCGTGCTCGTCGACAGCGCCGACGGCTACACGCCGACCCCGGCCGTCTCGCACGCCGTCCTCACCCACAACCGGGGCCGCACCACGGGCCTCGCGGACGGAGTCGTCGTCACCCCGTCCC
Organism: Streptomyces sp. NPDC017936; assembly: GCF_044328485.1. Classification (NCBI taxonomy): domain Bacteria; kingdom Bacillati; phylum Actinomycetota; class Actinomycetes; order Kitasatosporales; family Streptomycetaceae; genus Streptomyces; species Streptomyces sp. NPDC017936. The sequence continues at coordinate 481,931 of NZ_JBIRHK010000001.1, read as the reverse complement.
ACAACCCGCCCGCCGACGGCGGCTTCAAGTACAACCCGCCCAGCGGCGGCCCCGCCGGCTCCGACGCCACCTCCTGGATCCAGGACCGCGCCAACGAGATCATCGCCGCGGGCCTGAAGGACGTGCGCCGCGTCCCCTACGCCCGGGCGCTCGCCGCGCCCGGCACCGGCCGCCACGACTTCCTCGGCGCGTACGTCGCCGACCTCCCGAACGTCCTGGACCTGGACGCGATCCGCGCCGCCGGCGTGCGGATCGGCGCCGACCCGCTGGGCGGGGCGTCCGTCGCCTACTGGGGCCGGATCGCCGAGGAGCACCGGCTCGACCTGACCGTGGTCAACCCGCTCACCGACCCCACCTGGCGGTTCATGACGCTGGACTGGGACGGCAAGATCCGCATGGACTGCTCGTCGCCGTACGCGATGGCCTCGCTCATCGACAAGCGGGACCGGTTCCGGATCGCCACGGGCAACGACGCCGACGCCGACCGGCACGGCATCGTCACACCGGACGCCGGCCTGATGAACCCCAACCACTACCTGGCCGCCGCCATCGCCTACCTGTACGCCCACCGCGAGCAGTGGCCCGACGACACGGGGATCGGCAAGACCCTGGTGTCGTCCTCCATGATCGACCGGGTCGCCGCCGACCTCGGCCGCCGGCTCGTCGAGGTGCCCGTCGGCTTCAAGTGGTTCGTGGACGGCCTGGCCGACGGCTCGCTCGGCTTCGGCGGCGAGGAGTCGGCCGGCGCGTCCTTCCTGCGCCGCGACGGCTCGGTGTGGACCACCGACAAGGACGGCATCATCCTGGCGCTGCTCGCCTCCGAGATCACAGCGGTCACCGACAGGACCCCTTCGGAGCACTACGCCGCCCTGACGGCCCGCTTCGGCGAACCCGCCTACGCCCGGATCGACGCACCGGCCACCCGTGAGGAGAAGGCGCTCCTCGCCAAGCTCTCGCCCGCCCAGGTCACCGCCGACACCCTCGCCGGGGAAGCGGTCACCGGAGTGCTCACCGAGGCCCCGGGCAACGGCGCGGCCATCGGCGGCATCAAGGTGACCACCGCCAACGCCTGGTTCGCGGCCCGCCCCTCGGGCACCGAGGACGTGTACAAGATCTACGCCGAGTCGTTCCAGGGGCCCGACCACCTCCGGCAGGTCCAGGAGGAGGCCAAGGACGTCGTCATGGCGGCGCTCGGCGGCTGAGCGGGCGGGACGCGGGCGCCCGCGGGCGGGCGCGCACGGTACGCGGCGGGCCTCGGACGACGCGGGCGGCACCCGGGCGGGCGTCAGGTGACGCGCGCGGCACCCGGGCGGGGGCGACGGCGGAGGAACGCGCCGTCGCCCCCGCCCGCACGGGGCCCGGGGACTCGGGGTGAGCGGGGGCGCGTGCGGTCCGGCCGGCGGGCGCGGGAGACGGACCGGGCCCCGCGGAGCGGCCCGCGACCCGGCCCTTGGTCTCCCTCAGCCGCCTCGGCCCGCTCTTCGGACGTGAGGGGTGAGGGGCGCCGGGTACCCGGACCGTCGCCGGGTGATCCGGCCGCGGCCGCCCGGCGACCCCGCACCGCCGCGAGCAGGGGGGACGAGCCGAAGGAGCCAACGACATGTCGGACGTATCGGGCCAGGGATCCGCCCCCGGAGACGACCGGAGGGTGCTCACCAACCGGCAGGGCCACCCCGTCTACGACAACCAGAACCAGCGCACCGTCGGCGCCCGCGGCCCGGCCACGCTGGAGAACTACCAGTTCCTCGAGAAGATCAGCCACTTCGACCGCGAGCGCATCCCCGAGCGCGTCGTCCACGCCCGCGGCGTCACGGCGTACGGGTACTTCGAGGCGTACGGCGCCTGGGGCGACGAGCCGGTCTCCCGCTACACCCGCGCCAAGCTGTTCCAGGAGCGCGGCAAGCGCACGGACCTCGCCGTCCGTTTCTCCACCGTCATCGGCGGACGCGACTCCTCCGAGGCCGCCCGCGACCCCCGCGGCTTCGCCGTGAAGTTCTACACCGAGGACGGCAACTGGGACCTGGTCGGCAACAACCTGGGCGTCTTCTTCATTCGGGACGCGATCAAGTTCCCGGACGTCATCCACGCCCTGAAACCGGACCCGGTCACCTTCGAGCAGCAGCCGCGGCGCATCTTCGACTTCATGTCGCAGACCCCCGAGGCCATGCACATGCTGGTCAACCTGTTCAGCCCCCGCGGCATCCCCGCCGACTACCGGCACATGCAGGGCTTCGGCGTGAACACCTACAAGTGGACGGACGACGAGGGCCGGACCGTGCTGGTGAAGTACCACTGGATGCCCAAGGCGGGCGTGCGCAGCATGACCGAGGAGGACGCGGCGAACTGCCAGGCGGAATCCCTGGGCCACGCCACGAAGGACCTGTACGACGCGGTCGCGCGCGGTGACCACCCGGAGTGGGAGCTGCTCGTCCAGATGATGGAGGACCACGACCACCCGGAACTGGACTTCGACCCCCTGGACGACACCAAGACCTGGCCCGAGCAGGACTTCCCGCCGAAGCCGGTCGGCAAGATGGTGCTGAACCGCATGCCGGAGAACTTCTTCGCCGAGAACGAGCAGATCTCCTTCGGCACCGGGGTCCTCGTCGACGGCCTGGACTTCTCCGACGACAAGATGCTCGTCGGCCGCACGTTCTCCTACAGCGACACCCAGCGCTACCGCGTCGGCCCGAACTACCTCCAGCTGCCGGTCAACCAGCCCAAGAGCGCCGAGGTCCACACCAACCAGCGCGACGGCCAGATGACGTACCACATCGACGGCGACGGAGAGCACCCGAGCGTCACCTACGAACCGTCGGTCACCGGCGGCCTGCGCGAGGCGGAGTACCCCACGGTCGACGAGGAGGGGCCGGAGATCCGCGGCCGCCTCACCCGCAAGCGCATCCCGCGCACCAACGACTACCTGCAGGCGGGCCAGCGCTACGCGCTGATGGAGCAGTGGGAGCGCGACGACCTGGTCAAGAACCTCACCTCGGCGCTCGCCCAGTGCGACCGCCCGGTGCAGGAGCGGATGGTGTGGCACTTCCTCCTGGTCGAGACCGACCTCGGCCTCAGGGTCGGTGAGGGGCTCGGCATCTCGCCGGAGGACGTCGCCGGCCTCGAACCCCTTGCGAGCCAGGACCTGACGGAGGAGGACCGCGAGCGCCTGGCGAACCTCGGCAAGAACCCGCCGCGCGACGTCGAGGGCCTCACCATGACGCACTGCGTCCCGGACGAACGGCACGTGGTGACGCGCTGAGACGACGGGGCGACGGACCGCCGCCGGGCACTCCCGCGACGCGGGGGAGTGCCCGGCGGCGTGGGTTCCGGCGGGCGCGCCGGTGCGGCGCGCCCGAGGGGCGCCGCACGGCGAGACGGCCGCCGTTGCGCAATGGCTTGACGTGTACTTGGCATAGTGGCTTCATGGGAGCGCTCCCACCCTTCCTTCCGATGCCTGAGTTTCTGGCGCTCACTCCTGGAGTCGCAGTGAGAAGAGCACGCAGCACGACACACGAGAGGTTCCTGCCCGCCCTCGCCGCCCTGCTCGGCCTGTCCGTGGTCCTCGGCTTCCTGACCCCGGCCGCCGCCCGGGCCGCCGAGTCCCCCCGCGCCCTGGCCACCGGTCTGCACATCAGCGACGGCCGCCTGGTCGAGGGCAACGGCAACGACTTCGTCATGCGCGGCGTCAACCACGCCCACACCTGGTACCCGGGCGAGACGCAGTCCCTGGCCGACGTCAAGGCGCTCGGCGCCAACACCGTCCGCGTCGTCCTCTCCGACGGCCACCGCTGGACGAAGAACGGCCCGGACGACGTCGCGAACGTCATCGCCCAGTGCAAGGCCAACCGCCTCATCTGCGTCCTGGAGGTGCACGACACCACCGGCTACGGCGAGGACACCGCCGCCGGCACCCTCGACCACGCGGCCGACTACTGGATCGGCCTGAAGGACGTCCTGGCCGGCCAGGAGAACTACGTCGTCGTCAACATCGGCAACGAGCCCTGGGGCAACACGAACCCGGAGGGCTGGACCGCCCCGACGATCGCCGCGGTCAAGAAGCTGCGCGCCGCGGGCCTCGAACACACGATCATGGTGGACGCGCCGAACTGGGGCCAGGACTGGCAGGGCGTCATGCGCGCCAACGCCCGGACCGTCTACGACGCCGACCCCACCGGCAACCTGATCTTCTCGATCCACATGTACAGCGTCTTCGACACCGCGCAGGAGATCACCGACTACCTGAACGCCTTCGTCGACGCGAAACTCCCGCTCCTCATCGGTGAGTTCGGCGGACCCGCCGACCAGTGGGGCGACCCCGACGAGGACACCATGATGGCCACGGCCCAGCAGCTGCGCCTCGGCTACCTCGCCTGGTCCTGGAGCGGCAACACCGACCCGGTCCTCGACCTGGCGATCGACTTCGACCCCGGCCGGCTCAGCTCCTGGGGCCAGCGCATCTTCCACGGCGCCAACGGCATCGCCCAGACCGCCAAGGAGGCCACCGTCTTCGGCGGCGCCTCCACCGACACCCAGGCCCCGACCGCCCCCGGCGCCCCGGCCGCCTCCGCCGTGACCGCCACGTCCGCCACCCTGACCTGGGCCGCGTCCTCCGACAACGTTGGCGTGACCCGCTACGACGTCGTCCGCGTCAGCGGCGGCACCGAAACCGTGGCCGCCTCCTCCACGACGAACACCGTCACCCTGACCGGCCTCACCGGCGGCACGGCCTACACCTTCGCCGTCTACGCACGCGACGCGGCCGGGAACCGCTCGGCACGCTCGGCCACCGTCGGCGTCACCACCGCCGCCACGCCGGCCGGGAGCTGCGCCGTCGGCTACCGCGTCGTGGGCGAGTGGCCCGGCGGCTTCCAGGGCGAGATCACCCTCCGCAACACCGGCTCGGCGCCCGTCAGCGGTTGGACCCTGGGGTTCGCCTTCGCCAACGGCCAGACCATCTCCTCCATGTGGGGCGGGACCCCCGCCCAGAGCGGCGGCGCGGTGACCGTCACCCCCGCCTCGTACACCTCCACCGTCCCGGCCGGGGGCTCGGTCACGATCGGGTTCCTCGGGAACAAGGGAACCGCCAACACCGCGCCGACCGCGTTCACCCTGAACGGCGCCGCCTGCACGACCGCCTGACCGGCGCGGCCCACCGGCCGGCGGGAGCCCGGACGACCCGCCGGCCGGTGGGGTGGTGTGTCGGCCACCCGCGCCCCGTCCTGGGCCGCGTATCGGACCGACGCCGGCGCGCGGGGGTTGTCCTGACATGGGTCCGCCCCTAGGGTCGAGCGGGTGCAAGCGCTTTCTGGGCGTCTCCCCGTCCGCGGGGAACGCCCGGGCGTGCACGGCCGACGCCCCCACTGGCCCCTCGAGGAGCGCGCGTGAGCATCCGCGTCACCCACCCCCACGGCGAGCACGTGCCGGTCGCGGCCGCGACCGGCACGGAGGTCCTCCGGCACGTCCACCGCCCCGGCCCCGAGGCCTTCGCGTCCCGCACGCCGCGCGCCCGCCCTCCGCGCCCCCTCGCCGGACGCACGGTGACCGGCCACCGCCCGCACGGCCACCGCGACGACCGGCGGGCCGGTCGCGAGGCGCACCGGTCCGTGCGCTCCGGGCCGGTCCCCACGGCGGCGTTCCCCCGGGCGTTCTCCGACGAGTTCGCGCCACCGCCCGGCAAGCCCTTCGCCTTCCTCCACCGGCTCGTCCTCGCCGACGGCGCCCGGGACCACGACCGCGTCGCCGGCCACCCGGAGGGCCTGCCGTGGTGAACGGGACCGGGCCCGCCCCCGCCCCTCCGCTGCCCGGCGCCGTCGGCCTGCCCCACCTGAGCGCCTACGACTGGGAGGCCGCCGACGGGGTGTGCGGCGGCAGCCCCCACCTGCACCTGGTGTGCACGGAGGCGTACGTCGTCACCGGCGGTCGCGGGGCGGTGCAGACGCTGAGCCCCGACGGCTGCCGGGAGGTCCCGCTGGAACCCGGCCGGGTCGCCTGGTTCACCCCGGGCACCGTGCACCGCATGGTGCAGGGCGGCGGCCTGCGCGTCACCGTCCTGATGCAGAACAGCGGCCTGCCCGAAGCCGGGGACGCCGTCTTCACCTTCCCGCCCGAGGTGCTCGCCGACCCCGGGCGGTACGCGGCGGCGGCGGCCCTCCCGCCCGGCGCCGGACCGCCGGCCGAGGCCGCCGCCCGCCGGCGCCGCGACCTCGCCGTGGAGGGCTACCTCGCCCTGCGCGAGGCCCTCGTGGCCGGCGACGACGGCCCGTACCGGGACTTCCAGCGGGCCGCCGCCCGGCTCGTCCGCGACAAGGTGCCGGCCTGGCGCGAGCTGTGGCGGGCCGGGGCCCTCGCCGCCGCCGAACGCACCGGCGCCCAGCTCGACGCGCTCGCCGCCGGGGACCCGGCGTACCTCGGCGAGGCCACCGCGCACGCGACCGCCCCCACCCGGCTCGGCGGCTACGGCATGTGCGGCCGCCGGGACGAGTACACGCTGCCGGGCACGACACCGTCGTCGGCCGTGTCCGGGGCCTGTCCGGCGGACCAGGCCGCGGGCGAGCAGCGGTCCGGCCGGACCTGACCGGCGCCGGCCGCCGAGGGCGGCGCCGGCGTCGCGGTCGTGCACGTCCGGGCGCGCACGCCCGGCGGGGGACCGGCCACCGTGCCGGTGAGGCCGGGTCGGCGACGGGACGGGACGCGGGCGGACGGTGCCCGGTGCCAGTGGCGGTGCCGGCCGCGAGGCGCCGGCTCGCTCCCGACGGCCCCGCCCGCGCGGCGCCGTTCGCCGGGGGCGGCCCCTGCACGGCTCCGACGCCACCCTCGGCTGCCCGCCTGCCCGCCTGCCCGCCTGCCCGCCTGCCCGCCTGCCCGCCCGTCCGGTCCCGGGCCACGGCTCGTGGGCACGGCGCGGGGGTGGGCCGGCCTGTTCGGGGTAGACGCGTGCGTACACAGGCCTTGTCACACCGGCCTCGTCGTCGACCGTCTCAGGAGGGCAGCCGTGCCAGGGATGCTGGAGAAGATCAAGCAGTTCAGCAGGAGCCCGCAGGGGCGCCGGACCATCGAGGAGGTGCGCCGCGCCTCCGCCGACCCGCGGCGACGGGCCCAGGCCCGGAGCCTGCTGGGCAAGCTGCGCGGGCGGCGCTGACCACCACCGGCGCGCCCGCGACGGCGCGCTGACGCCGCACGAGGGGCCGGCGGCCGTTCGCAGGACGCGAGCGGCCGCCGGCCCCTTCGCCCGGCCCACCGTGCCCCGGACGCCCCCGGGCGGGTCTCCACCCCGGGCGGCGGCCACCGCCGCCCGCCGTGCGGGCCGTTCGCCGTGAGGCGGCCGGGTACGGGATCCGGACGCAGGCAACGCATCCCGGCGTGGTCACCCCGCCGTCGTCCCCGACGCGCCCCGCACGGCGGCGCGTTCGGCCGTCCGGCCGTCCGGTCGAGGCCATCCGCCCGCCCGGGCGCCGCCGACAGGGCGTCACGGCCGGGCGTGACGGACGGGGTCGGGGGTACTCGACGCCTCACGACGAGGGCGCGCGGACATCACGCACTCACGCCCCTCGCACGGTCCTCGCCGTTCCCGGACGCGTCCGCCGCCCTCGTCGGACCCGTCCCGCCCGCCGCCTACACCCGTTTGGGGGAACACATGCCGGCACGCCTGTGGCCCACGGAGTCGAAACCCCTCCCAGGACGGGTGCTGGCGGGCCGCTACCGGGTCGGCGCCCCGCTCGGGCGCGGCGGCGCCGCCGACGTCCACGAGGCGTACGACCTCCGGCTCGGGCGCGCGGTGGCGGTGAAGCTGTTCCGCAGCGGCGGAGCACAGACGGAGGAACGATTCAGCGAGGAAGCCCTGCTGCTGGCCCGGCTCCAGCACCCCGGGCTCGTCACCGTCTACGACTTCGGGCGCGACGAGGACCTGCCCTTCCTCGTCCTCCAGCTCGTCCGGGGCGCCACCCTGCGCGCCCGCATCGCGGAGAGGACGCTGACCCCGGCCGCGGTGTGCGCCCTCGGCGCGGACCTGGCGACGACCCTCGCCCACGTCCACGCCGCCGGGGTCGTCCACCGGGACGTCAAGCCGTCCAACATCCTGCTGGACGAGTCGGGGACGCCGCACCTCACCGACTTCGGCATCTCCCGGCTGAGCGACGACACCGCCCGCACCGCGACCGGAGTGCTCGTCGGCACGGCGGCGTACCTGGCGCCGGAACAGGTCAGCGGGGGCGAGGCGGGCCCCGCCGCGGACGTGTACGCGCTCGGGCTGACGCTGCTGGAGTGCCTCAAGGGCGAACTGGAGTACCCCGGCGCCCCCTTGGAGGCGGCGATGGCGCGCCTGCACCGGCAGCCGGCCGTTCCGCCCGCGCTCGACGGGGAACTGGCCCGCCTGCTGACGGCCATGACCGCCCGCGACGAGCACGAGCGTCCCGACGCGCACACCTGTGCCGAGGTGCTGACGGCCCTGAGCCCGGCCGGGACGCCGACGGGCTGTCACGGCGTCCGCGGGGCGGGGGAGGGCGCCGGCGGGAACACCGCGGAGAAGGCCGTCGGCGCGGTCCTCGCCCGGCCGGCCCGGTCGGCGCCGGTGACCGCCGCACACGGCGGCCCCGCCGTCCGGCGCCCCGGCCGGCGCACGTTCGCGGCCGCCGGCGCCGCGCTCGCCGCCCTGCTCGGCATGACCCTCTCCGCATCCGTCGGCGACCTCCCCGACGCCGGCGCCGACAGTGCCGCGGGCGCCCGCCCGCCCGGGACGGCCGCCCCGTCCACCGAGCCGTCGAGCACGCCCTCCGTCCCGCCGGAGACGGCGACGGGTCAGGTGCCCGTCGCGCAGCGCGCATCGGCGCGGAGCGCCCCGCAGGGCCGCCCGTCCTCGGCTCCGGCTCCGGAGGACGGCGGTGCCGGCGAGCGATCCACGAACAGCGGCCGGGGGAACGGCTCCGGGGCGGGCTCCGACGGCCACGGAGCGGACTCCGGCACGAAGAAGGCCAAGGGCACGGCACGGGCGGAGGAGGTCGGCGGGCGCGGCGCCCAGCAGGGCGGCGGGCACGGCCGGTGAGCCCGCGCCCCCACCGGCGGGGCCGGGGGAGGCGCGGACGCGCACCGGATCCCGGGGCGCGTCCGGCGCGGCGGACGGGGTGAGCGGGGACTACTGATGCGAGGCGAGGCGGTGCCGCTCCTCCTGAGGAGCCGTCCGATGCCCCCGCGCCGTCTCGGGGACGACCGGTCCGCCCCCTGCGGACGGACCGCGGCGACGGTCCAGCAGGCGGCGGCCGAGCCGCTGACCCGGCAGCTCCACGAGGTGGTAGGTGAGGGCGCTCAGCAGGAGCAGGGCCGCGAGGAAGCCGGCCACCCAGACCAGCTGCTGCGCCGTGCCGTGGGGATGACCCGTCTTCTCCATGAGCCAGGACATCGTGGCGATCAGCGGACGGTGCAGCAGGTAGACGGAGAAGCTGACCAGGCCCAGCCAGGTCAGGGCCCTGGGCATCCGGCGGCGGCGCAGCAGCAGGGCCACGGCGAACAGCGCCCAGCCCGCGAGGAACGCGCTGACCCAGGCGAGGGGGGAGGCGGTCCAGGTGCGGATCTGGGCCTGCCTGTCGTCGTAGAGCAGTCCGGCCGCCGTGCCCGCCGCGATGACGAAGCCGCAGTACGCCCACGCCGTCGCCCGGCGGATCTGTCCTCGCTCGGCGCGGTGGATCACGGTTCCGCTGAACATCGTGGCCAGGATCAGCATGCTCTCCCAGGGGGTCGACCGCCCGTTCGCGATCATGAGCACCAGGCCGAGCCCCGTCAGCAGCGTCGCACCCGTCAGCTGCGCCGTCCGGCGCCCGGTGAGCAGGAACATCAGCCCCGTCCCCACCACCAGCGCGGTTCCCGCGGCCAGTTGCCGGACGGTGAACTCGGGCCGCAGGCTCCACGCCGCCGCCCACGGTCCCAGCAGCAGCGCCGCCCCGGCGAAGACGGCCGCCACGGGCCCGCTGCGGCGATGGGCGCCGGTCATGAACAGCAGCGTGACCAGGTAGTAGAAGACCATCTCGTAGGTCAGCGTCCACATCACCGGCAGACCGCTGCGCAGGCCCAGCAGATCCTGGAGCATGGTGGTGTTGGCGACGGCGGCGAGCAGCGGGTGCTCGTGGACCGAGACGTCCACGGCGGAGAAACGTTTCGGCACCAGCACGGCCGCAGCGACGAGGACCACCGCGCACAGGGGGTAGAGCCGGTACAGCCGCCCGATCCAGAACGCCCGCACGTCTCCCCGGCGCTCCAGCGAGGCGGGCACGATGTACCCGCTGACCAGGAAGAAGGCCATCACCCCGAAGATCCCGGGGTCGAACCGCTCCCGCACGGCCGCGCCGAAGCCCACGAACAGCTCGGCACTGAGATGGTGCAGGGCCACGGTCAGGGCCGCGATCCCCCGGACGGCGTCCAGCCATCCGAAGCGGGCCGCGGTCGAGGAGACAGCTCTCGGCGTTTTCACCCGCGGACCTTAACAAGGCCTTACCTCCTCGCCCCGACCGCCCCGCCCCTCACCAGCGCCGACGTCAGCCGGAACCCGGGTCTCGAGGCCGAGCCGGGGTCCGGGCGGCCGGCGCCTTCGCCGTCGGCTCACCGGGCGGGGAAGGCGAGCCGCAGCACGATCTCGCCGTCGTCGACCTCCCCGGTGGGACGGAACCCGAGTTTCCGGTAGAAGGGCCACGGTTCGCCGTCACCGGGCCAGTAGCTGGTCAGCAGCTCGGTGGCGCCGTCCGCGCGGACCAGGGCGGCGACCTGCAGGAGCGCTTCCCGGCCGATCCCCCGCCCCTGGTACCGCTTGTCGACGAGGAGACGCCAGACGAAGTGCCGTCCCCGGTACGGGCCGGCCGGCGGTTTCCACGACAGCATCACGAAGCCGACCGGCTCGTCGCCGCGGTACACGGCGCGGCACCAGGGGTTGGCCTCCGGTCTCCGCGCCGCGTCCTTGAGCGACCTGGACACGGACGCGACGAACTGCTTCTGGGCCTTTCGGACGCGGAGGGCGCGGACGGCCTCCCGGTTGTCGTCGGTGATCTCCCGCAGGTGCACGTCCGGGGATCCCATGCCGTACCCCTTTCACATCCGACGGCCGCGCCGTCCGGGCCCACGTGAAGGGCCGCCACCGGGCGGCACGCCCCCGCGTCCGGGTCGCCGAGGACGCCGGGCCGGACGTCTTCGCAGCGTATGCGACGCGGGCGGTCCGGAGCGGGACCGGCACGTCGGGCTCCGGCCGCGTCCGCGGCGGCGCCGGGAGCCGGGAACGGCAGCGGTCGAGCGGGGCGCCCCCGCAAGGGCCGGACGACCCGGGCCGGAATTTCTGGACTTCGGACCGGGGAGCACGTCAAAGTGGCTGGCGTCAGTCAGTTCCCTACGTCTGGGACCGAGAGGTAGCCGCGAACCATGCCGACCGAAACGTTTGAGTTTCAGGTGGAGGCCCGTCAGCTCCTGCAGCTGATGATCCACTCGATCTACTCGAACAAGGATGTCTTCCTGCGTGAGCTCGTCTCCAACGCCTCCGACGCGTTGGACAAGCTGCGCCTCGAAGCACTGCGGGACGACACGCTCGACGCCGACGTGTCCGACCTGCACATCGAGCTCGAGACCGACAGCGACGCCCGCACCCTCACCGTGCGGGACAACGGCATCGGGATGTCGTACGACGAGGTCTCACGGCTCATCGGCACCATCGCCAACTCGGGCACGGCCGCGTTCCTGGAGGAACTGCGGCAGGCCGAGGACGCCGCCGGCGCGGAAGGGCTCATCGGGCAGTTCGGCGTCGGCTTCTACTCCAGCTTCATGGTGGCGGACGAGGTCGTCCTGGTGACCCGGCGCGCCGGCGAGGGCCAGGGCACGCGCTGGTCGTCGCGCGGCGAGGGCACGTACACGCTGGAGACGGTCGACGACGCCCCGCAGGGCACCGCGATCACCCTGCACCTGAAGCCGGCCGACCCCGAGAACCAGCTCCACGACTACACCTCCGCGTGGAAGCTCCGGGAGATCGTCAAGCGCTACTCGGACTTCATCACCTGGCCGATCCGGATGGTGCCGCAGCCGCCGGCCGCGGCGGACGACGGCGACGGCGAGGCCGGCGCCGCGCCCGAGCCCGAGACGCTGAACTCGATGAAGGCCCTCTGGGCGCGCCCGCGCGACGAGGTGAAGGACGAGGAGTACCACGAGCTCTACAAGCACATCAGCCACGACTGGACGGACCCCCTGGAGACGATCCGGCTCCAGGCGGAGGGCACCTTCGAGTACCAGGCCCTGCTGTTCGTCCCGTCCCACGCGCCCCACGACCTGTTCACCCAGGGCTACAAGCGGGGCGTGCAGCTCTACGTCAAGCGCGTCTTCATCATGGACGACTGCGAGGCCCTGCTGCCGCCGTACCTGCGGTTCGTCAAGGGCGTCGTCGACGCCCAGGACCTCTCGCTCAACGTCTCCCGCGAGATCCTCCAGCAGGACCGCCACATCCAGCTGATGCACCGCCGGCTGGCGAAGAAGGTCCTGTCCTCGGTCAAGGACATGATGACCGCGTCGCCCGAGCGGTACGCCACCCTCTGGCGGGAGTTCGGCGCCGTCCTGAAGGAGGGCCTGGTCACCGACACGGAGAACCGTGACGCGCTCCTCGCCGTCTCGTCGTTCGCGACCACGCACCACGACACCGAGCCGACCACGCTCAAGCAGTACGTGGAGCGGATGAAGGACGGCCAGGACGACATCTACTACATGACGGGCGAGTCCCGCGCCGGCATCGAGAACTCCCCGCACATGGAGGCCTTCCGGGCCAAGGGCATCGAGGTCCTGCTGCTCACCGACCCGGTCGACGAGGTGTGGACCGACGCGGTCGGCGCGTACGAGGGCAAGCGGCTGCGGTCCGTCGCCAAGGGCGAGATCGACCTCGACTCCGACGGCGGGACCACGTCCGAGGAGGACCGCGAGAAGCAGGGCGAGGAGTACGCCGGCCTGCTCGGCTGGATGAAGGAGAGGCTCGGCGAGGAGATCAAGGACGTGCGCCTGTCCTCCCGGCTCACGGTGTCCCCGGCCTGTCTGGTCTCCGACACGCACGACCTGACCCCGGCGCTGGAGAACCTGTACCGCGCGATGGGCCAGGAGGTCCCCCGCACGCTGCGCATCCTCGAGCTGAACCCCGACCACTCCCTGGTCAAGAGCCTGAACCAGGCGTTCCGGGACGGGGCGGACCGCGCGGCCCTGGGCGAGAGCGTGGAACTCCTCCACGGCCTCGCGCTGCTGGCCGAGGGGGGTCGTCCGGCCGAGCCCGCGAGGTTCGTGCAGCTGCTCTCCGACCGCCTCGAACGCGCGCTGTAGACCGGCACGACGGACGGCGCCCCCCTGCGCAGGGGGGCGCCGTCCGTCCGCCGCTCAGGGCAGCGGGGTGCCGCCGGTGGCGTTGAGGATCTCGGCGGTGATGTAACTCGCCTCCTGCGAGGCGAGGTAGACGTAGGCGGGAGCCAGTTCGGCCGGCTGGGCCGGCCGGCCCAGCGGGCTCTGCTTGCCGAACTCGGCGGTGTCGGGCATCGTGGCGGGAATCAGGGGCGTCCACACCGGGCCCGGCGCGACCGCGTTGACGCGGACGCCGCGCTCCGCGACCATCTGCGCGAGTCCCTGGGTGAAGGTGACGATGGCGCCCTTCGTCATCGCGTAGTCCAGCAGGTGCGGGCTCGGCTTGTAGGCCTGCACCGAGGTGGAGTTGATGACGCTGCCACCCTCGGGGATGTGCGGCAGCGCGAACTTCGTCAGCCAGAACATGCCGTAGAGGTTGGTCCGCATCACCCGGTCGAACTGCTCGGTGGTGATGGCCTCGATGCCGTCCGGCTGCGACATCTGGTACGCGGCGTTGTTCACCAGGACGTCGATGGACCCGAACTCCGCCACGGCCCGTTCGATCAGCGCCCGGCACGCGTCCTCCTCGCGGATGTCGCACGGCACGGCGACGGCCTTGCGCCCGGCGTCCTCCACCAGCCGGGACGTCTCGCGCGCCTCGGCCTCCTCCTCCTCGAGGTACGTGAACAGCACGTCGGCGCCCTCGCGGGCGAAGGCGAGGGCCACCGCCCGTCCGATGCCGGAGTCGCCGCCCGTGATCACCGCCTTGCGGCCCTTCAGCCGGTCCGAGCCGCGGTAGGACTCCTCCCCGTGGTCGGGCGGCGGATCCATCGGCCCGGTCCAGCCGGGGTGCGGCTGGTCCTGCTGGGGGAAGTCCGGGCGCGGGTGCTGGGTGGTGGGGTCCTGACGGGTGCTGTGTTCGTCCGTCACGTCGGCCTCCTGTCTGTCGGCGGCGTGGTCGGAGGACCGGGTGCCCTGATCACTCCCGCGGTAAAAGCCCTTTTCGACTCCGGCCGGGAAGACGTCGAATCTTTCGACGTGAGGCACCCGGTCAATGGGCCGCGACACCGCGGATCGTCCACGGGGTTCTCCGGCGACGTCTTGGCCATGGGCGTTGAACTGCGGAGATGAGGGCCGCAGGCGATCCGAGCAAGGCGAACGTTTCGAAACTCTCTCCGAAACTGTTGACTGTTGACGGGGTCAGATCAAAACTCTCGCCATCGACGGACCGCCCTCGACGGACCGCCCTCGAGGCGTCCGCCCCCGGCAGGCCTTCCGTCGAGCGGTCCCTTCGCATCCGTCCCACGAGGAGGAAGCACCCACATGAACGCGTACGCCGATCCGAGGAGCCGTGGCCGCGGCTTCCCGTTGTCCGCCCGGAGTGTCTGGGCCGTCGCGCTGGCAGCCGTGCTCGCGCTGTTCCTGCCGAGCGCCGCCAGTGCCGACACGGTGATCACGACGAACCAGACGGGCACCGACAACGGCTACTACTACTCGTTCTGGACCGACTCCCCCGGCACGGTCTCGATGAACCTGGCCTCGGGCGGTGGCTACAGCACTTCCTGGCGCAACACCGGCAACTTCGTCGCCGGCAAGGGCTGGAGCACCGGCGGCCGCAGGAGCGTGACCTACTCGGGCACCTTCAACCCGTCCGGCAACGCCTACCTGGCCCTCTACGGATGGACCTCCAACCCGCTCGTCGAGTACTACATCGTCGACAACTGGGGCACCTACCGGCCCACGGGCACGCACATGGGCACCGTCACCAGCGACGGCGGTACGTACGACATCTACCGGACGACCCGGTACAACGCCCCCTCCGTCGAGGGCACCCGCACCTTCGACCAGTACTGGAGCGTCCGGCAGTCGAAGCGGACCGGCGGCACCATCACCACCGGCAACCACTTCGACGCCTGGGCCCGCGCCGGAATGACGCTCGGCAGCTTCAGCTACTACATGATCATGGCGACCGAGGGCTACCAGAGCAGCGGCAGCTCCAGCATCACGGTGGGCGGCACCGGTTCGGGCGGTGGCGGTGGCGGCGGTGGCGGTGGCGCCGGTTGCACCGCGACGCTGTCGGCGGGTCAGCAGTGGAGCGACCGGTACAACCTGAACGTGTCGGTCAGCGGTTCCAGTAACTGGACGGTGACGATGAACGTCCCGTCCCCGGCGAAGGTCCTGTCCACCTGGAACGTCTCCGCCAGTTACCCCAGCGCCCAGGTGCTGACCGCGAAGCCGAACGGCAGCGGCAACACCTTCGGCGTCACCATCCAGCACAACGGCAACTGGACCTGGCCCACGGTCTCCTGCGCCGCGAGCTGACCCCGCACCCCGCCCCAGGCTGGAGGACCACTCGGTATGCGCACCAGACCACACCGCTCGTTACGCTCCCTGATCACCGGGCTCGCCGTCGTCGCGACGGCCGCCGCGGCCACCCTCACCGTGGACACCGCCGCACCGGCACAGGCCGCTCCGGCGCGGGCCGCCGCCTGCACCGGGTACGTCGGGCTCACCTTCGACGACGGCCCGTCCGGCAGCACGCCGGCCCTGCTCGACGCGCTCAAGCAGAACGGGCTGCGGGCCACGATGTTCAACCAGGGCCAGTACGCCGCCGCCAACCCGTCCCAGGTCCGGGCCCAGGTCGACGCCGGCATGTGGGTCGCCAACCACAGCTACACGCACCCGCACCTGACCCAGCTCGCCCCGTCACAGATCGACTCGGAGATCTCCCGCACCCAGCAGGCCGTCGCCGCCGCGGGCGGGGGCACCCCGAAGCTCTTCCGCCCGCCGTACGGCGAGACCAACGCGACGGTGAGGTCGGTCGCGGCGAAGTACGGCCTGACCGAGATCATCTGGGACGTCGACTCGCAGGACTGGAACGGCGCGAGCACCGACGCGATCGTGCAGGCCGCCGCCCGGCTCACCAACGGCCAGATCATCCTCATGCACGACTGGCCCGCCAACACCCTCGCGGCGATCCCGCGCATCGCGCAGGGGCTCGCCGGCCGCGGCCTGTGCGCGGGGATGATCTCACCGCAGACCGGCCGCGCCGTGGCCCCCGGCGACGGCGGTTCGGGCGGTGGCGGTGGCGGCGGTGGCGCCGGTTGCACCGCGACGCTGTCGGCGGGTCAGCAGTGGAGCGACCGGTACAACCTGAACGTGTCGGTCAGCGGTTCCGGTAACTGGACGGTGACGATGAACGTCCCGTCCCCGGCGAAGGTCCTGTCCACCTGGAACGTCTCCGCCAGTTACCCCAGCGCCCAGGTGCTGACCGCGAAGCCGAACGGCAGCGGCAACACCTTCGGCGTCACCATCCAGCACAACGGCAACTGGACCTGGCCCACGGTCTCCTGCAGCACGGCCTGACCCGCCCGCCCCGGATCCACTCGTACGGCGCAGACTGCGATCCACGGGGCGGGGAACCCGCAAGGGGCGTCGGACGGTGGAGTGCTCCCCACGGTCCGGCGCCGAGGCGGCCGCGGTCGAATCCCCGAGTTCGGCCGCGGCCGCCTGCGCGCCGGGGCGCCGTGCGCCGGCCGGGGGCCTGGTGCACGGGAAAGCCGAAGCGGAAGCAAACCCTAAAGCTAGAGTTGAGGTTGAGATCGACGTCCGGACACGGCAGCCGGCGCTCCGTCCGGAGCGTGCCCGAGGGCCGTCGGCCGCTCGTCACCCGGTCCAGTCGGCCGGCTCGCCCAGCAGACGGCGCACGGCCTCCAGCGCCGGCCCCCGGTCGTCCGGCACCAGCCCGATGCGGGTGCGCCGGTCGAGCAGGTCCGCCTCGTCGAGCGCCCCTTCGTGACGGACCGCCCACACCAGCTCGGCCCCGGTGACGGGGTGACCCGGCACGACCGGTTCGGCGAGCCGCGGATCACGGGCGGCGAGGGCCCGGACGGCCACGGCCTCGGTGCCGTAGCGCCGGACGAGCCGGCTCGGCGCCGCGACCGCGCGCAGCACCCGCGCGGGCGCCGCGCCGACGAGCGGGAGCCCGGCCGTGCCGCAGCGGGCGGCCGTCAGGCGGCCCGCCGCGACCGCCGCGTCGACGGCGTCCTCGGCCATCCGCCGGTACGTGGTGAGCTTGCCGCCCACCACCGTGACCACGCCGCCGTCCCCGGTGACGACCGCGTGCCGCCGGGAGATGTCGGCGGTCCTGCCCGTGCCCCCGCGGTCCGCGGGGGACGCGGTGTCCAGCAGCGGGCGCAGCCCCGCGAAGGCGCCCACCACGTCCGAGCGGTGGAGCGGGACGTCCAGCACGGAGCCGAGGACGTCGAGGAGGAAGCCGATGTCCGTCTCGGGCGCGGTCGGGACGTCGGGCAGTTCCCCGTCGACGGGTTCGTCCGTGAGCCCGACGTAGACGCGGCCGTCGCCCTGCGGGAGGACGAGGACGAAGCGGTTGGTCTCGCCGGGGACCGGGACGTGCAGGCCGGCGGGCAGGCTGCCGAGGCGCTCGGAGCGCAGCACCAGGTGGGTGCCGCGGGAGGGCCGCACCCGGATGCCGTCCACCAGCCCGCCGGCCCACACGCCGGAGGCGTTGACGACCGTGCGGGCGCGGATCTCGCCCTCCTCGCCGGTGAGTTCGTCGCGGACGACGGCTCCGCAACCGGTGAGCCGCAGCGCCCTGACCCGGGTGAGGATCCGTGCGCCGTGAGCGGCGGCGGTCCGGGCGAGCGCGGTCACCAGGCGGGCGTCGTCGGTGACCTTGCCGTCCCAGGACAGCAGGCCGCCGCGCAGCCCCTCGGCGCGCACGGCGGGAGCCAGGAAGCGGGCCTCGGCCGCCGACAGCCGGCGCGGCGCGGGCAGCGTCGCCCGTGCCGTGCGCGCCGCCAGGCGCAGGGCGTCCCCGGCCCGGAAGCCGGCCCATGCCAGGGCGGCCTGGCCGCGGGAGACCAGCGGGGTGAGGGGCAGGACGAAGGGCTCCGCCCGGACCAGGTGCGGGGCGGTGCGCTCCATGAGCAGCCCGCGCTCCACCGCGCTCTCGTGGGCGACGTCGAACTGCGCGGAGGCGAGGTAGCGCAGTCCGCCGTGGATGAGCTTGGAGCTCCAGCGGGAGGTGCCGAAGGCGAGGTCGTGGGCGTCGACGGCGGCGACCGTCAGCCCCCGGGCGGCCGCGTCGAGGGCGGTCCCGGCGCCGGTCGCGCCCAGCCCGACGACCAGGACGTCCACCACCGGCCCGCCCACGGTGGCGGCCAGTTCGCGGGAGCGACGGCCGGCCGACAGCGACGCGGCGCCGGTCGGCGGGGCGGGGACGGCGGGGGTGCGGGTGGGGCTCATGGCGTGAGGGTCCTCTCCAGGATGGTCCGCAACTCCGCCAGGAAGGCCACGGAGTCGAGCTCCGGGTCGTCCTCGTCGGTCATGGTCCGCAGCGACAGGGTGAAGGACTGGACGACGAGGAGCACGGAACGGGCCTGCCGCTGCGGATGGCCGGGCCGTACCGAGCCGTCGGCGTGCCCCTCCCGCAGACCGCCGGCCAGCAGGTCCAGCAGCGCCTCCTGGCTCGCCCCGCGCCGGTCGAGCACATAGGGGAGCAGCAGCTCCGGATCGACGTCGACGATCTTGCGGAAGAGCGGGTGGGCGCGGAAGGCCGCCACTCCCGCCACCAGGCCCTCGACGAGCAGCGTCCGGGCGTCCGTGCCCGGACGGCGCTCCGGCATGGCGCCGGTGGCCACGCCGATCCACTCACGGGTCATCAGATCGCCGACCAGGGAGCGGACGTCGGGCCAGCGGCGGTAGAGCGTCATCCGGGAGACCCCGGCCCGGCGGGCCACGTCGGTGAGCGTCGTGCGGCGGACCCCGACGGCCAGGACGCAGTCCCGCACCGCGTCGAGCACCGCGTCCCCGTCCGACTGGTTGTGACGAATAGGCGTCATGTGTCACAGTGTAACGCCCCGTGGGGCCGTGCACGGACGGCGCCGCGACACCGACCGGGAGGACGACACCGATGGACATGCTGTGGAGCGGCTGGGGCGACCCCGCCGCGGCGACGCCGCTGCCCGACACGGTGACCGGACTGCTGCGCGACCTGCTGGGCGTGGAGCCGCGCGGCGCCGGACCGGTCGCCCTGGAGGACATCGCCGTTCCCCCGTCACCGCTGGACGCCGAGGCGCACCGCGCCCTGCTGGCCGCCGTCGGCGGGCACGACGAGCACGTGCGCACGGACGCCGGGACCCGCGTCCGCCACACCCGCGGCAAGTCCACCCCGGACCTGCTGCGGATCCGGGCCGGCGAGGTCGACGACGTCCCGGCGGCCGTGGTGCTCCCGGCCGGCCACGACGAGGTCCTCGCCGTGCTGCGGGCGTGCGCCGCGCACGGGCTGGCGGTCGTGCCGTTCGGCGGCGGGACCTCGGTCGTCGGCGGCCTCGCGCCGGTCCGGCGCGGCACCTTCGTCGCACTCGACCTGCGCCGCATGGACGGCCTGCTCGCCGTCGACCCCGTCTCGCGGACCGCCACCCTCCAGGCGGGACTGCGCGCCCCGCGCGCCGAGGCGCTGCTCGCCGAACACGGCTTCACCCTCGGCCACTTCCCGCAGTCCTACGAGTGGGCCACCATCGGCGGCTTCGCCGCCACCCGCTCCAGCGGACAGGCCTCCGCCGGCTACGGCCGCTTCGACGACATGGTGCTGGGACTGACCCTCGCCACCCCCGAGGGCACCGTCGGCACCGGCCGCGCCCCGCGCTCGGCGGCCGGCCCCGACCTGCGCCAGCTCCTGCTCGGTTCGGAGGGCGCGTTCGGCGTGATCACCTCCGTGACCGTGCGGGTCCGCCCCGTGCCGCCCACCCGCCGTTACGAAGGCTGGCGGTTCCCGTCCTTCCGGCAGGGCGCCGACGCGCTGCGCCGGCTCGCCCAGGACGGGCCCCGCCCGACCGTGCTGCGCCTGTCCGACGAGACCGAGACGCTCGTCGGCCTGGCCCAGCCCGACGCCATCGGCTCCGCCGCGCGGCAGGACGCGGGATGCCTGGCCGTCGTCGGCTTCGAGGGCGCCGCGGAGGACACCGCCCGCCGCCGTGACCGGGCGGCGGCGGCACTGCGCGACGCCGGCGGCACACCGCTGGGGGAGGAGCCGGGCCGCCGCTGGGCGCACGGCCGCTACTCCGCCCCCTACCTGCGGGACGCCCTGCTCGACGCGGGCGCGTTCGCCGAGACCCTGGAGACCGCCGCCTTCTGGTCCCGCCTGCCGGAGCTCTACGCCTCCGTCCGCGAGGCCCTGACCGCCACCCTCACCGCCGCCGGCACCCCGCCGCTGGTCATGTGCCACATCTCGCACGTCTACGAGAACGGCGCCTCCCTGTACTTCACCGTCGTCAGCGCCCAGGGCGACGACCCCGTCGCCCACTGGACCCGCGCCAAGCACGCCGCCAACGACGCGATCCTCGCCGCCGGCGGCACCATCAGCCACCACCACGGCGTGGGCGCCGACCACCGCGACTGGTACGTGCGGGAGGCGGGCCCCCTCGCCGTCGACGCCCTGCGCGCCGTCAAGCGACGCCTCGACCCGGCCGGCGTGCTCAACCCGGGAGTCCTGCTGCCCGCGGACTGAACCCGGCCCGGCACCCGCCGACCGGGCACCCGCCGCCCCCGTGGGCCCGGTGTCCCGGCCGGCCTGCCGCCCCCGTCGGCCCGGTGCCCCGGCCGGCCTGCCGCCCCGTCGGCCCGACACCCCGGTCGGCCCGGCACCGTCGACCGGCCCCCGTCGGGCCGGCGCGCGTTCTCCGACCCCGCGCCACCCCCTCGCCCCACCGTCCGTCCGCCGACCGCCCGGAGGCCCACCCATGCGACAGTTCACGGCCGTCGTCAACCCCACCGCAGGCGCAGCCACGGGCGCGGCCGCGCTCCTCGGACTGGCCCGGCTGCTGCGCGAGGCGGGCGCCGGACTCGAGACCGCCTACAGCCGCAGCCTCGCCCACGCGCAGGACCTCGCACGGGAGGCCGGGGAACGCGGCCGGGTGGTGCTGGCGGTCGGCGGCGACGGCATCACCGGCGCGATCGGCGGAGCCCTCAGCGGAACCGGCTCGGTGCTGGGGCTGGTGCCGGCCGGGCGGGGCAACGACTTCGCCCGCGCCCTGGGCCTGCCCACCGGAGCCGGCGCCCTGGCCCGTGTGCTGCTCGAAGCCGAGCCGCGGCCCGTCGACACCATCGAGGTGCGCTCCGCCGTCCACGACCGCACCGTCGTCCTCGGCAGCGTCTACGCGGGGGTCGACGCGCTCGCCAACCGCCACGCCAACCACGCCGGACTGCTGCGGGGCGCCGCCGCCTACTACGCCGGGGGCCTGCGCGCGGTCAGCACCTGGCGCCCGGCCCGCTACCGGGTGACGGTCGACGGCGTCGAACACGCGCACCGCGGGTACACGGTCGTCGCCGCCAACTCCGGCTTCTACGGCTCGGGCCGTCTCATCGCGCCCGGCGCCCGGATCGACGACGGCCTGCTGGAGGTCGTGATGATCCGGCACGCACCACGGCGCCTGTTCTTCGCCCTGATGGACGAACTGAAGGCGGGCACCCACGTCCGCCGTCCGGAGGTGCGCGTCCTGCGCGGCGCCCGGGTCCGCATCGAGGCCGACCGGACGGTCCCCTACGGCGCCGACGGCGAGGTCGAGGCCGACCTGCCCGTCACGGCCACGGTCCTGCCCGGCGCGCTGAACGCGCTGTACTGAGCCGCGCGGGGCCCGTCAGGCGCAGGCCCAGGCGCTCATGCCCTGCAGGGCCGCCAGGCGCCGGGCCACGGCGATCTGCTCCTCCTTCGTCGCCAGGTCGGCCCGGGGCGCGTACGTGAGGCCGCCCGCGGCGATCCAGCTGGACTGGCTGAACTGGAGGCCCCCGTAGTGGCCGTTGCCGGTGTTGGCCTGCCAGTCGCCGCTCGATTCGCAGCGGGCGATGGCGTCCCAGTCGACGTCCGGGGGGCGGGTCGTCGCGGCCCGGGCGTCCGGCGTGACGAGGGCGAACAGGGCGGTGAGCGGCAGCATCAGCCGCACTGCCGAGCGGGCTGCGGGGCGCGATGCGCGGTGTCCGCGCAGGCCGCGTTCGTTGAGTGAGGACATGCTGCCCGACCGTAACGGAAAGGTGTTTTTATATGGCTTTGACACGTCGGTGATGGTCCGTCAGGGGGACCTGTCGTACGCGTACCGGGTGAGGGCGGCGGGCGGGTGCGCGCCCGGAACCCCGGCGCCCGGAGCCCCCGGAGCCCGTCACTCCCCGGCGGCGGACGGCTCGGGCGGCTCTCCCCAGGGCGTCTCCAGGACGGCCCGCAGGTCCGCGACGGCCCGCTGACCGATCCGCGCGGCCAGGGTGCGCTCGAGTCCGTCGAGGATCGCCGTCGCCCGCTCGTGCGCCCGCCGGCCCTTCGGGGTGCGGCGGATCAGCAGCCGGCGCGCCGAGGCCGGGTGCGGGGCCTGCTCCAGCAGCCCCAGGACGACCAGGGTGTGCACGGCCTTGTGCGCGGTCTGCCGGGTGACGCCCATGCGCCGCGCCAGCTCGGACGCCGTCGTCCCGTCGTCGTCGAGAACCGCGAACAGCTGCAGCTGGGTCGACGACACCTGCTCCGCCCCGGCCGCCTCCAGGGCCGTCAGCAGGGCGTCGTCGAACCACTTGCGGGCCTCGCCCAGCAGTTGCGGCAGGCTGCGCTGTCCGGCGTCCATGGGCTCCTCGTCGGCGGAGAAGAAAAGGTCGGTGAAGTCTTGCACGTCCCGGGAGGCATGTGTCAGCCTCGCTGACATCACCAGTATGTCAGTCAGGCTGACATGCGTTTCGTGTGCCGAGCCGAGGAGACCCATGACCATCGAGTACGCCACCCGCTACCGCCGTTCCTCACAGATCCCCCCGGAGCCGGGCAAGCCGTACTTCATCGAGCGGGGCATGGGCGACCGCGCCCAGCTGTTCACCGACCTGTTCACCGTCTACGCGGGAGGCGAGCAGACGGAGAACACCTTCAACTTCTTCACCTGTGAGGGCCCCAAGGGCGACACCATCCCGGCCCACATGCACCCCGACACCTACGAGGTCTTCTTCGTGACGGACGGCGCCGTGCGGCTCTTCGTCGAGGACACCGCGGGAGAGCAGTACGAGAAGCTGCTGACCAGCGGGGACTTCGGATTCGTGCCGAAGAACTGCCCGCACGCCTACCGCATCGAGCGGCACGGCAGCCGGATCGTCGGCGTGGCCGCCGGTCCCGGCGGGACGTTCGAGCGGTTCTTCGAGAACCTCGGCACCCCCGTCGAAGGGCCCGGCCCGCTGCCGCAGCCGTACGTGCCCGAGCCCGGCAAGTTCGCCACCGTCCCGCAGCAGTACGACGTGCGCTTCCTCCCCGACCACCGGTGGCGCTCCCGTGAGGCCTGACACCGACCTGCGCGCCCTCGTCCCGGCCCCGCACCCGGACGAGGCGCCGCTGCCGCCGGCCGCCGTCGTCGCCGACGGGATCCGCCTGCTGCGGGGCGTCCCGTACGCGGACGTGCCGGGCGTGCGGCCGCCGGAGCTCGACCTGTGGCTGCCGCCGCGCCGGCCCGGCGACCCGCCCCCGCCCCTGGTGGTCTTCGTGCACGGCGGAGCCTGGCGCCGGGGCAGACGCGAGGACATGGGGTACCGGATGCGGCAGTGGGACCCGGGCCCCTTCGCCAGGATCGCCGCCGCCGGGCTGGCCGTCGCCTCCGTGGACTACCGCCTCAGCGGCGAGGCCGTCTTCCCCGCTCCGCTGGAGGACCTGCGCGCCGCCGTGCGCTGGCTCGTCCGGCGCTCGGCCGAACTCGGCACGGACGCGGAGCGGACGGTCGTGTGGGGGGAGTCGGCCGGCGGCCACCTCGCCGCGCTGCTCGCGCTCTCCCCGGGAGCCCCGGCACTGAGGGGCGCCGTCGCCTGGTACGCGCCCAGCGACCTCACCCTGCAGGCGGACGACCCGCACACCCCCGAAGCGCTCCTGCTCGGCGCCGCCCCCGCCGACGTGCCCGAGCTCGCGCGGGAGGCGAGTCCCGTGGCCCACGCGGGACCGGACGCCCCGCCGTTCCTGCTGGCACACGGCGAGGACGACTCCATGGTCGCCTGCGACCACAGCCGCCGTCTCGCCGCCCGCCTCCGCGACGCCGGGGCCCCCGTCGACCTGTGGACCCTCCCGGGGGCCGACCACGTCTGGCACGGACTGTCCGACGCCGGGGTCGAGGACGTCTTCGACCGCACGCTGCGCTGGATCCGGCAGCGCACCGGGTGACCGTGCGACGGGCGGGCGGAGGGACGGCCGCGGGGCGTGCCGGAGCACACCCGCCGACGGCGTGACCCTGCCGCCGACGGCGTCGGGAGCCCCGGGTGGCGGGCCCCGCGGAAGGGGCTCCGCCGGCCGTCTCCGACGCCCGCCCGTCCGCACCCGGGCCGCCCCGCGGCCCCGGACGGCATCAGCGAACCGCCGGCGACGTCCGGGCGCCGGCCGCACGCGCCGGCGCCCGGGCCGCCCGCCGGCGGCGGCCCGGGGATCAGGGGCTCGGGGCGGCGGCGGGCCGCCGGATCAGCGGCTCAGCTTCGCGCGCACCGCGCCCGCGGTGGCCGCGGGACGGGCGGTGGCCCGCACCGACCGCCGGACCAGGCGGGCCTCCCGGCGGACGCCGTGCGCGGCGTGCCGGCCGCGCCACGCCAGCGACGGACTGCCGCCGGTGTCCGCGGCCGCGATCAGCAACCCGCCCAGCACGGACACGTTCTGCAGGAAGTGGGTGCGCTGCCGGGCGCGCTCGTCCGGGTCCTTCACCTCCCAGAACCGATGGGCCGCCCAGGTGGTGGGCACGAGGGTGACGGCGGCGGCGAGCGCGGCCACCCGGGGCACGCGGCCGGTGGCGAGCAGGAGCCCGGCCGCGACCTGTACGGCGCCGTTGAGTCGTACGACCTCCTCGGTGCTGTCGGGCAGCGCCGTCACGCGTTCCCTGAGGGGGCGCACGACGGGGTCGGCGGCCGGCGCGACCTGCTCGGGCGCTCGCACGGACTGAACGCCGCCCGAGACGAGCATCGAGGCCAACAGGGGGCGACCGGCCAGACGCAGCAGGCTCATGGTCCTCTCCAGACAGGTTGATGGGGCAAGGAACGGGCGGAAAGCGTGGCCACCGTGTTCCCCGCCGAAGGGCACGTCATGCGACGGGTGCGGCGGCGCGCCGGGGACGGTCGCGAAGAGCGGCGGCGCGGTGCGCGGGCGCGCGTCACGCGGCGCCCTCGGCCGGGGGCGTCTCCCGTCCGCCCGGGTGGCGGTGGCGCCAGATCCAGAAGACCGCGCAGGACACCAGCGCCCACCCGGCCAGCACCAGGAACGGGAAGGCGTGCTGGTGACCGGCGAAGTACACCGCCGTGTGCTGGGCGTTCACCGAGGCGCCGGGCGGCAGCCAGCGGCCGATCACGCCCAGCGGGGAGGGCAGCAGGGGCCACGACACGGCGCCGCCCGACGAGGGGTTGCCCAGCAGGATCATCACCCCCCAGGTCGGCAGCATCGCCCAGCGGCCCACGAGCGTGTTGAACATGGTGAAGACCATGCCGCTGGCGAACAGCGTCAGCGACAGGATCAGCCACGACTCGACGAACGGCAGGTCCAGCGCGCCCAGCAGCCAGTCCACGGTCGCCGCGATGGCGAACCCGCCCAGCAGCGCGTAGAGGGCGGTGAAGACGATGCGCTCGGGCGGAGTGAGGGTGCGTGCGTGCACGCTGAGCTGGATGGCCCCGACGAACCCGACGATCACGGCGGCGAGCGAGATGTAGAAGATCGCCAGCCCCCGCGGGTCCCCCTCCTGGAGGGGGTTGATGTCCCGGACGCCGACCGGGACCCCCGTCCGCCTGCCCACGGCCGGGGCCGCCTCGGCCAGCACCTCGGCCACCGACGCCCCGGACGCCGAGGAGAGGTCCAGTGTCACGCCGCCCCCGCGGCGCACGTCGAGGATCGCGAAGACGCGCTGCTCCTCGACCGCGGTCCTCGCCCCGGCCGTCGTGTCGTACACCTGGACCTTCACCGCCGTGTTCAGGGCCTGTTCCATGCCGTCGAGGAAGCGCCGGCCCGCGGGCTGCTCGTAGGCGCCGGTCAGCGCGGTCGGGATGGAGCGCGGTGTCGGGTCGGCCATGGAGTAGGTGTACGAGCCGGCGAAGAGGGCCGCGGCGGCCGCCAGGATCAGCACCAGCACGGTCGCCGGCCACAGCGGTGACTCCTTGAACCGGGTCCATCGTTCCCCGGGCGTCGGCGACTCGGCACGGTCATTGTGTGACATCTCGGGCATGTTAGCCGCGCGGCGACGGGCGCCGCGGGCCGGAGGACGAGAAGGCCGCTCCTGCCCCCGGCCGCACCCCGGCGCGCTGTGGCTCAGCGGCTGCGGATGGCGCTGGTGGTGAAGAACCCGGTGGCCGCGGCGGAGATGAGGGCGCAGGCGGCGAACAGAACGGTGCGTCGCATGGAGGGACCTTTCCCGTGATGACGGATGGGCCCTGCACAACGCCGGTCGGGCCGCGGCCGGTTCGCCGACGCGCCGACGCCACCCGGACGGACGCGGCCGTGCGGGCGGCGGCGGGCGGACCGGCGTCCCGCGCCGGGCCTTCGGGCGGGCGCCGGACGACGCGCGCTTTCGGCAACACCCGGTGTGACGGCCCTCATTGCGGGGGCCTGGCCGACGGGGCCACCCTCTCCTCGCACGATTTTCCGAGGAACTGTTATCCAAGGCTCCCTCAGGGATCTCCCATGTGACGGACAGCAAGGTCCGGCGTCGACGACAGGGAAGCAGCAATGAGCGCACAGCACACGGTGGACCCGGCGGCACTGGTGACCGCCGCCCGGGCGGGCGACACGCAGGCGCAGGACGCCCTCGTCGGCGCGTACCTCCCGCTGGTCTACAACATCGTGGGCCGGGCTCTGAACGGGTCGGTCGACGTGGACGACGTGGTGCAGGACACCATGCTGCGGGCCCTCGACTCGCTGGGCGCGCTGCGGGCCCCCGAGAGCTTCCGTTCCTGGCTGGTGGCCATCACCATGAACCAGGTCCGCGCTCACTGGGAGGACCGCCGGCACGACCCGAGGCCCGTGGAGGAGGCCTCGGACGTGGCCGATCCGGGCGCCGACTTCGTGGACCTGACGATGGTTCAGCTCCAGTTGTCGGGCCAGCGCCAGGAGACCGCGCGAGCGACGCGCTGGCTGGAGCCCGACGACCGGGGGCTGCTGTCGCTGTGGTGGCTGGAGTGCGCGGGGGAGTTGGGCCGGGCCGAGGTGGCCGAGGCGCTGGGGCTGTCCCCGCAGCACACGGCGGTCCGCGTGCAGCGCATGAAGGCGCAGCTGGAGGCGGCCCGCGTGGTCGTGCGGGCGCTGGACGCGCAGCCGTCGTGCGAGGAACTGCGCAGGACGCTCGTGGACTGGGACGGCCGGCCCTCCGCGCTGTGGCGCAAGCGCATAGCCCGGCACGCCCGCGGCTGCGCCCGCTGCTCCGGCCTGTGGAACGGACTCCTGCCGGCCGAGGGGCTGCTGGCCGGGCTGGCTCTCGTGGCGGCGTCGCCGTCGCTCCTGGCGCGGATCCGCCCGGACCTCGGGGCCACCACCCCGGCCGGTTCGGCGTCCCCGCTCGGCGGGCAGCCGGACGCGGGCGGTGCGGGTGGCACGGGCGGCACCGACGGGGTCGTCCGCATCGGCGGCGCGGCCGGTCCGGGAGGGCGCCGGGCCGCGGGCCGGCAGTCCCTGTCCCGCGGTGAGGCCCGCCGTCGGCGGCGCACCAGGCGGCGGGCGGTGGGCGGAGCGGTCGTGGCGGCGTGCGTGGCCGGCGGCGGTCTCTACTGGTTCGGCACGCAGCCGGGCTCCGGGTCCGAGGGGGCGACCGCGGCGCGGGCCGCCGGTGACGTCGTCGTCCCGGGGACCCCGTCACCCGGCGCCGCCCGGGTGAGCACCCCGCCTCCCTCCCCGTCCCCCTCGCCCTCCGCGTCCTCGACCCCGTCCGCGTCGCCGTCGCACAGCGCGAGCGCCTCCCCGAGTCCCCGCCCGGCCACCAGCGCGGCCGCCGCCCCGAAGGCGCCGACCGCGACGAAGCGCCCGGCGTCGAAGACCCCTGAGCCGCAGTCGGCTCCCTCCGGCACCGCGGCCCAGGTGATCGCCCTGGTCAACAAGGAGCGGTCGGCCGCCGGTTGCGGTCCCCTCAGCGAGAACTCCCGGCTGCGCGCCGCCGCCCAGGGCCACTCCGACGACATGGCCGCCCGTGACTTCTTCGACCACACCAACCCGGACGGCGACGGCCCCGGCGAGCGCGTCACGGCCGCGGGCTACCGCTGGTCCACCTTCGGGGAGAACATCGCCAAGGGCCAGCAGACTCCCGACGCCGTGATGACGTCCTGGATGAACAGCCCGGGCCACCGCGCCAACATCCTCAACTGCTCCTTCAAGGAGATCGGCGTGGGCGTCCACCGGGGCGACGGCGGCCCGTGGTGGACGCAGAACTTCGGCGCCCAGCTCTGACGCGCGTGTCGTGACCCCGGCCGGCGGGGCGCCCGACGGGGCCCCTCCGTCGGCCGGGCGCGTCCCCCGGACCCGCGACGTCGTCCGTGAGGGAGGAAAGAATTTCGGTCAGCTCTGTTGACTCGAGTACGTGGCGCCTGCACATTACCTATCGGTAGAACCACGTGGTAACCGCGCATCCCCCACTCACCGGCCGTCGGTGTGCGTGTTCCGGCGCGCACGCGCGGCCGTCGGCACCTCCCTTCGCTCGAGCCGCTGCGTCCTCGTGATCCCGTTCGCCCGCGGGCGTCGCCGGTCCCCGGCCGCGCCCGCTCCCCACGCGTCCGAACTCCCGAGAATCGAGAGCACATGCCGAAGCACGCCCTCCGTCGTGTCATGGCCGCGTCAATAGCCTCCGCCGGTGCGCTGGCCCTCACCCTCACCGGCACCCCCTCCCACGCCACCGCCCCCCTCGACTACGCCGCCCTCGGCGACAGCTACGCCGCCGCTTCGGGCGTCCTCCCGGTGGACGTCTCGAACCTGCTCTGTCTGCGTTCCACCGCCAACTACCCCCACGTCATCGCGTCGCGGACGGGCGCCCGGCTCACGGACGTGACCTGCGGCGCCGCCCAGACCAAGGACTTCACCCAGGCCCAGTACCCGGGCGTCGCCCCCCAGGTGAACGCCCTCGACGCCGACACCGACCTGGTGACGGTGACGATCGGCGGCAACGACAACGGCACCTTCATCAACGCCGTGACCGCGTGCGGCACCGCCGGCGTCCTCAGCGGCGGCAAGGGCAGCCCCTGCAAGGACGCCAACGGCACCACGTTCGACGACCAGATCGAAGCGAACACCTACCCGGCGCTCAAGGCAGCCCTCGGCAGCGTTCGCGCCGAGGCGCCGGGCGCCCGCGTCGCGGTCCTGGGCTACCCGTGGATCACGCCCGCCACCGCCGACCCCTCCTGCTTCGCCAAGCTGCCGATCGCCTCCGGCGACGTGCCCTACCTGCGCGGCATCCAGGCGCACCTCAACGCCGTCGTCCGGCGCGCCGCCGAGGAGGCGGGCGCGACGTACGTGGACTTCGCCGGCGTGTCCGACGGCCACGACGCGTGCCGGCCCGTCGGCACCCGCTGGATCGAGCCCCTCCTCTTCGGCACCAGCCTCGTCCCGGTCCACCCCAACGCCCTCGGGGAGCGGCGCATGGCCGAGCACGCCCTGGAGGTACTCGGACTCGACTGAGCGCGACCGCTCCCGGCCGGCGGGGCTGCCCGCCCCGCCCCGCCGGCCGCGAGCACGGTGACGCGGGCCCGGGCGCCGTGGACCGCGAAGCCCGCGCCGCTCGGGTCGCCGGTGCGCCACGTGTCGCCGGTGGGCGGGACCGGGGCCGAGGCGCCGCGGAGCCGGCGGCGGCCACCCGCGAGGCACGCCGCGCCGCGGCCCTCCCGGCGAGACGCGCCGCGTCGTGGCCCTCGTGGCCGCGCGGGGCGGGCGCCGGGGCCCCGCATCGAGGTGCGGGCCCCGGCCCCGGGACCGGCGCGCGTCTTGCCCGCCCCGCGCACCCGGCGCACGCTGGGGGTATGGCAGCTCGTGACGGCCCGACGCTCATCACGTCCGTGCAGCGCGCCTTCCGCCTGCTGGAGGCCGTGGGCGCGCACGAGAACGGCGCGCCGGCGAAGCAACTGGCCCGCGAGACGGATCTGCCCCTGGCCACCGCCTACCACCTGCTGCGGACCCTGGTGCACGACGGCTACGTGCGCAAGCTCGACGACGGAGGGTTCGTCCTGGGCGACAAGCTGCACACCCTGCACACCACGGGCTCGGGCCGCGGGCAGACGCTGCTGAGCCGGGTCCGCCCCACCCTCGCCGCCCTGCGGGACGAACTGGCGGCGGCCGCCTACCTCACCTTCTACGAGGACGGCGAGATCCGGGTCGCCGAGATCGTCGACGGTCCCCGGGCGCCCCGGGCCGAACTCTGGGTGGGCTTCGAGGACGCGGGGCACGCCACCGCGCTGGGCAAGTCCGTGCTGCGCGAGATGGACACCGAATCCCGCCGGGACTACCTCTCCCGGCACCACCTCAGCGACCTGACGCCGCGGACCATCACCAGCCTTCCCGAGCTGCTGCGGCAGCTCGACCTCCCGCCCACGGCACCGGCCGTCACGGACCTGGAGGAGTACAGCCTCGGCACGGTCTGCGTCGCCGTGCCCGTCCGCTGCGGGGACACGCTCGGCTCGCTCGGCGTCTCCCTGCCGGCGGACCGTGCCTCCCGCCTCGCGGAGATCCGGGCCCGGCTGATCCCGGCCGCGAGCCGCGTGACCAGGAGCCTGTCGCTCACTATCTGAAAATACTCACCTTGTCCCTCCCGGACTCAGCCCTTTTCCTGGATGAAACGGACACGTCGGGAGCGCACCCGCCTACAGGTGAGGACCACGGACGGAACATGAGCCAGGCCCGAGACCACGGCGACGCCCACCGCCCCACACGGCCGTTCGGGAAGCGGGAAACCGGCTCCCGGACGCAGGCCCGCAGACGGGGCGCCGCACACCTTGCCGCCGGCACGCCCGTCCTGCCCGTGCTCATCGTCTCCGTCATCGTGTTCGTCGACCTGTTCGGCGGAGCCGGGACGATCTGGCTGCCCCTGCTGGCGGCCGGGCCGGCGCTGGCCGCCACCACCAACGGGCCGCGCGGCGTCCTCTGCGTCGGCCTGCTCGCCGCCGCCCTGGGCACGGCCCTCGGCACCCGGGACGGCGTTCACGACCGCGACCTCGTGGCGGTCCTGTCCGCCGTGGTGACCGTCACCCTGGCGAGCGCCCTGGCCAGCGCGCTGCGCGGCCGCCGCGAACGGGTGCTGGCGGACGTCCGCTCCGTCGCGGAGGCCGCCCAGCACGCGCTGCTGAAGCCCGTACCGGAGACCGTCGGCCCCTTCCGGGTGGCCGTCCGCTACAGCGCCGCCGCGGCGGAGGCCCGTATCGGCGGGGACCTCTACGCCCTGGTGCCCACCCCGTACGGGGTCCGGCTCATCGTCGGCGACGTGCGCGGCAAAGGGCTGCCGGCCGTGGGGACGGCCGCCCTCGTGGTCGGTGTCTTCCGCGAGGCCGCCTACGACGAACCCGATCTCCTGGCCGTCGTCGGAAGGATCGAGCGGAGCCTGGCGCGCAACCTGGGCGGCGACGACTTCGTCACCGCCGTGGTCGTCGGACACCCGCGGCCCGGGCACCTCGAAGTGGTCAACTGCGGACACGCCCCTCCGCTGCTGGTGCGCGCGAGCGGCGGCATCGAGGCGCTGGAGCCCACCCGCCCGGCCCCGCCGCTCGGACTGCGCGCCCTGTCGGGCGAGGCCCCCGGCCTCCATGTGCAGCCCTTCGCCGAGGGGGACCAGCTCCTGCTCTACACGGACGGGGTGACCGAGGCCCGCGACCACGGCCGTGCGTTCTACCCGCTCGCCGAAGGACTGGCCCGCCATGTGTCCGACGAGCCGGCGCGCACGCTCGACGCCCTCCACGACGAACTGCTGGCGCACGTGGGCGGCCGGCTGCACGACGACGCGGCGCTGCTGTTGCTGCGCAGGACGGCCCAGCCGGCGCCCGAGCCGGCGGTCGCCGAACCGCCGTCCCACGCCGCGGACACCCCGGGACGCGGTCGCGCGTGCCCGGCGAACGCTTGTGGGAGCCCCCTGCCGGACCAGGTCTGACCCGCGAAAGCGCACCGCGCGGGAGGGCTGCGCGCCCCACCGGCCGGGCGTGCGGGTCGTGGACCGCTGCGCGGGTCACGGACGGGTGTGCGGGGCACGGAGCGCTGGGGCCGCGGCCCACCGGTCAGCTGCGGCGGGCGCCGGGTGGGCGGTCGGGGAACTCCTCGGTCGGGCGGGAGGGATCACGGGCCGGGTGCCGGGGGGGAAACCCAGCCCGGGTGCGCGGATCAGCGGTCCGCGGGGCAGCTCGGCGGCCGGGCGGGACGGCTCACGCCGCGACGAGTTCGGCCCACCGGGTGACACCGCCGGAGTGCACGCGCACGCCGTGCCGGGTCGCCAGCGCGTGGACGATGTGCTCGCCCCGGCCGTGCTCGTCCGGGTCCACCGCCGAGGACGACGGCTGCGCGGGGATCAGGGGCCCCGCGTCGGTGACCTCGACGCGCAGGGTGCCGGATCCCCCGCCGCGGAACCAGACCAGCCGCAGATCGGCCGGCGGCAGGGCGTGCACGAGCGCGTTGGTGAGCAGCTCCGACACGACCAGGAGCGCGTCCTCGGCCAGGCCGGCGGAGACGCCCCAGCCGGCGAGCACCGCCTCCGCACCTCGCCGCACGGCCGATACCGCGCCGGTCACGGGAGGCAGTCGCCAGACGTGCTCGGCGACGGCCTCCCGAAGCATGGTGTTGAGCTCTACCGCCATCTGCTGTCCTCCGGTGAGCGTGGTGGGCCGGGCGCGGGCCTCAGCGCGCGGGGCCGGGCCTCGTAGCACGTTAGAAACCGGCAAGAAACGGGTCAATGAACAGCGGTCGGCATTACCGAACACCCGCGCCGGACACCGCAGAGGCGTCCACCACCCCGTACGGCGGACCGGCCCGGACGGTAATAGGCTCACCTCATGGCCGGACCGGTCCAGTCGATCGAACGGGCGGCGGCGATCCTGCGCCTCCTCGCCGGCGGGCCCCGCCGGCTCGGACTCGGCGAGGTGGCGGCCTCCCTCGGGCTGGCGAAGGGCACCGCCCACGGCATCCTGCGCACGCTCCAGCACGTGGACTTCGTGGAACAGGACGCGGCCACCGGGAAGTACCAGCTGGGGGCCGCCCTGCTGCACCTCGGCACCAGCTACCTCGACGTCAACGAACTGCGCTCGCGCTCCATCAACTGGGCCGACGCCCTGGCCGCCCGCAGCGGGGAAGCGGTCCGCCTGGGCACCCCCCTGGAGGGCAGGGTCCTCGTCGTCCACCACGTGTTCCGGCCGGACGACACGCTCCAGACCCTCGACGTGGGCTCACTGCTGCCGCTGCACGCCTCCTCGCTCGGCAAGGTCCTGCTGGCCTTCGGGACCGCCACCCTGGAGGCGGCCGTGGAGACCGGGCTGGATCCGTACACCCGGCACACCCTGATCGTCCCGGAGCAGATCCACCGGGCACTCGCCGAGATCCGGGAACTCGGATGGGCCGGCGAGGTCCAGGAGATGAGCATGGGCGAGGCCGGCGTCGCCGCGCCGATCCGGGGGCACGGCGGCCTCGTGGTCGGCGCCATCGGGCTGTCCGGCCCGGTCGAACGGGTCTGCGACAACCAGGGCCACCCCCGGCCCAGCCTGATCACCCTGCTGCGGGAGGCCGCACGGGCCATCTCCAGAGACCTCGGCGCGGCTCGCTGGTGAGAGCACCGCCTCCACGGCACAGCGG
Source organism: Streptomyces sp. NPDC017936 (assembly GCF_044328485.1). Taxonomy (NCBI): domain Bacteria; kingdom Bacillati; phylum Actinomycetota; class Actinomycetes; order Kitasatosporales; family Streptomycetaceae; genus Streptomyces; species Streptomyces sp. NPDC017936. The sequence goes on along the minus strand of NZ_JBIRHK010000001.1, from coordinate 447,823 downwards.
AAGGCAGACCCGATCATGGTTGAACGGTACGTGATGTCCATCGACCAGGGCACCAACTCCACCCGATGCATTCTGTTCGACCACCACGGCCGGCTGGTGACGGTCGCCCAGCGGGAGCACCAGCAGCACTTCCCGAAGCCCGGATGGGTCGAGCACGACGCGGTCGAGATCTGGCGCAACCTCCAGCGCGTCGTGCCCGAGGCGCTCGCCGAGGGCGGTGTCGCCGCCGACGAGGTCGCCGCCGTCGGCATCGCCAACCAGCGCGAGACGACGGTCCTCTGGAACCGGCGGACGGGCGCCCCGGTCGGCCGGGCCATCGTCTGGCAGGACACCCGCACCGCACCCCTCGTCGACGACCTCAGGCACCGGCCCGGGGACGAGTTCTTCCTGGAGCGGTGCGGCCTGCCCCCGTCGACCTACTTCTCGGCGCTGCGGATCCGCTGGCTGTTCGATCACGTCCAGGGCCTGGAACAGCGCGCCCGGGACGGCGAGGTGCTGTTCGGCACGGTGGAGAGCTGGCTGATCTGGAACCTCACCGGAGGAGCCGACGGCGGACTGCACATCACCGACGCGACCAACGCCAGCCGCACGATGCTGATGAACATCCGCACGCTCACCTGGGACGAGGAACTCCTGTCGTTCTTCGGGGTGCCCCGCCCGATGCTGCCCGAGATCCGCTCCTCCGCCGAGAACTACGGCGCCGCCCGCGCGGTCCTCCCCGGCGTCGGCATCACGGCCGCCCTCGGCGACCAGCAGGCCGCCCTGTTCGGCCAGACCTGCTTCGCCCCGGGCGAGGCGAAGTGCACGTACGGCACCGGCAGCTTCCTGCTGCTCAACACCGGCGGCGACGTCGTGCGGTCCCGGCACGGGCTCCTCACGACCGTCGCGTACAAGATCGGGGACCAGCCCCCGGTGTACGCCCTGGAGGGTTCGATCGCCGTCACGGGCGCGCTGGTGCAGTGGTTCCGCGACCGCCTGGGCCTGATCAGCAGCGCTCCCGAGATCGAGACCCTCGCGCGCACGGTCGAGGACAACGGCGGCTGCTACATCGTCCCCGCCTTCTCCGGCCTGTTCGCCCCCCGCTGGCGCAGCGACGCGCGCGGGGTCATCGTCGGCCTGACCTCGTACATCACCAAGGGGCACCTGGCGCGGGCCGTCCTGGAGGCCACCGGCTGGCAGACCCGGGAGGTCGTCGACGCCATGAACGCCGACTCCTCGGTCGCCCTGACCCAGCTCAAGGTGGACGGCGGCATGACGGCGGACAACCTCCTCATGCAGTTCGTCGCCGACGTGCTCGACGTGCCCGTGGTACGGCCCATGGTCGCCGAGACGGTGTCCCTCGGCGCCGCCTACGCCGCCGGGCTGGCCGCCGGCTACTGGCCGGACCTGGAGGTGCTGCGCCGCAACTGGCACAAGGCCGCCCAGTGGCTGCCGGACATGGACCCCGGACGACGCGCGTCCGAGTACGACAACTGGCGGCGTGCCGTCGAGCGGTCGGTGGGATGGATCAGGACGGCACCGGACCGTCCCGCGGACCGGACGGAGCACGGCACCGCGCCGGGCTGACCCCACCGCCGTCCTACAGTGGTGGGTCCGCACACAGGGCCGCGGTCGGCGGCCGGGCCGAGGGGGACCGACGTGCCTGACGGATGGCAGTGGGACAGCACCTTGTTCCGGGGGAGCGCGGCCCACTACGAGCGCGGCCGGCTGCCGTACGCTCCGGGCTTCGCCGACGCGCTGGCCGCGGCGCTCGGGCTGGACGGCCGGGGCCGGCTCCTCGACGTCGGCTGCGGCCCGGGCACCGTCTCGCTCGCCCTGGCGCGGTTCTTCACCGAGGTGGTCGGCGTGGACCCGGACGCGGACATGCTGGCCGAGGCCGAGCGGCAGGCCCGGCGCCGGGGAGTGACCAACGCGCGGTGGGCGGCCGCCCGGGCGGAGGACCTGCCGACCGGTCCGGGGACGTTCCGCGTGGTGGCGTTCGCCCAGTCCTTCCACTGGACGGACCGCGACCGGGTCGCCGCCACCGTGCGGCGGATGCTGGAGCCGGGAGGCGTCTTCGTCCACATCAGCGACCTCAAGGACCCGCCCGCCGCGCCGACGCCGCTGCCGCGGCCCGCTCCCCCCTACGCGCGGATCGGCGACCTGGTGCGCCGGTACCTGGGCCCGGTCCGCCGGGCCGGGCGGGGAACGCTCGTCCACGGCACGCCGGACCGGGAGGACCTCGTCCTGGCCCGGGCCGGGTTCGAGGACTTCGCGCGGTACGTCGTGCCGGCCGGCCAGGTGGTCGACCGCACCGCCGACGACCTCGTCGCGTGGGCGTTCTCCCGGTCCGACTCGGCGCCCCACCTGTTCGGCGACCGGCTCGAGGACTTCGAACGCGACCTGCGCGCGCTGCTGCGGCAGGCGTCACCCGACGACCGTTTCGCGGAGCGCCTTCCGCCGACCGAGATCATGACCTGGCGCAGGCCGGACGGGGACCCGGACTGAGGCGCGCGTCCCCGCGCGCCTCCCGTCGCCCGGACGTCGGCCCGGTGCGGCCGAACCGCGGGCAGGGCCTGTGCTTGTCGCCCCCGCGGCACCGCACTACCGTGCCGGCGTGGATCTCTTCTCCCGCTCGTGGACGGCGTTGCGCACGGCGGTCGCCGGGCTCCCCGACGAGGATTTCGGCCGGCCGTCCGGCTGCGCCGGCTGGCTCGTCCGGGACCTGGTGTGCCACCTGGTCGTCGACGCGCAGGACGTGCTGATCACCCTCGTGACCCCCGCCGAGGCGGAACCCACCCGCGACGCGGTGACCTACTGGGAGGTCGCCCCGGCGCCGCCGGCCGGCGACGACCCGCTCGACGTGCTGACCGTGCGGCTGGCGGCCGCGTACGAGGAGCCGCGGCTGCTCAGGTTCCACCTCGACGACGTGGGCTCCGCCGCCGGACGCGCCGCCGCGCTCGCGGACCCGGGCCTGCGGGTCGCCACCCGCGACCAGGTCCTCACCGTCGGCGACTACCTCGGCGCCTACGTCCTGGAGTGGACGCTGCACCACCTCGACCTCGTCGCCCACCTCCCGCACGCGGCGGGACCGCCCGCGGAGGGCCTCGCCCGGTCGCGCGAGATGCTGGAGGAGATCGCCGGGGCCGCGTTCCCCGCGTCCTTCTCCGACGCGGACGCGCTGCTCGTCGGCACCGGACGGCGTGCCCCCACCGACGCGGAGCGGGCCGCGCTGGGCGAGCCGGCCGCGAGGCGACTCCCGTTCGTCCTGGGATGAGCGGCCGGCCGGGGCGGCCCGGACGCGCGTCTCCTTTCCGCCGCCGCCCCGATGACTTCCGCGCCCCGCGGGCGTCCACAGACGCGACGGCCCCAGCAGGGGGCGCGAGACGAAGGGACGCGAGAAGAGACGAGCACCGGGCGGACCACCGCGGCCGACGGCTTCTCCTGCGCGCTGACGCACACGCGGGACCGTCCCCGCGGCAGCGGTGCGTCGAACCGGGACGAACCGGGCTGCGGGCGAGATGCTGCCCTCATGACAGACACCGACGCCGCGTACCGGTTCGACGATCTCACCGCCCTCTACGTCAACTGCACCCTCAAGCCCTCCCCGCAGCTCAGCCACACCCAAGGCCTGATCGACAGGAGCCGGGCCGTCATGGACGCGCAGGGAGTGACCACGGAACTGGTCCGGGCCGTGGACCACGACATCGCACCCGGTGTGTACCCCGACATGACCGAGCACGGCTTCGCCGCCGACGCCTGGCCGCAGCTGTACGAGAAGGTGATGGCCGCCGACATCCTGGTGCTCGCCGGACCGATCTGGCTGGGCGACAACAGCTCGGTCACCAAGAAGGTCGTCGAGCGGCTCTACGCCTGCTCCTCACTGCTCAACTCCCAGGGCCAGTACGCCTACTACGGCCGCGTCGGCGGCTGTCTGATCACGGGCAACGAGGACGGCGTGAAGCACTGCGCGATGAACGTCCTCTACAGCCTCCAGCACCTCGGCTACACGATCCCGCCCCAGGCGGACGCCGGCTGGATCGGGGCGGCGGGTCCCGGGCCGTCGTACCTCGACCCGGGCTCGGGCGGTCCGGAGAACGACTTCACCAACCGCAACACCGCCTTCATGACGTGGAACCTGATGCACCTCGCCGCCCTGCTGAAGCGGTCCGGCGGCATCCCGGCCTTCGGCAACCAGCGCTCGCAGTGGGACGCCGGCTGCCGCCCGGGTGCCGACAACCCCGAACACCGGTGAGGACGCCGCCGAGCCCGCCCCACGCGCGGCGTGCCGCCGGCCGCGCGCTCAGGGCAGGGTGATCACGGCCTTGCCGCGGGCGTGGCCCCGCTCCACGTGGCGCACGCCCTCAGCCGCGTCGGCCAGGGGATAGGTCCGGTCGACCACCGGAGTGAGCGCGCCGCTCTCGACGAGCGCGGTGACGGCGAGCAGGTCGTCGTGGGCGGGCCCGGCCGGGACCGCCGGGACGATCGGGCGCAGCCGCTGACGGACGAAGGCGTCGACCACGGCCACGCGCAGCAGGGAACCCACGGCTCCGAACACACGGCCGGGCGGGCCCCCGCCGTTGGCCACCAGGACGCCGGTCGGGGTGAGCGCCCGGCGCAGCCGGCGCAGGGGGTGGTTGCCCACGTTGTCCAGGATCACGTCGTAGCGCACGCCGCGCCCGGTGAAGTCCTCCCGCGTGTGGTCGACGACGTGGGCGGCGCCGAGCGAGCGCACCAGTTCGGCGTTGCGGGTGCCGCACACCCCGGTGACCTCCGCGCCCAGGGCCGCGGCGATCTGTACGGCGAACGTGCCCACGCCGCCGGCGGCCCCGTTGACCAGCACCCGCTGCCCGGGCCGCACCCGTCCCACGGTGCGGACGCCGCGCAGGGCGGTCACCGCCGCCATCGGCACGGCCGCCGCCTGCTCGAAGGTGAGGCCCGCCGGCTTCGGCACCAGCAGACCGGCCGTGGTGCGCGCGTACTCGGCGAAGGAGCCCGGGCAGAAGCCCATGACCTCGTCGCCGGGCCGCAGTCCGCGCACCTCGGAGCCGACGGCCTCCACCTGCCCGGCCGCGTCGATCCCGGCCACCCGGGAGGCGGGCCGGGTCAGCCCCACGGCTTTCGACAGCCGCGCCACGTAGGGGTCTCCGCGCATCATGTGCCAGTCGTACGGGTTCAGCGCGGCGGCGCGCACCCGCACCAGCACCTGGTCCGCCCCGATCCCGGGCCGGTCGACGTCCGCCACCCGCAGGACGTCCGGCGGCCCGAACCGCTCCTGGACGATCGCCTTCATCAGGTCCCCCTCGCTTCGTGACCCCACGGGTGTACGGCGTACACCCCCTTGGGGGCACGGTAGGTGTACGCCGTACACCCGTCAAGGAGCGCGGCACGGGAAGGGCGCACGAGGAGAGCGGCACGAGGGGTGGAGCGCCGGGCGGCGGCGGGAGCCGGGAACCTCCGGCGGGCACGGCCGGGCTCCGCCGGTGGCGGATCAGGCCGTGGCCCGGAGCCGTTCGAGGCCGTCCAGCGTCAGGTCCAGGGCGAACTCGAACTCGAACTGGTCGTCGCAGCCGGAACCGACGACGGACCGCCGGTCGTGGGCGACCGCCCTGGCCAGTTCGGTGAGGTGGGGGTAGCGCGCGGCCATCTCCTCGGGCGGCGGCGCGTCCGGATCCGGCTCGCCGTCCGGGGTGTCCTGGAACAGCTCCTGGGAGAAGCCCAGCAGCCGGCTGCCCATGACGTGCATCGCGTGGTGCACCAGGTCCGTCGAGAACCCGCCGGACCGGAAGATCCCGATCATCGAGTCCAGGTACTCCAGCACCGCCGGGGTCGGGGTGGGCCGCGCCTTGACGCGCGACTCGATGACCGCGGGGGCCCAGGGGTGGCGCAGGAGCATGCGACGGGCCGACAGCACCCGGCGGCGGACGGCCGTCTTCCAGTCGGTGCCGGCGGCCGGCGGGTCGATCTCGCCCATGAGGACGTCGATCATGCCGTCCAGCAACTCGTTCTTGTTCGCCACGTGCTTGTACAGGGCCATGGGCACGACACCGAGCGACTGCGCGATCCTGCGCATGCTCAGCGCGTCGACGCCGCCCTCGTCGGCCAGGGCGACGGCGGCGGCCAGCACCCGCCCCCTGCTCAGGGGAGCCCGGGGCTGCGCGGCGGCGCCGGCCTGCGTGGTGATCTCCGCCATCCCCTCTCCTCCGGGCCGGACCGGAGCCGGCCCCCGTGACCTTGACGACGGTACAGCGTCCGCCGGCCGCGCTCCGAACAGCGGTCGCCGGTCCTGCCGGCCTCGCGCGCCGGCCCCGTCCTTACCCCGGGAGTAATCGACGGGGTGATCCCCACGGGCGAGAGTCGCTCCCGCACCGCACGGCTCGACGACCGGGAGGACAAGCCCATGCCGTACTTCGAAGGTTCCGGCGGCACCAGCCTCTTCTGCACGGACTGGGGACGGGGCAGCCCCGTGGTGTTCGTGGCCGGGGCCTGGCTCAGCAGCAGCTCGTGGGAGTTCCAGATGCTGCCGCTGTCCGAACGGGGGCTGCGCTGCGTCGCGTTCGACAAGCGGGGGCACGGCCGGTCGGACTGGGTCGGCCACGGCTTCGACTACGACACCCTCGCGGACGACCTCGCGGCGCTGCTGGTCCACCTCGACCTGCGCGACGTGACCCTGGTGGCCCACTCCATGGGCAGCGGCGAGGTCATCCGCTACCTCTCCCGTCACGGCCGCGACCGGGTGAGCCGGGTGGCCCTCGTCTCGGCCACCGCGCCCCTGATGGCCTGGGCGCCGGACCATCCGCAGGGAGCCGACCGCGGCCTCCTCGAGGCCGCGCTGGCGGAGCGGACCCGGGACCGCCCGCGGTGGATGGCCCAGAACGCGCAGGCGTTCTTCGCGACGCACCTGGGCAACACGGTCTCCGCCGAACTCGTCGAGTGGACCGTGCAGAAGTGCCTCGACTGCTCGGCCAAGGCCGCCGTCGAGGTGATCAGGACGGCCTTCTGCACCGATCTGCGCGACGAGGCCGCCGCGCTCGCGCTGCCGGTCCTGATCATCCACGGCGACGCGGACGCCTCGGCTCCCGTCGCCCTGTGCGGGCGGCGCCTGGCCGAGCTGGTGCCGGACAACCGGTACGAGGAGTACCCGCGAGCCGGCCACGGCGTCTTCATCACCCACGCCGAGCGACTGAACCAGGACCTGCTCGACTTCATCGGCGACCCCGCGTCCCGGTGAGCGCCGGCCGCGCTCCCGGCGGTACCGCTCCGGCGGCCGGCGCCTGCTCCGGCCGCCGGATGTGGTGGTACTGCACGCGCGCGGTGCGCTGCAGGGCCATGACCGCGGAGAGGAACTGGTCCATCTCGGCGGCCCGGGTGAGGATGTCGTCGGGCACGTGATCGTCCCGCAGGCAGGCGTCCGCGTCCTGGGTGAGCACCGCGTGCGCCCAGCCACGGGTGACCGGCTTGAACAGCCCCGGGTGCCTGGTCACGGTCCGGGCCCGGACGGCCAGGTCGTTCTCGGTGGCCCCGATCCCCGTGTCCCGATCCCCGTGTTGCGCGCCGCGGAGACGCCGGCGTCGGGCTGCCGGAGCGGCGTGATGGACCGGCCGGGGTGACGGGTGATCAGGTACTGGGCCGCCTCGGCGGTGTCGTCGGTGCTGCCGTCGTCGACGATGACGAGCTTCCGGGCGCGGAACGTCCGCGCGAGGGCGCCGGACACCGCCTGGGGCAGATGGCGGGCGTAGCCGTGACAGGGGATGACGACGGAGACCACGAGGCCGGATCTGTGGGACATGCGCCGTCTTTCCGGGTCCGGTGCACCACGGCGGGAACGGTGGTCCGCGTCCTCATTCACGCAGTAGGTCCGTCCGCTCGGTCGATCGTGTCCGCGCGATCACCGGGCGGCCCGGACTTCACCCGGGCGGCGCTCGGGGGCCGTACGGCTCACCCGGCGCGACGGCGGGTCAGCAGGCGGGTGATGCCGCCGTCGGCCTCGTCGATGTCCCGGACGTGCTCGAAGCCGATGCGGCCCAGCAGGGTCAGGGAGGCCGTGTTCCGCGCGGCCACGGTGGCGTGCACCTCCGTCAGCCCGAGGGCGCCGAAGCCGTGGGCGACGACCGCCCGCGCCACCTCGGTCCCCAGGCCGGCCCCCCAGGCGGAGGGGGCCAGGGCGTAGACGATCTCGTGGCCGTCGACGACCTCGGCCGACTTGATCTCGGCGTGCCCGACGAGCAGTCCGTCCCGGCGCACCGCCCACACGTCGAACAGGTCCTGGGCGTAGACCTTGGTGAAGACGCGCCCGAACAGGGCCCGGTCGTCCGCCTCGGACATCGGGCCGTCACCCATCCACCGGGACACCCTCGTGTCCTGGAACAGGGCGACGAAGTCCTCCTCGTCCTCCGGGACGTACGGGTCCAGGACCAGGCGCTCGGTCCGCAGGGTCGGGGTCATGGACGGCGACGCTACCCATGCGGGATCCGGGGCCGCAAACCGCTTTCGCGCGAGCGCCGCCGCCGTGGCCGCGCCGGACGGCGGCGCTTGCCCGACGCCGCCCCCTGGCTGCGCGTCCCCGAGGAGGCGCGGCGCGTCTGCGCCGGCAGCGGGGACGCCCACGACGCGCTCGTGGCGGCGCCGGCCGCCCGGGCCGTCCGGGCGCGGCTCACCACCCGGCCGTCCGCCGAGGACGCCGGACTCGCCCGCGTCGAGGGATGGATCCACGTCCCCGACGCGGGCTCGCCGGCGCGCCTCCCGCCGGGCTGACCCGGCGTCACCTGCCGCGTGGGGGACTCAGGTCGTCACGGCGTGCGGCGCGGGAGGCCGCCAGGAGTGCCCCGGCCCGTGCTCACAGCTTCGCCGAGTGGTCGGGGACGTACGTCTGCAGATCGCGCGGCGGGCGCTCGTAGCCGGTCGACGCCGGCCGGTCCGGCAGCTCCAGCACGGGCGGCGGCACGTCGTGGTACGGCACGGACGACAGCAGATGGGCGATCATGTTCAGCCGCGCCCGGCGCTTGTCGTCGCTCTCGACGACGTACCAGGGCGCCTCGGAGATGTCCGTGTGCACCATCATCTCGTCCTTGGCCCGCGAGTAGGCCTCCCAGCGGGTGATCGACTCCAGGTCCATCGGCGACAGCTTCCAGCGCCGCAACGGGTCCTGTGCGCGGCGCCGGAACCGCTCCTGCTGCTCGGTGTCGCTCACCGAGAACCAGTACTTGCGCAGCAGGATCCCGTCCTCGACCAGCATCCGCTCGAAGATCGGGCACTGGCGCAGGAAGAGCTGGTGCTCCTCCTTCGTGCAGAAGCCCATCACGTGCTCGACCCCGGCCCTGTTCTACCAGGAGCGGTCGAACAGCACGACCTCCCCGGCGGCCGGCAGGTGCTCCACGTACCGCTGGAAGTACCACTGGCTGCGCTCGCGCTCGGTCGGCTTCGGCAGCGCCGCGATCCGCGCCACCCGGGGGTTGAGGTGCTCGGCCACGCGTTTGATCGTGCCGCCCTTGCCCGCCGCGTCCCGCCCCTCGAAGACCACCACCAGCCGGGCGCCCGTCGCCCGCACCCACTCCTGCAGCCGCACCAACTCCGTCTGAAGACGCAGCAGTTCCTTCTCGTACAGCTTGCGCGGCAGCTCCGCCGCCTTCTTGCCGGCCATGCCGCCTCCACCGCCCGATGACCTGTGCCACGACTTCCGGCGTCCCGCCCGTGCCCATGGTCGAACACCAGGACGCCACCGTACTGTCCGGCGGGAAACCGCGCACCCCTGCCCCACCCCGGCCGGCGGCCGGCCCGCGCGGGGCCCTTTGGCCCAAGCGGAACGCTCCGGCACCGGTCAAGCTGGAGGGGTGGGCGGTTCCGGAGCCGGAACCGGAGCGGGGGACGCCCCGGAACACCGAAGACCACCGGACCACCGGTTTCCACAGCGGATCACAGAGGGTGAGGAAGGTCATGAAAGGCTTCGTCTTCCACGGCCCCGGGCAGTCCGCCTGGGAGGACGTCCCGGACCCTGCCGTCAAGGAGCCCACCGACGCCATCGTGCGGGTCGACACCGTCACCATCTGCGGGACCGACCTGCACATCCTCAAGGGCGACGTCCCCGAGGTGCGCCCGGGAACGGTCCTGGGGCACGAGGCGGTCGGCGAGATCATGGAGGTCGGCAGCGACGTGCGGACCGTACGGCCCGGCGACCGGGTGCTGGTGTCCTGCATCAGCTCCTGCGGCCGCTGCCGCTTCTGCCGGGAGGCCATGTACGGCCAGTGCCGGGGCGGCGGCGGGTGGATCCTCGGTCATCTGATCGACGGCACCCAGGCCGAGTACGTCCGCGTCCCCCACGCCGACCTGTCCGTGCACGCGCTGCCCGGAGCCGTCGAGAGCAAGGACGCCGTCCTGCTCGCGGACATCTTCCCGACCTCGTACGAGGTCGGCGTCCTCAACGGACGCGTACGCCCCGGCGACACGGTCGCCGTCGTCGGCGCCGGGCCCATCGGCCTCGCCGCGATCGCCACCGCCCGCCTGTTCGCGCCCGAGCGGATCGTCGCCGTCGACCAGGCCGCGTCACGGCTGGAGGCCGCCCGGCGACTGGGCGCCGACGCGGTGGCCGACGCGGGCGAGGACCCCGAACAGCTGATCGCCGACCTCACCGACGGACTCGGCGCGGACGTGGTCATCGAGGCGGTGGGGGTACCCGAGACCTTCGAGACGTGCACGCGCATGGTGCGGCCCGGCGGACACGTGGCCAACATCGGCGTCCACGGCCGGCCCGCGACGCTGCACCTGGAAGACCTGTGGATCAAGAACGTGACCATCACCACCGGTCTGGTGGACACCCGCTCCACCCCCACCCTGCTGCGCATGGCCGCCGCCGGGCGGCTGCCCACCGCGCAGCTGGTCACCCACACCTTCCCGCTGGACCACATGGAGGAGGCGTACGACGTGTTCGCCCGGGCCGCCGTCACCGGCGCGCTCAAGGTGGTGCTCGGCGGGCAGCCGCACGAGGAGATCGCCCTTCGGGCGGCCTGACGAGAGGACGTGACGGATCATGGCCGAGCAGACACGGGTGAACGTGACGGAGGGACCGCCCTCCGGCGATCTGGGCCGCCGCATCGCCGCGCGGCGTGTCGAGCTCGGGCTGTCCCGGGAGGAGGCGGCCGTCCGAGCGGGAATGGCGCCCAGCTATCTGGCCCACCTGGAGCAGCACCCCGGTGCCGCGCCGAGCCAGGGAGTGCTGCTCAGACTGGCGGGAGTCCTGCGGACCACGGTCTCGGCGCTCACCGGCGGCGACGCCGACCTGCCGCCCGGTCCCGGCCCGGCCGGCCGCGCGCCCCGGTTCACCGAGCTGAGCCGGACCGAGTGCGGCGACCTCCTCTCGACGCACGGTGTGGGACGGCTCGGGGTGTCCACGGTGCAGGGGCCGGTCATCGTCCCGGTCAACTACAGCGTCGTCGACGGCAGGATCGTCTTCAGGACCGCCCTCGGCGCGACCCCTTCCCTCGCCGCCGGCTGCCCGGTCGCCTTCGAGGTCGACCGCATCGACGACGCGTTCAGCGAGGGCTGGAGCGTGCTCGTGCGCGGCCACGCGCGGATGGTGACGGACCTCGGCGAGGAACGGCGACTCGCCCAGCGGGCCCACAGCAGGCCGTGGGCCGGAGGCCGGCGCGAGCTGTGGGTGCGCATCGATCCCTACACCGTCACGGGACGCCGGATCACTCTCTGACCGCGCCGGGCGGGGAACGAGAGGCGGACCCCGGACGACGGCCGCCGCGTCCCCGGGGCGCCCGAGCCGACAGGCGCGGGCGCCCCGGGGACGCGGCGCGCGTGGGGCGCGCGAGTGCGCGAGAGCGGCCGGCGAGGCGCGCGGCCCCGCGCGGCGGCGGCCCGGCCGGGGAGCCGCGGCCGCGTCCTCGCCGCCCTGCCCGGCGGCGCCGCGTGCGGCAGGCCTCGACCCGCCGAGACTCCTCAAGTCGCTCGGCGGGCACGGAACACGGCAGCCACGACGACCCGCATGACGGGAATCCCGGGACTGAACGAGAAGACCGACGTCGTGCTGCTCCTACGCGGACACGGTCGCGGCCGCCCCGCGCCGGACGCCGGCCGAGGCCTCGCCCGAGGAGCGCCCGGGACTCGAACGGGCCGCCGCACTGGCGGAGTCCACCGCCGCCGCCACCGAGTCCCGGCTGCGCGCCGACCGGGTCCGCTCCCGGCCGGCCGCCGCCGGCTTCACGGGGGACGTCACCTCGGTCGCGGCGGTGACGGCGCTGCGCCGGGCGGAGCCCGGGCTGAGCCTGCCGGCGGCGGCGCGGCTCCGGAAGGAGGCCGTGGCCCACCCGGAGTGATCCGGCGGGTCCGCCGCCGCACCGCCCGCCCCGGCTCTCCGGCGGGTCAGGGACGGATCCCGTCGCAGGCGATGGACAGATGGCGGGGGCCGCGCAGCACGGCGTTGCGCCGGTAGGGGGGCGGGTCCTCCAGCAGACGCGGGTTCTCCAGTCTGCGGGCCAGCTCCGCCAGGGCGTGCTGGGCCTCCAGCCGGGCGAGGGGCGCGCCGAAGCAGCTGTGGATGCCGCTGCCCAGGCCGAGGTGCTGGATGTCCTTCCGGTCCGGGTCGAAGCGGTCGGGGTCGGGGAAGCGCCGGGGGTCGCGGTTGCCCGAGGCCAGGACGAGCCAGAGGGAGGCGCCCTTCGGGATGGTGACGCCGTGGATCTCGATGTCGGCGAGGGGGGTGCGCTGCGGTACGAGCTGCACCGGCGGCTCGAAGCGCAGCAGCTCCTCGACGATGGGCACGGCCAGCCGCGGATCGGCGCGCAGCCGCTGGAGGACGTCGGGGTTGCGCAGCAGGGTGAGCATGCCGTTGGTGACGAGGTTGACGGTGGTCTCGTGACCCGCGATCAGCAGCAGCGCGGCCGTGCTGAGGAGCTCCATCGTGGTCATCGTGCCGTCCGGGCCCCGGGCCGTCGCCAGCAGCGACAGCATGTCGGTGCCGGGCTTCTTGCGGCGCTCCTCGATGAGGCCGGCCAGGTACATGCCCAGCTGCATACGGGCGTCGCCGGACTCCTTGCCGCGCTGCGCGGGATCGGCGTCCGGGTCGGGGTCGAGGCTCGCGGCGATGGTGTCGGCCCAGGAGTGGAAGCGTGCCTCGTCCTCCCGCGGCACCCCGAGCAGCCGGCAGATCACCGTCACCGGGAACGGGTAGGAGAACTGCTCGACGAGGTCGATGCGGCCGGGGTCGGCGATGCCGTCGATGAGGCCGGTGACGATGTCGTGGAGTTCGGGGCGCATGTCGTCGACGCGGTGCGGGGAGTGCGGCGGGCCGAAGTGCCGGTTGGTCATCCGGCGCAGCCGGTCGTGCTCGGGCGGGTCCAGGCGCAGGAAGCTGGGGGGCAGGGCGCCCTGCCCCTCCTGCGCGGACTCGTCCAGCGGGTCGTCGCCGGCGGAGGCGAGGTTGCGCGCGTCGGAGCTGATCCGCGGGTCGTGCAGCAGGCTGCGGATCTCGTAGTACGTGCTGATGACGTACGGGCCGTCCTCTTCGTGGTGGACCGGAGTCCTGCGCAGCTCCTCGTAGATCGGGTAGGGGTCGGCGCGGTTGTCGTAGTCCAGGATCTGGTGCAGCAGGGATCGCGTCATGGCGGGTCCTCGTGGCGGTGCCGGTCAGTGCGCGGGCGTGAACGTCATCCGGCGGTCGGCCGGGGAGTATCCGCTGAGGGTCACGGTCGGGCCGTGGGTGGGGACGGACGGGTCGGGGAAGTCGGCGTCCAGCGGCCGCCCCGCGTCCGCACGCCGGTCGACGGTGGCGAACGACGGCGGGAACGGCGCCGTGGTCTCGATCAGCTCCTGGTAGAAGGGCAGCCAGCGTGCCTGGTCGAAGGCGACCGCGCCGATGACGCGCCCCTGGTAGCCGTAGACGCCGACGAACCGGCGGTCGGCGAGCGAGCCCTGGGTGACGACGATCTCGGTGCCCAGGGGCGGCACCCCGACGGACTTGACGTTCACGCCGAACTGCGAGGACCAGAAGGCCGGCATCCACATGTGCGGCACGCGTTCCGGGCTGGCGCTGAGCATGTTGTGCGCCGCGGTCGTGGCCTGGGAGACGGCGTTGCCCCAGTGCTCCAGCGACAGGAACTGGTAGCCGAACAACGGGTGCGGGGAGCGGGCGACGTCGCCGGCGACGTAGACGTCGTCGGTGACGATGCCACGGATGTCGAAGGCGCGGCAGCCGGCGTCGCAGGCGATGCCGCGGGGGCCGGCCCCCAGACCGGATCCGGCGAGCCACTCGGTGTTGCGGGTGGCGCCGAGCGAGACGACCACCACGTCGGTCTCGACGGTGGAGCCGTCGGACAGGTGCGCGGCGCGCACCCGGCCCGAGGCGTCGCCCTCCAGGGCGGTCACCATGACCCCGCAGCGCAGGTCCACGCCGTGCTCGCGCTGCAGCTCGGCGGCGACGGCGCCGACGACCCCGCCGAGCGCGCCGACCAGGGGCGCCGCGCCGCGCTCGGCGACGGTGACCGGGAGGCCGCGCTCCCGGCAGGCGGAGGCGATCTCCGACCCGGTGAACCCGGCGCCGATGACCAGCACCCGCCGCGGACCCTGGGCGAGCCGGCGGGCGAGCGCGACGCCGTCGTCGCGGGTGCGCAGCACGAACACGCCGTCGAGAGCCGCCTCGGCCTCGTGCGGCCACGGGCGGGCCCGCACGCCGGTGGCGATCAGCAACCGGTCGTAGGGCACCTCGTCGCCGTCGGCCAGCCGGACCCGCCGGGCGGCCATGTCCAGGCCGGTGGCGGCCACGCCCAGCCGCCAGGTCGCGTCGAGGGCCCGGCGCCGGGGCAGCGCGGTGCGCTCGGCGTCGGCGGCGCCCAGCAGCACCTGCTTGGACAGCGGAGGCCTGTCGTACGGCTCGTACGGCTCGTCGCCGATCATCGTCAGGGACCCGGCGAAGCCCTCCTCCCGCAGGGTCTCCGCGGCCCGCAGGCCCGCCAGCGAGGCGCCGACGACGACGATGCGGCCCTCCCGCCTGAGGCGTTCCAGGGACCCGTCACCGTTCACCGGACACCGCCTCCGCCGGCACGTCGGCCGAGTCGACGAGGATGGCCTGGACGGGGCAGGCGGCGGAGGCCCGCGCCAGTCGCTCGCGCTGGTCCTCCCCGGGCTCCGGGTCGTACAGCAGTCCCTCTTCACCGTGCATGGTGAAGACACCGGGAGCGAGGAACGCGCACTGGGCGTACCCCTGACAGCGGTTCAGGTCGACGACAAGCCTCACCAAGGGATCGGTCCTCTCAGACAGCCCGCCCCCCCTCACGGCCATCCTGTGCGGCCCGACGGCGCACGGCGAGGAGGAGTGGGCCGCAGGAGTGAACACCGCCGCCCGCGCGGGCGGCGGTGTCGCACGGCGAGGCCCGCGCCGGCCGGCGCACCCGGGCTCAGGCCCGGGCGCCCGGCCGTGTCCCGGCCGGACCCCGGCGGCCCCGCAGGATGTGCAGGCCGACGACCAGCGCCCAGGCGGGGAGGACGAGCTCGGACCAGGGCACGTCCGCGCCCACCACGAGCAGCGTCAGACCCGCGAGGCAGCCGAACACGACCAGCGGACGGGGGAGGACCCCCAGACGCCGGCCGATGGCCGAGGTCGTCAGGACGAACACCGCCGCCATCCGCATCGCGTACGTGGTCAGCAGGGCGTAGGCGAAGTGGCGGCCGAACGCCGAGTGCTGCTCCTCCAGCACGGTCGCCGCCGCGGCGGCGCTGCCGAACAGGGTGGCGACGAAGACCAGCCCGCTGCCCAGGAAGACGGTGGACACGAACCGGTCCTCCCGCTCGCCCACCTGCTCGCGCACGGCCCCCATGAACCACAGGAAGGCGATCCCGGCGAACGGCAGCAGCGCGAGCGCCGTCCGCACCGCGCCGCGCCGCCCGGCATCGACGGTGACGTCCTCCCCGCCCGCGCCCTCGGGCAGGGCGATCCGCATCAGGACGATCGCCGCGGCCATCAGCACCGCGAAGACGATCCCCGCGATCCCCGCCGCCCGTGGTGTCCCGAGGCGCTCGTTCGTCTGCCTCATGTCCCTCGCCTTCCGTCCGCGCTCCTTTCGTCCAGACAGCGGCAATCCGGCGCCGTCCGCCACCGGGGCGCGGCGGGGGCGGCGGCGCGGTGCTCACGGGCCGGGCCGCGGGAACAGGGGTGAACGCGCCGCCGCCCCCGACCCTGGGGGTCCGGGGCGGCGGCGCGACGGGACGGGCGGATCAGGCGGTGACCTCCGGGGCCTCGGCCGGGGCGCCTTCGGCCGGGCGCGGCAGGGTCAGCACGGCCAGCAGGGCGAGGACCGCGACGGCGGCGAAGAAGTAGAAGCCCCAGGGGTGGCCGATCCCGGCGGTGACCAGGGCACCGGTGATCGTCGGGCCGATGATCGAGCCGAGCCGGCCGATGCCGGAGGCCGAGCCCAGGGCGGTGCCGCGGACGGCGGCCGGGTAGAAGGCCGTGACGTAGGCGTAGACGAGGACCTGGGCCGAGAAGACGAACACGCCGGTGAAGAAGACGACGGTGTTGAGCAGCAGGTCGCTGTCCATCTTGACGCTCAGGCAGGCGAGCATCAGCACGGCCGCCCCGAACCAGGCGAGGGTGGTGCCCTTGATGCCCCGCCGGTCGGCGACGAGGCCGCCGACGACCAGGCCGACGACACCGCCGACGTTGAGCACGAGGAGCTGGGTGACCGCCGTGGGCACGGGGTAGCCGGCGTCGTTCATGAGCTTCGGCAGCCAGGTGTTGAGGCCGTAGACCAGCAGCAGGCCCATGAAGGACGCGACCCAGACGCCGATGCCCGCGCGCAGGTAGGCGGGCTTCAGCAGCTCCGTGAACGGCACGCGCCGGGCGTCCGGCGCCTCCTTGGCCCGGGTGAACGCCTCCGACTCCGGCAGGCGGAACCACTGGATCACGGCGACGACGAGGCCGATCACGCCCAGGAGGTAGAAGAGGACCTGCCAGTTGTCGGTCACCTGCAGAGCGAGCAGCGAGGTGATGACGGCGCCGGTGTGGTAGCCGGTCATCGTGAGCGTGCTGGCCCGGGCCCGGCGGGCGGCCGGCATGTGCTCGGCCATCATCGTGAGGGACACCGGCATGCAGGCGCCCAGGCCCAGGCCGGCGAGGAGGCGGAGCAGGGCGAACATCGTGACGGAGTCGGCCAGCGGCACCAGGATCGTGAACAGGGAGAACACGACCACCGAGCCGATGAGCAGCAGGCGCCGGCCCAGCCAGTCGGCGAGCGGGCCCACGGAGACGGCGCCGATGGCGACGCCGACGAGCGACAGCGTCGCGATGGTGGTCGCGTCACCGGCGGTCATGCCGAGGTGGTGGGTCTTGAGGAGCGTCGGGATGATGGCGCCGAGGACGACGAGGTCGTAGCCCTCGAGCAGGACGGTGATCCAGCACAGGATCACCGTCCAGGTGTTGCGGCCGGCTCTGCCGGTCTGTGCTGGTGCGGCGGACGACGTGGTGGAGGCCATGACGGCATTCCCCCCAAAGCGGCTACGGAGGACGGGTGTGGGATCGGCCGGGAGCGGTTCCCGCGGTCGGCGGAAGGGCGGCTCACGGCCGGGGGAAGAGCGGTTTCCGCGATCGGCGGGGGTGCGGAACCCGGCGGGCCGCGGTGTCTGCGGCCCGCGGGGGAGCGGAATCCGGCGGGCCGCGGTGTCCGCGGCCCGCGGGGAGCGGGACTCGGCGGGCCGCGCCGGTGCACGGCCCGCGGGGGAGCGGGGTCAGAACGGGTAGTCGGCGATGTCCGGGCGGACGGTGAGCCACTGGGTCTCGGTGAACGCCTCGACGTTGGCGGCGGCGCCGCCGAACCGGGACCCGGTGCCGGACGCCTTGACCCCGCCGAACGGCGCGTTGGGCTCGTCGCCGACGGTCTGCTCGTTGATGTGGATCTTGCCGGAGTCGATCCGGTCCGCGAGCTTCATCGCCGTTCCGACGTCACCGAGGAGGCCCACGGACAGCCCGTACTCGCAGTCGTTGACGATCCGCGCGGCCTCGTCCAGGGTCGAGAAGCCGATGACGGGCGCGACGGGCCCGAAGATCTCCTCGCGCCAGGCGGGCATGTCGGTGGTCAGACCGGTCAGGACGGTGGCCCGGTACCCGTTGCCGACGATCTCGCCGCCCGCGGCGAGGGTCGCGCCCGCCGCCACGCTGTCGGTGACGAGGGAGTGCACCCGCTCCAGCTGGCGCCGGTCGATGATCGGGCCGAGCGCCACCTCCTCGCGCGCGGGGTCGCCGACCGGCAGCGCCTTCGCCTTCGCCGCGAGCGCGGCCGTGTACTCCTCGAGCAGCGACTCGTGCACGATGTGGCGGCCGGTCGTCATGCAGATCTGGCCCTGGTGCAGGTACGAGCCGAACGCGCCCGCGGAGGCCGCCTTGGCGACGTCGGCGCCGGGCAGCACCACCAGGGCGTTGTTGCCGCCCAGTTCCAGGTGCGCCCGCTTCAGCAGCCGGCCGGCCCGCTCGCCGATGGCCCGCCCGACCGGGGTGGAGCCGGTGAAGGAGATCACCCGGACCTCGGGCGCCTCGACGACCGCCTGCCCGACCGACCCGTCGCCGGGCAGCAGGTGCAGGACGCCCGCGGGCAGCCCGGCCTCCTCGAAGATCCGCGCGATGACCACGCCGCCGCTCACCGCGGTGCGCGGATCGGGCTTGAGCAGCACGGCGTTGCCGAGCGCGAGGGCCGGGGCGACGGAGCGCAGGCCCAGGATGAGGGGGAAGTTGAACGGCGCGATCACGCTGACGACGCCGGCGGGCCGGCGGCGGGCGAACGACCAGCGGGCCTCCTCGGAGGTGAGCACCTCGCCCTGCGGATGGGTGGGCAGAGCGGCGCACTCGAAGCACTCGCCGACGGCGAGCCCGACCTCGAAGTCCGCCTTGGCCCGCACCGAGCCGGCCTCCCGCACCAGCCAGTCCCCGACCTCGGCGGCGTACCGGGTGAACAGCTCGCCCGCGCGGCGCAGCACCGCGGCCCGCTCCTGCGGGGACGTCGCCGCCCACTCCCGCTGCGCCTCGGCGGCGCGGGCGGCGGCGCGGGCCACGTCCTCGGCCGTGGCCAGGCCCACGGTGCCGAGCCGGCCGCCGGTCGCCGGCTCGACGACGGGCTGTGCGTGGGCGGCGTCCCGCCAGCCGTCGCTGAAGTACTTCTCGCCCCAGACGGCGCTGTCCAGGAGTGTCATCGGTGTGCCTTTCTTCGAACAGGTCGGTCAGGAGGGGGTCGTGAGCGCGGTGTCGACCTGCACCAGCCGGGGTCCGTCCGGCCGCTCGGCCAGGACGGCGCGCAGTTCCTCCAGGTCATGGGCGTGCTGTGCGCGGACGCCGTAGCCTTCGGCGATACGGGTGAAGTCCAGCCCGGGGATGTCCATGCCGGGCGCGTCCGGCACCCCGAGGAGGTCGCCGAACCAGCGCAGCGCGCCGTACGTCCCGTTGCGCAGCAGCACGATCGTCAGGGGCACCCGCTGCTGCGCGGCCGTCCACAGGGCGGTGACGCCGTAGTTGGCCGAGCCGTCGCCGATCACGCCGACGACGGGCCGGTCCGGCTGGGCCAGGGCGACGCCGACCGCGCCGGGCAGCCCGAAGCCGAGCCCGCCGGCCGCCGGGAAGTAGTAGGAACCGGGGCGGCGCAGATCCATCTGCCGCCACCACGCGGCGCTCGTCGAGGTCGACTCGACGACGTAGGCGGTGTCCTCGGGCTGTTCGTCGCGCAGCGCGGCGAAGACCTGCTCGGGGTGCAGCCGGGACCCCTGGGCGCCGGGCGGCTCGGGCGCCGGCCGGAAGGCCGCCGGGGGAGCGGCGGGCGCGTCCAGCGCCTTCACCAGCAGGTCGACGACGGCCGCCGGGTCGGCGACGAGCGCCTCGCCCATGGGCGCCCGGGCCGCGGCGGAGGCGTCGTCGGTGACCTGGAGCAGCCGGGTGCCCTCGGGCAGGTACCGGCCGGGCAGGTACTCGTGGTAGCGGAACACCGGCGCGCCGAGGACGAGGACGAGGTCGTGCCCCTCGAACGCCTCGGACACCGGCGCGATGCCGGCCGGCAGCACCCCGCGGAACTGCGGATGCCGGTTCGGGAAGGGCAGACGGAACTGCGAGGGCGCCGCCCACACCGGACCGCCCAGCCGCTCGGCCAGCCGGACGGCGTCGTCGAACAGACCGGCCGTGTCGATGTCGCCGCCCAGGACGAGCGCGGGCCGCCGGGCGGCCAGGACCTGCTCGACGATCCGGTCCGCCTGGTCCCCGGCGGGCGCGGAGGACCGCGCGACCCGCCGGTCCAGCACGGCCAGGCCGTTGTCGTCGGCGTCCGCGGCCCAGTCGTCGTACGGCACGGACAGGTACGTCGGCCGCCGCTGCAGCTGCGCCTCGAAGACGGCCTGCGCGAGCGCGCGCGGCACGTCCTGGGCGCACGCCGGTTCCGCGGCCCAGCCGACCAGCGGCTTCATCAGCGCGGGCGCGTCGACGTTGGCCAGGTTGGCCTCCGGGCCGATGGCGGGCCGCACCTGCTGTCCGGCCACGATCACCAGCGGCGTCCGGGAGGCCACGGCGTTGGTCAGGGTGCCCATCGCGTTGCCGGAGCCGGAGGCGGCGTGCAGGTTGACCAGCACCGGCCGGCCGCTGGCCTGCGCGTAGCCGTCGGCCATGCCGACCACGGCCCCCTCGTGCAGGCCCAGGACGTAACGGAACGCGTCGGGCAGGTCGGCGAGGAACGGCAGCTCGTTGGAGCCGGGGTTGCCGAAGACGGTGGTGAGGCCCTGACGCTGCAGGAACTCGTGGGAGACATGACGGACGGAGGGCAACGGACGTTCCTTTCCGGGGTGGCCCACGACACGCTAGGCAGGGCCGCGACATGGCACCAATAGATGTTGTGCGGCCCCGATATAGAGTTGCTCGATATGAGGAACTTCGACCTCAACCTGGCCCGCGTCTTCGTGCTGCTGTACGAGACGGGCAGCGTCACGGCCACCGCCGACACGCTCCACGTCACCCAGCCCACGGTCAGCTACAGCCTGGCCAAGCTGCGCAGACACTTCGACGACGAGCTGTTCCGGCGCACGGGCCGGGGACTGACGCCGACGGCGGGCGCCCGCCGGCTCTACGAGCCGTTGCAGCGCGCCCTGGCCGCCATCGACGCGACGATCCGCCAGGCCGACGACTTCGATCCCACGACCATGCCGGGGCGCTTCACGCTGGCCCTGTCGGACCTCGGCGAGGCGACGCTGCTGCCGCGTCTGGTGGCCGCGGCCCGCGAGCGGGCCCCCCGGGTCTCGTTCGCGGTCCGTCCGTTCGACGTCGACGAGGCCGAGAGCCAGCTGCGGCGCGGCGAGCTCGACGCGTTCGTGGCGACCCCGGTGCTGACCTCGCACCGGACGGTGCGCATCCCGCTGTTCCAGGAGCGTTACGTCGCCATGGTCGCCGCCGACCACCCCCGCGTCCGGGGCCACTCGGTCACCGCCGCGCAGCTCGCGGCCGAGCGGCACGCGACCGTCTACGGCCCCAGCGGACACGTCCTGCCGCGCGCCGTGCTGGCCGCGCACGGACTCCTGGACCGCGTCGTCGTCGACGCCACCCGCCTCTCGACGCTGCCCTACGTGCTGGAGCAGACCGACCTGATCGCCATCGTCCCCGAGTACGTCGCGGAGGTGTTCACCGCTTCCCACCGCGTGCGCCCGGTCCGGCTGCCCTTCGAGACCGAACCGATCGAGGTCGCGCTCTACGTCCGCCACGAGTCCTCGCGGAGCCCCTCGCAGCGGTGGCTGGTCCACTTCATGGCCGGGGTGCTGGGCGAACTGGTGAGCCCGGCCCAACTGCCGCCCGGTGGCCGGGAACACGGAGCCGGCTGAGCTGCCGGACGGCCTCGCGCGGCGGCCGGTGGCCGATCCGCCGCCGGCGCGCCGACCGCTGCGGCCCGCGCGGCCCGCGGGGCGGTGCCCCGGCGTCCGGACGGCCCGCGGGTCCGCCTCGGTCCCTCAGGGGCGGCTCTGCCCGCTCTCCATCGCCTCGACCAGACGGGCCAGGGCCTCGAGGACCCATTCCCGGTCGTCCCCGAGGTTCGCCAACAGCGCGACCTCCGCGGCGAGCTGGCGGGGGAAGAGGTCGTCGACGGCCCGGGCTCCGGCCTCGGTGACGGTGACGAGGGCGGCGCGGCGGTCGGCCGGGTTCGGGGTGCGGGCGATGAAGCCGCGCCTTTCCAGTCTGGCGAGCGTCTTGCTGACGCCCGCGCGGGACAGGCCGAGGTTCGCGGCGAGGCGGCGGGCGATGACCGGGCCGGTGGCGTGGCGCAGGGGGATGAGCATGTCGACCTCGGGCGCGGTGAGGGGGGCGCCCTCGTACAGGGGCTCGACGGCCCGGTCGAGCAGGCCCGTGGCGCGCTTGAGGAGGGCCACCACCTCCATCGGGGACGTGTCGAGGCCGGGGTTGTTCCGGGTCCACTGGGCGCGGACGTCGGCGGGGTCGGGGGAGGGGGTCATGCCGCTCATCACTCCGATAATGTTAACCAGTGAACCATCGGTTACCGTTGAGGTCATGATATCGCCGTCCCCCGCTCGCCCGACGGTCGCGCACCGAACCGGTGAGGCCGAACCGACCGACCCCGCCTCCCCGTCCCGGCGGTCCGCCCTCGCCCTGGTCGCCGTCCTCGGAGCGCTGACCGCGGTCGCCCCGCTCGCGACCGACATGTACGTCCCCGGCTTCCCCGCCATGGGAGAGGCGCTCGGGACGAGCTCGTCGGTGGTGCAGCTGACCATGACCGCCTTCCTGGCCGGCCTGGTCGTCGGCCAGTTGCTGATCGGGCCGCTCAGCGACGGCCTCGGGCGGCGCCGGCTGCTGCTGTCCGGCTCGGCCGGGTTCGTGCTCTTCTCCGTCGCGTGCGCCCTCGCGCCGAACGTCGCCCTGCTCACCGGGGCGCGCTTCCTCCAGGGCGTGGCCGGCGCGGCGGGCATGGTGCTGGCCCGGGCCGTCCTCACCGACCGCTTCCACGGAGCCGACCTGCCCCGCCACTTCGCGGTGCTCTCCCAGGTGATGGGCGTCGCCCCGATCGCGGCCCCGGTCCTCGGCGGGGCCGTGCTCGGCGTCTCCACCTGGCGGGCCGTGTTCGCCGTCCTGGCCGTCCTGGGCGCCCTGCTGGTGCTCGCCGTGGCGCGCGCGGTACCGGAGTCCCTGCCGCCGGAGCGCCGTCACGGCGGCGGTTTCGCCGGCACGTTCCGGGCCATGGGCTCGCTGCTGGGCCGCCGCACCTTCATGGGGTACGTCCTGGTCGTCGCCTTCGTGTCGGCGGCGCTGTTCGCCTACATCAGCGGCTCCAGCTTCGTCTTCGAGAGCCTGCACGGCGTCTCGGCGACGATGTACTCCCTCATCTTCGCCACCAACGCCGTCGGCATGCTGCTCGCCGGAGCGGTCTTCTCCCGCCTGGCCGGACGGCGCCGGCTCGACACCCTCCTCGCGGCCGGTGTCGCGGTCTGCCTGCTGGGCGCGCTGGCCCAGGTGCTGCTGGTGCTGACGGTCGGGGAGACCTTGGCCGGCACGTGGGCCGGCCTGTTCGTGACCGCCGTCGGCATCGGCCTGGTCTTCCCGGCGGGCATGAGCCTCGGCCAGACGGTGGGCCGGTCGGCGCCGGGCGCCGCCTCGGCGCTCCTGGGCGGACTGCAGTTCCTCTTCGGGGCGCTGGCCTCGCCCCTGGTGGGCCTGTTCGGGGAGGACAGCTCCCTGCCGATGGCGTCGATCATGCTCGTCGCCGCGGCTGCGGCCGCGGCCGCCCTGGCCGGACTCGCCCGGCCCTGGCAGGGGCACGGCGCACCGGAGGCGACCGGGCGCCGCGCACCCCGTGGCGGGCGGGACGCGGACGCCGGCTGACCCGCGCGGGGCACGCGGACGGCGTGGACCCGCCTCACCGGGCCGGCGCCGCCCGCGCCGCACGGCCGGCTCCCCGCGGCACGCGCCGCTCCGGAGACGCCCGGGGCGCGCGACGTGCCCGCCACGCCGCGTGCGCGCCCCGCGGCCGCGTCGGCCGCCGCTCCCCGGCTCACCGCCCCCCGGCCCGCGCCGGGGGACGGTGAGCCGTCCCGTCACGCGATGCGCGTCGCCTCCGCGGAAAGGTGCCCCGGCGGCGAGGGCGTTTTTGCCCGGCCGCCCGGCCGCCCGGCCGCCCGGCTGCTCGGCTGCTCGGCTGCTCGGCCGCCCGGCCGCCCGGCCGCCCGGCCGCCCGGCCGCCCGGGCTCCGGTTCCGTTGCCGGATCGCCGGCCGGTGCCCCGTGTGCCAGCCGTCCCGCGCCACCTCTTGCCGGCAGTCGTCCCGCGCAGCCTCTTGCCGACGGCCGTCCCGCGCAGCCCCTTGCCGACGGCCGCCACGCGCAGCCTCTTGCCGGCAGCCGTCCCACGCCGCCCCCCTGCCGGCAGCTCCTCGGTCCCGGCCCTCACCGGCGGTTCCTCGGTCCCGGCCCTTACCAGCCGCCCCTCGGCTCCCCGGCCTTCACCGGCCGCCCCTCGGCTCCCCGGCCCTCACAGGCCGCCCCCGTCCGGAGTGATCGTGCGGGCGATCCGGTCGGCGTGGGTGCGGACGGCCCGGGCGAGGTCCGTCGCTCCTTCGGAGATCACCCACTGCAACTGCAGGCCGTCGCTGACGGCGATGCACTCGCGGGCGACCGCCCGGCAGTCGGTGTCCTCGCGCAGCGAACCGTTGTCCCGCGCCCGGTGCAGCTGGCCCGCGAGTTGCTCGACGGCGCGTTCGTACCGCTCGGCGAAGAGGACGTGGGCGGCGCTGGTGGGGTCGGCCGCCTCGGCCGACGTGAGCACGAACAACTCGATCAGCCCGGGCTCGGCGAGGTGGCGCTCGGTCGCCTCGACCATGGCGCGCAGCACGGTGCGTCCGTCGGCGTCCTCGGGCAGGTGCGCCCACCACTCGGCCTCGGCGGTGAAACGGTGCTCCATGACGGCGAGCAGCAGGTGCTTCTTGCTGCGGAAATGGTGCAGCAGCCCCCCTTCGGTGATCCCGACGTCTTCGGCGATCCGGCTCAGGGCGGTGCGGTGATAGCCCTCCTGGGCGAACCGCCGCGCCGCCGCTTCCACGATCTTCCGGCGTCGGGCGATGCCGACCGAGTAGCTGCCGCGCGGGCCCCGGGTGCTGCTGGTCATGGGCCTCACCGTAGCCAGTGCCCACCGGGCGCGGGCGGCCCGGGGCGGCACTTCCCCGACTGTGTGACCTGCGTCACCCCGTAAAAACCTAGCGCACTCGGTTTTTGATTCGCATCATCGGTCGGAAACCTCGGCGTAACGACGCGCCGACCTGTTCCCGGAGCGATCATGAACACTCCGCCCCACCCGTCGACGCGTCCCGCGCACGACGACCCCCCTCCGGCCGGTCCCACGCCGTCCGACCCCGCCGCCCGCTGGACGGGTGCGGAACTGCGCCGGCTCGCCGCGCTGGTCTGGCCCGGTCAGCTGCTCGTCGTGGCCGGCATCATCGCCGCGAACGCGCAGCCGCAGGTCGCCCAGCACTTCCACACCACGCAGATCGCCTGGTTCAGCCTGTCGTTCACGCTGGCCACGATCGTGGCGACGCCCTTCGCGGTGCGGCTGGGCGACCTGCACGGCAAACGGCGCACGATGCTCGTCCTCGCCGCCGCGGGCCTCCTGGGCGACATCGTCACCGTGCTGGCCCCCACCTATCCGGTGATGGTCGTCGGCCGGGTGATCGGCGGCCTCTACGGTCCCGTCGCGGTCCTCGTCCTGGCGGCGGTGCGCGACCTGTTCCCGCCCCGCAAGGTCGCGACGGCGCTCGGCACCGTGGCCGGGTCGGTCGGTGTGCTCAGCCTCCTCGCCCCGCTGCTGTCGGGCCGGCTGCTGGACGCCTTCGGCTGGCGCGGCGCCCTGTGGTTCCTGGTCGGCTCCACCGTCGTCGCGATCGCCGCCCTGTGCGCCGTGCCCGAGACCCCGCGACGGGCCGTCGCCGGGCGGCTCGACTGGGCGGGCGCCCTGCTGCTCGGCGGCGGCCTGTCCCTGGTGGTGTTCGGCGTCGGGCAGGGCCGCGACTGGGGCTGGACCTCGGCCGGAGTCGTCACGGCGCTCGTCGCGGGCGTCGCCGCGCTGGTGGTGTGCGTCGTCGTCGAGCTGCGGGTGAGCGCTCCGATCCTGGACCTGCGTCTGCTGCGGCGCCGGTCCCTGGCCACCGTCCTGCTCGGCTCGTCGGTGCCCCAGGCGGCCTTCTTCGCCTCCCAGTCGATCCTGATCTTCCTCGCCCTGTTCCCGCCGATCCCCCACGTCTCCGACGGCCTGGGCTGGTCCACCACGTACAACGCCCTCATCGGCGTCCCGGCCGGACTGGTCACCTTCGCCGCCGGCGTCGGCGTGGGCAGGGCGGTGCGCACGGTCAGCCCGCGCTCCGTCTGGTTCGTCGGTCTGGCCGTCCTCGCCGCCGGCCTGACGCTGGCCGCGTTCCTCCACCGCGACGCGGGCCAGATCGTCGTCACCGGCATCGTCATGGGCCTCGGCGGCGGCATCCTGATGGCCGGTCAGCAGACCATGATCGTGTCGGTGGTGTCCCCCGCGGAGCAGGCCGCGGCCAACGGGATGTCCTCCCTGCTCACGCAGGTCTTCCTGGCCCTGACCAACCAGATGCTCTACGCGGTGCTCGCGGCGGACTCCACCGTGCTGGAGGGCACCGCCTTCTACCACGACCGGGCCTTCACCCACGCCTACCTCGCCATGGCCGCGATCGTCGTCGCGGGCCTGCTGATCTCCTGCGCCATCCCCCGGCTGCCGCGCCCCGCCGGGACCGCGTCCGACGCGCCGGAACCGGGCCTCACCCGGGCCGCCTGACCCCCTCCCCGCCGAAGCCCGCACCCGCGCCGCCCGCGCACCCCCGTTCACCGAGAGGAACCACCCGTGCTCCGCGCCCGCCCCACCCATCTGCGCGTCGAACACCTCGACCGGCCCCTGGGCCTCGGCGTCCCGAACCCGCGCCTGTCCTGGCGGCTTCCGCCGGCGGCCGGCGAGCAGATCGCCTACCGGCTCCGGGCCGGCGCCTGGGACACGGGCCGGATCGAGTCCCCGGTCACCACCTACCACCGCTACGACGGCCCCGCGCCCGGCCCGGCCACCCGCGTCGAGTGGCGGGTGAAGGCGTGGACCGACCAGGGGGAGACGGACTGGTCCGAGCCGTCCTGGTGGGAGACCGGCCTGCTGTCGCCCGACGACTGGCGGGCCCGCTGGATCGAACCCGCCGAGGCCGAGCCCGCCCCGCCCGGCCGCCGCCCCGCACACCTGCTGCGCCACGCCTTCGCTCTGCGCAAGCCCGTCCGCACCGCCCGCCTGCACGCCACCGCCCACGGCCTCTACGAGCTGTTCCTCAACGGCCGGCGCGTCGGGGACCTCGACCTCACCCCGGGCTTCACCGCGTACCGCACCCGGCTCCAGGTGCAGACGTACGACGTCACCGGGCTCCTCACCGACGGCGACAACGCGCTCGGCGCCCTCCTCTCGGACGGCTGGTTCCGCGGCCGCCACGGCTTCGCCCGCGAGGCCGACGGGTTCGGCACCCGCACCGCCCTCCTCGCCCAGCTCGCCGTCACGCACCCCGACGGCACGACGACCGTGCTGGGCACCGGCCCCGGCTGGCGCAGCGCCCCGGGCGCGATCACCGCGGCCGACCTGATGGACGGTCAGGAGACCGACCTCCGCGCCCATCGGCCCGGATGGGCGACGGCCTCCTTCGACGACCGGCTCTGGGCGGAAGCGGCCGTCGTCGCGGGCGGCCTCTACGACGACTTCTCCCGCCTGACCGGGACCCTCGCCCCGCCCGTGCGCCGCGTGCAGGAGATCCGCCCCGTGGCCGTGACCCGGCTGCGGGACGGCCGGCACGTCGTGGACCTCGGCCAGAACATCAACGGCTGGACACGGCTGAGCGACCTCGGTCCGGCCGGCACCCGGCTCACCCTGCTGCACGGCGAGGCCCTCGACGAACACGGCGACGTCACCACCGACAACATCCGCGCCTTCGACTGGGCCACCCACCGCCCCCTCCCGGCCGGGCAGGCCGACACGGTGATCTCCGCCGGCCGCGCCGGCGAGACCTTCGAACCCCGCCACACCACCCACGGCTTCCGCTACGTCCGCGTCGAGGGACACCCCGGCCCGCTCACCCCGGACGACGTCACCGGCATCGTCGTCCACACCGACCTGACCCGCACGGGATGGTTCACCAGCAGCGACGAGCGCGTCGACCGGCTGCACGAGGCCGCCGTGTGGAGCCTGCGCGGCAACGTCTGCGACGTCCCCACCGACTGCCCCCAGCGCGAACGCGCCGCCTGGACCGGCGACTGGCAGGTGTTCGCCCCCGCCGCCGCCTACCTCTACGACGTCGCCGGCTTCACCGCCAAATGGCTGCGCGACCTCGCGGCCGACCAGTGGGGCGACGGCGTCGTCCCCAACTTCGTGCCCGACCCGGCCGACGAGGACACCCGCCGCCGGTCGGCCGAGGGCGGCATGAACGGCTCGTCCGGCTGGGGCGACGCCGCCGTCATCGTCCCCTGGGAGATGTGGCGCGCCTACGGGGACCTGGACCTGCTGCGCACCCAGTACCCCTCGATGCGCGCGTGGGTCGAGTTCGCGGCCGGACAGGCCCGCACCCGGCGCCACCCCGACCGGGCGGCCGCCCGCCCGCGGCCGGCGCCGCACGAGGAGTTCCTGTGGGACACCGGCTTCCACTTCGGCGAGTGGCTGGAGCCCGGCGTCGCCCCCGACCTCGACCCCGCCCGCGACCGCGGCGACGTCGCCACCGCCTACCTGCACCGCTCGGCCGACCTGCTGGCCCGCACCGCCCGGCTGCTCGGCCACCGCGACGACGAGACCCGCTACCGGCGCGTCGCCGACGGCGCCCGCGCCGCCTGGCGGGCCGAGTACCTCACCGCGGACGGCACCACCGTCCCCGACACCCAGGCCACCCTCGTACGGGCCCTGGCCTTCGGACTCGTCCCCGGCCGGCTGCGGACCCGCGCGGCGGACCGGCTCGCCGCCCTGGTCCGCGCGGCCGGCACCCACCTGACGACCGGCTTCCTGTCCACGGGCCTGCTCCTGCCCGTCCTGGCCGACCACGGCCACCTCGACCTCGCCTACGCCCTGCTGCTCCAGTCCACCCCGCCGTCCTGGCTCGCCATGATCGACCGGGGAGCGACGACCGTCTGGGAGGACTGGCACGGCGTCGACGACCGGGGCCGCCCCGCCATGTCGTACAACCACTACAGCAAGGGGGCGGTGATCTCCTTCCTGCACCAGTACGTCGCCGGGATCCGGCTGCCGCGGACCCCGGACGCGGGGAGCGCCGGCTACCGGCGCTTCGTCATCGCCCCCCGGCCGGGCGGCGGCCTCACCTCGGCCGCGGCCCGCCACGACTCGCTGCACGGCACCGTCGAGAGCCGGTGGGAACGCCACGGCGACGTGTACACGCTCGACGTGCGGGTGCCGCCCGGCACCGAGGCGCAGGTCCGCCTTCCCGGCGCCGGCGAGCCGGTACGGGCGCTGCCCGGCACCCACCTCTACACGTGGCGCGCGGACGACGAGCCGCCGCGCGGCCCGGCCGGGGACACGGCGGCCGGCTCCGCGCCGGACGTCAGGTCAGCGTCCCGGTGAACCAGGTGACCGGACGCTCGAGGCGTTCGCCGTCCACGGTGATGTCGACCGCCTCGTTGTAGAAGGCGACCAGCCCGCGGACGGCGGCCACGGCGGGCAGCGGGTCGGGGTAGCTCCACACGACGTCGGCCGGGACGCCGGCCCCGCCGCGCCAGGACCAGTACCGGGCGGTGCCCTTGTAGGGGCAGCCGCTGCGGTGGCCGGTGGGGACGAACAGGTCGAGTCGCACGTCCTCGGGGGGCAGGTAGTAGCGGGTGGGCAGGCCGGTCTCGAAGAGGAGGACCGGGCGACGGGTGTCGGCGACGACCGTGCCGTCGATCTCCACCCGCACGTGCCGGCTGCTGGGCAGGGCGTCGACGCGCTTGTGCGGGTCGCGCGGGTGGACGAAGATCTCCTCCTCTTCCTCGTACCAGTGGTCGAGGCCCCTGCCCGTGCGCCGGAACCACTCGAAGGCGATGTGCCCCGCCAGCTCGTCGGCGGGGAACGTCCACGCGGCGTTCTCCAGCGGTTCGCCGCCCACCTCGAGGTCGTAGAAGACCCGGGAGCCGGTGTGCCTGCCGGTCGGCGGGTCGCCCGCCGGGCGGAGCAGGTCCTCGCGCACCTCGCCGCGCGGGAAGGCGTACAGCGGCACGGGCACCCCCGGCTCCCACACGAGGAGCGGGTGCCGGCTGTCGACGACGGTGACGTCGCCCGTGCGGCCGCGCACCCAGCGGGGACTCGGCTCCCAGAGGAGACCCTCGGGGGTGGCCCGCACGGACCCGGCGGTGCTGAGTCCGGTCATGTCCGGACCTCCTTCTTCCGACACGGACGGACACTCCTCGGCGTACCCGCGCGCACGCTCCTCCACCGGCACCGGCACCGGCACCGGCCGGCGCCGCGGCCGCACCCGCTCAGGGGGACGCGCAGACGATCTCGTCGCGCGGGGTGTAGTGCGTGCGGAACGGCTCCCGCTTCACTTCCCTGCCGCCGTCGCGGAAGACGCGCTGCACCGTCACGTCGAAGCCCTCGAGCGGGGTCTGCGGCACGCACTCCCCGGCCGCGCTCTCGTGGTGCGCGGGCTGCCGCACCTGGGTGCGCGGCCCCTTGACCGACGTGATCTCGTCGTACTTCCTGGTCCCGAGGAAGGCGACGGTCACCGAGGTGTCGGTGGACTCGGCCTGGATGTAGACGGCGTGACCGGAGTCGTTGGTGAACCTGAGGTCGAGGGTGCCCCAGGCCACCGTCGCCTCGCGGCCCTCCGGGTAGCGCTCGATGTAGAAGGAGTGGGCGCCGTGCTCCACGGGGTGGACGCCGGCGAAGAACAGCGCGTTGTAGACGGTCGTGGCCACGGCCGAGACACCGCCGCCGGGCGCCTTGGCGAACCGGCCGTCGTTGATCATGATGCCCTCGACGAAGCCGTTGGCCTCCGTGCGCTGCCCGACGGTCCGGTTGAAGCTCCAGGTCTCGTCCGGCATGACGACGGAGCCGTTGATGAGTTCCACGGCCCGGCCGATGTTCTTCGTGCGGTACGGCGCCGGTTCGAAGTGCACCGTGAACGACGACATCTTCTCCGTCAGCCCGAGCCGCGCCGCGTTCGCGCCCGTCACCTCCGGCCGGGTCAGGCGCGCGTCCACCTCGCCGGTACGGGCGGCGGCGCCCGACTTGGTCAGCAGGGGCAGCACCGCCTTGCCCAGCGCCTTGTCGGTGACCTCCACGCCGGTTCTGCCGGCGTCGGCCACCACGACCTTGTCGCCGGCGAGCCGCAGCGTGGCGTTCTCGGGCCCGCCGACGATGCGGGAAAGGGGACGCGCCACCGCGGGGGCGGCGCGCAGGCCCGCGACGTCCAGCTCGGGTGTCAGCCGTCCGGCTCCGTCCGGCCGCATCGTCAGGTGGGCGCCCAGGGTGGCCCGGTCGATCGTGAACCGCTTGCCGTCGACGACGAGCGTGACCGGCGCCGACACGGCCGGCCGCGCGAACTCGCGCACCGCCCGCCGCACCTCTTCCGCGCCGACCTTCGGCTCGGTCCTTCGCGCGGGAAGGACCGTGACCGGCTGCGTCCCACCGCGCAGGAGGGCCGCGCGCAGCGTGCCGACCGCGGCGTCCGCGTCCAGGGCGTAGCCGCTGCGCGGCGCGACCTGCTCGACCCGTCCGCCGTCGAAGGCGACGGCGCCCTCACGGACCTTCTGGTCGAGCGCCGGCGCCAGCTTCCCGAGAGCGGCCCGGGCCCGCTCCTCGTCGACGCGGACCACCGGCTCGATGTCACCGCCGGAGCGGAAGAACCCGCCGATCACGCTGAACGGGTCGGATCCGGTGACCGCCGCCCGGTCGACGGTCCGCCGGGCGTCGAAGCCGATGCCGGCCCGCTGCGGGACGACCGTGGCCGTGCGGTCCCCGACCTTCACGGTCAGTTCCCGCGCGGCGGCCGGGTTGAGCCGCTGCTCCAGCTTCCGGGTGGCCTCGGCCTTGCTCAGCCCCCCGATGTCCACCCCCCGCACGGTCGTGCCCGTGTCGATCTCACCGCCCGTCAGCAGCAGCCCGGCGAGGTACACACCGCCGATGCCGACGGTCAGCACACCTCCCGCCAGGGCGAGGGACGGAACGGACGCTCTTACCGGAGCGGACGGTATGCGGGGGCGCATGGGTCTCCCGGACGATCGATGGGACGGTACCCCCGAGACGCGACGTCGAGTACGGGGCAAGCTCACAAAAATACCCCCGATCAGGTGATAGGGGGGTATGTCCGATGCCACCGTATGGTCCGCGTCACTTCGGGCGGCGGGGCCCGAGCGCCCCGGCTCCTCCCGGGCCGGGCGGAGCCGCACCACGGGGTTTGACGTGCCGCCCTCCGCCACGGAAGCCTGTCTGCCCATGCACCTCGTCCGCGCGCGACCCCACCGGTCCGCGGCGGCGCTGACGGCCGCGGCCGCCGCCGTCTCGCTGCTCACCACCGCCTGCTCGGGTCCCGCCGCCCCGGAGCGGAAGCCGGCCCCCTCCGGGAAGGTGACGCCTCCCCCCGCCTCCGCGGGGTTCGACTACCAGCTCGGCGGTTCCTACCCCCCGCCCGCCGGCGCCTCGGTCGTCGCCCGTGACCACACGGCGTCCCCCGCGCCGGGGGTGTACACCATCTGCTACGTCAACGCCTTCCAGGCCCAGCCGGACGCGGAGGCGGAGTGGGACGACGACCTGCTGCTGCGGGACGCGGACGGCGAGGTGGTCGTGGACACGGACTGGGACGAGGCGCTCCTGGACATCCGCACCGACGCCAAGCGCCGACGCGTGGCCGCGAAGGTGAACGCCTGGATCGACACGTGTGCGGCCAAGGGCTTCCAGGCCGTCGAGCCGGACAACTACGACAGCTACACACGGGCCCCCGAGGGCCTGCTGACCGCCGCCGACGCCAAGGCGTTCCTGGCCCTGCTGGCGGACCACGCCCACGCCAGGGGGCTCGCCGTCGCGCAGAAGAACACGCCGGACCTCGCCCCCGACCGCGACGAGGTGGGCCTGGACTTCGCCGTCGCGGAGGAGTGCGGGATGTACGACGAGTGCGGTGACTACTTCGCCGCCTTCGGCGAACACGTCGTCGACGTCGAGTACGACGAGCGGGGCATGGCGAAGGCCTGCGCGGGCTGGGGCGGGCGGATCGCCGTCGTCCTGCGCGACCGGGACGTGGTCCCCGCGGGCGAGTCGGGCTACGTGCGGGAGACCTGCGCCGGCCCGTGACCGGGAAGCCGGCTCCTCCGCGACGCGCCGGCTGTCCGCGGGAGCGGCCCGTGCTGTCCCGGACACGAGGATCACGCCTGGTGGGACGGGGAGCGATGTCCGGGACAGGGCGGGGCGGTGCCGAACCACGGCGTCCGCTCCTATGGTCCCCGGACCATGGACACCACACGCAGAGCGTTGCTCAAGGGCATGGCGGCCGCCCCCCTCGCCGCGACGGCGGGCGGGCTGCTGATGCCGTCCACGGCCCACGCCGCACCGGAGACCGAGTTCGTGCTGAAGCGGGTCGACCGCGTGGGCTCGCCGCTGCAGAGCAGCTGGCCCGACGCCATCGACAGCCTCTCGGCCAGGCTGCCCGACGTGGAGCTGGCCCGGCACGTGCTCGCGGGGGCGAGGAGCAGGGGCGCCCGCGTCACCGACTGGCACGCGGCGAAACCCGACCACCTCGACTACGGCTTCGCATGGGACCCGGCGACCCGGGACGGCACGACGGCGAGCTGGTACCCGCAGGGCATGACGACCAGCTACGACGCCTACGGCGGCAGGCTTCCGGGAAGCGGCGAGAAGGTGGCCGTCGTGTCCTGGTACGCCCGGGGCGGCAACGCCCGCAAGGGCGCCCGGGTCACCTTCATCGACGTGACCGGCGACCCCCGGCGGCCGAAGTACCGGCACGTCCTGCTCGTCGAGCCGGTGAAGGCGCAGGGGAGGCGGGCCGGTTTCGTGCCGGTGAAGTTCCACGCCGGGGGCATCGCCTGGTACGGCACGTGGCTCTACGTGGCCAACACGCGCTACGGCCTCAGCGTGTTCGACACCAGCAGGATGTTCCAGGTCTCCTCGGGCGACTGGTGCGGCTACGACGCCTCCCGGAGGCGCTACGCCGCCTACGGCCACCGGTACGTCCTGCCGATGCACCACATCTACGAGAACGCCGGCGACGGCCTGACCTTCTCGCAGGTGGCCCTGGACCGGACACCCGGGTTCGTCCCGTCGCTCGTGGTCAGCGAGTACCGGGGCGCGAGTCCGGACGGCCGGGCGGTGCGCTGGGGTCTGGACGCCACGGGCGAGATCGCCGACGTGCGGACCAAGACGCACTGGACCCTGCAGAAGGCGCGCGTGCAGGGAGCGGTCACGGTGGGAAGTTCCACGGCCTACTACTCGGCCAACCGCGGTGAGGCGGACGGTCCCCGCCGGCAGGGCGACCTCTGGACCCAGTCACCGCTCGGCCACCCGATGGGCGACACGCCGGCGGCCAGGCTCTCGCTGGGGCCGGAGGACCTCAGCTACGACGTGCACTCGGGCGGCTCCCTGTGGTCGCTCGGCGAGCACGCCGGGCGGCGGAGCGTCTACCGCGTCACCGTCCGACCGGAGGTGTGACGTCGCCCGACGCCGCCGCTCCCGCCGGGCCGCCGGTCGTCCAGGGGCCCGCCGTCGAAGTCCGGCGAACCGAGGGGCCCGAGGCCGGCGGCGGCGTCAGCCGCCCGCGGTGACGGCCTTGAGTTCGGCCAGCGCTTCCCGCATCACCTGGGACATCGCGCGTTCCTCGGCCGCCTCGACCCAGCGCTCGAAGCCGACCTTGAAGACGGCGACCCCCGCCTCGGCGGTCAGGCTCGCGGCGGGCTCCGCGACACCGCGGCCCCGCAGGGCGTCGGCGAGCGCGGCGGCGATCGAGGCCAGCTTGATCAGCTCGCGCTCCCGGAGTTCGGCGTTCGCCACGATGACGGCCTGGCGTCGGCGGGAGTGGTCGCGGCGGTCGTCGAACAGGCCGGCGACCGCCTCGAGGCCCGCCGCGATCGCGTCGATCGGCGCCGCGGAGCCGGGAGCCCCGGCGACCGCGTTCACGAACAGCTCCTCCACCGCCGTCGAGCCGCCGAACAGCACCTCGCGCTTGTCGGCGTAGTGCCGGAAGAAGGTCCGCTCGGTGAGCCCGGCCCGCTGGGCGATCTCCGCCACCGTGGTCTGTTCGTAGCCGCGCTCGCCGTAGAGCTCCAACGCCGCCTTCGCCAGCCGTTCGCGTGCGTTCGGCTCCCATCTGCCCATGGGGAGATCCTAACGTGATGGCAGTGACTGACATTACCGTGCTAGCGTCGATGGCAGCCACTGACATCAACAGTTCGGAGTTCTCCCATGCGTATCTTCGTGACCGGCGCTTCCGGCTGGCTCGGCTCCGCCCTCGTGCCCGACCTCATCGACGGGGGCCACCAGGTCGTGGGGCTCGCCCGCTCCGACGCGTCCGCCGCCGCCCTCACCGCCGCCGGGGCGGAAGCGGTCCGCGGCACCCTCGACGACCTGGACGTCCTGGGCGGCACCGCCGCCGCGTCGGACGGCGTGGTCCACCTCGCCTTCCGGCACGACATCGCGTTCACCGGCGACTTCCGGGGCGCCGCCGAGGCCGACCGCCGTGCCGTGGACACCCTCGGCGACGCGCTGGCCGGCACCGGCCGGCCCCTGGTCATCGCCTCCGGCCTGATCGGCCTCAAGCCGGGACACGTGTCGACCGAACGGGACGTACCCGCCGTCGACGGCTCGCCGGCCTCCGTCCGCGCCGCCACCGCGGCGGCGGCGCTCGCCCTCGCCTCGCGCGGCGTGCGCTCGTCCGTGGTGCGTCTCTCCCCGACCTGCCACGGCGAAGGGGACAACGGGTTCATGGCGACGCTGGTCGCCATCGCCCGGGCCGAAGGCGTCTCCGGGTACGTCGGCGACGGCGCGAACCGCTGGCCGGCCGTCCACCGCCTCGACGCCGCACGGCTCTTCCGCCTGGCGGTGGAGAAGGCCCCCGCGGGGTCGGTGCTGCACGGCGCGGCGGAGGAAGGCGTCACGCTCCGTGCCGTCGCCGAGGTGATCGGCCGCCACCTCGACGTGCCGGTGGCCGCCGTGGCCCCCGAGGCCGCGGCCGAGCACTTCACCTGGCTGGGCGGTTTCCTCGGACTCGACAGCCCGGCGTCGAACGCCCTGACCCGCGAACTGCTGGACTGGCGGCCGGCCGGGCCCGGCCTCCTCGAGGACCTCGACGCGGGCCACTACTTCCGCACTCCCGCCACCGCCCTCTGACGTCGGGCGGCGGCGGGGCGCGGAAGGGCGTCACCGACCGGTGGACGCGGGTCCGGGGCCCGCGTCCCCGCCGGGGCCGGAGGCGGCGCGGTGCCGCGACGGCGTGTTCGGCCGGCGGGGGCGTGCTCGGTCGACGGGGGCGCCGAACCAGCGGGACAGCCGGCCGAGCAGCTCCCGCTGGTCGTCACCGGCCCAGGCCACGTGGCCGTCCGGGCGCAGCAGCACCGCGGGCACGTCCAGCTCCTCGCCGACGTCGACGACGTGGTCGACCCGGTCCGCCCAGCCCGGCACCGAGAGCCGGCCGGTCCGGTCGAGCAGCAGCCCGCGGCCGCCGTGCATCAGCGCGTACAGACGCCCCCGCTTCAGCCGCACGTCCCGCATCCGGCGGCCGACGAGCGGGTGGTCCTCGCCGAGGTCGTAGCGGACCGAGATCGCGGTGATCTTCTCGATCAGGTACCGGTTCACCTCCTCGAAGCCGATCAGTTCCGTCAGCAGCCGGCGCACTGCCCGCGGACCGGGTTCGGGGGACATCAGCTCCATCTGCGCGCGGGTGTTCTCCAGCACGTCGGCGGCCACCGGACGCCGTTCGCTCTCGTAGCTGTCCAGCAGTCCTTCCGGCGCCCGGCCCGCCACCTCGGCGGCCAGTTTCCAGCCGAGGTTGAACGCGTCCTGGATGCCGAGGTTGAGCCCCTGACCGCCGGTCGGCGGGTGGACGTGGGCCGCGTCGCCGGCCAGCAGCACCCGGCCGACGCGGTAGCGCTCGGCCAGCCGCGTGGCGTCGCCGAAGCGGGAGAGCCAGCGCGGCGAGTGCACGCCGAAGTCGGTGCCGGCGACCGCCCGCAGCTGCTGCCTGACCTGGTCGAGGGTCGGCGGGACCGAGCGGTCCCCGGTCACCCCCGCGGCGGGCACGACGACGCGGTACACCCCGTCCCCCAGGGGCACGGCGCCGAACCGCGCCTGGGTCTTGCGGACCTCGGTCACCACGTCGGCGAGCGTCTGCGCAGGCACGCCCACCTCCATCTCGCCCAGCAGCGTCTCGACCCTGGAGGGCTCACCGGGGAAGCCGACGCCGAGCAGCTTGCGCACCGTGCTGCGGCCGCCGTCGCAGCCGACGGCGTAGCGCGAGCGCAGCCGCGTGCCGTCGGCCAGTTCGACGGTCACCCCGTGGTCGTCCTGGCTCAGCCCGGCCAGCTCGCTGCCGCGCCGGATCTCGGCGCCGAGCTCGGTGGCGTGCTCCTCCAGCAGGCGGTCGGTGACGGTCTGCGGGATGCCGAGGACGTACGAGTGCGCGGTGTCCAGCCGGTCGGGCCACTGCGTGCCGAGACCGGCGAAGAAGCCGCCGACCCGGTACTGCGTGCCGTGCGCGAGGAACCGGTCCAGCAGGCCGCGCTGATCCATCACCTCGACGCTGCGCACGTGCAGACCCAGCGCGCGGACCACCGGGGTGCGCTCCGCGTCCCTCTCCAGCACGAGCACCCGCACACCGTGCAGCCGCAGTTCGCCGGCCAGCATCAGTCCGGTCGGTCCACCGCCGACGACGATCACGTCGATCATCACAACCCCGTCTCCGCAGCTCGTGGCTTCGGCCGGTGATTCTGCGGCAGGAAGGGGGCCTTGCCGCAAGGCCCCCGGTGCGCTATAAGTTGAGAGTGGCAAGGAGTGGGTGAACCTCCTTGCCTTTCTTTGTGTGCTTCCGTCCCGCCCCTCGCCGGGGCCGGCCCCGGTCGTCCGCCGCGGCCGGACAGCCCCCTTCCCGTCGGCTCGCGTCCCCTGCGGTTCAGCCCGGTCTTCCGGTCCGGCCGCCCTGCTCCTCGGCCGCGTGCTCCCCGTCGGCACCGGCGGGGAGCGTCGTGGGGCGGTGACCACGGGCGATCGTGGTCACCATCTCGGCGAGCTGCCCGCAAGCCCGCGCGATCTCCCGCTGGGTCTGGTCGCGTTCGCTGACGGCGGCCGCGAGGAGCAGGGCGGTCAGCGAGGCGGATCCGTTGAACGCCTGCAAGGTGATCATGTTGGTGAGCAGGTCGTGACCGGCGAACGGCCCCGCCCCCTGCGCGGCGGCGACGACCGCGAAGGTCGACACGGCCAGGGAGCAGGGCGCGGCCCCGGCCAGCTGGAAGCGGAACGCCGCCCAGATCAGCAGGGGGAAGCCGAGGAACATCAGGGGCGTGCTGCCGGTCTGGAGCCAGCCGACACCGAGGGTGGCCGCGAGGAGCAGCAGCGCCTCCACCCGGCGGAAGGGTCTCACGCCCCTCGGCCGGCGCGCCGAGCGGAGGACGAGCAGGACCGGCGTCACCACCAGGACGCCCATGGCGTCGCCGGTCCACCACACGAACCACGCCGGCCAGAAGCGGTCGGGGCTGAGCACGCCGGCGACGGCCAGGGCGCCGCTGCCCACGCCGGCGCTGACCAGCATCCCGGTGAACGCACCGAGGAAGATCAGCGCGAGCGCGTCCCGCAGCCGGTCCAGCTGGGTACGGAAGCCCGCACGGCGCAGCAGCGCGTAGGAGCAGACGGGCGCGAGGGTGTTTCCCAGGACGATCGTCAGCAGGGACGGGACCGACGGGCCGAGGGAGACGTTGGCCAGGAACGCCCCGATCGCGATCCCGGGCCAGACCCGCGGGCCGCGCAGGAGCAGGCTCGTCACGGCGATGCCGGTCGGCGGCCACAGCGGGGTGACCTGGCTGCGCACCAGCTGCTGGAACAGCCCGAGCCGGGCCGAGCCGTAGTACAGCGCGGCGACGACGAGGATGTCCAGGGCGGTCGCACCACCGCGTCGGAACCGTGCACGCCGAGCGACAGTCATCGGGCGGCCTCCGCGTCGACATCGCCCCGGGATCCATCATCCGCCGGATGCTCCGGATCCTCCACGGCGTCGCCGAGCCGCGGAACCGGACGTCCGGGGGAACGCGAGGTCAGTCGCGCGGGGTGCGCAGGGCGAGCACGGCCATGTCGTCGTGCCCGTCGCTGGGATGCCGGTCGGCCAGGGCCTGGACGAACTCCGGCAGGGGCAGGGCGGCGTGGGCGGTGGCGAGGTCGGTCAGCTCGTCGAGGCTCTGGTCGATGGACCGGCGGGGATGCTCGACGAGCCCGTCCGTGAAGAAGACCACGGTGGAGCCCGGCGGCATGAACCGGGTGTGGTCGGGGCGGGGCTGTTCGGAGTCGACGCCGAGCGGCAGCCCGGGCTCCGCGAAGAGGTACTCCGCCCGGCACCCCGGAGCGATCAGCAGGGGCGGTATGTGGCCGGCGCTGCTCCAGTGGAGGCGTCGGCCGTTCCCGGCCGGTTCGATGCGGGCCACCGTCGTGGTGGTGACGGGGTTGTCCGTGATGGCCTGCAGGGTGCGGTCGAGCTGGGTGAGGACCGCGCCGGGCGGACGGCCCCGCTCGTACAGCAGGGCGCGCAGCATGTTGCGGGTGGAGGCCATGGCGGCCGCGGCCTTGAGGTCGTGACCGACCACGTCGCCGATGACGACCGCCACGACGTCGTCGGGCAGCGGGACGGCGTCGTACCAGTCCCCGCCGAGCCGACCGGGTTCGGCCGCGGGCCGGTAGACGGCGGCGGCGGTGAAGGGCCGCAGGTCGGGCAGGGTCGGCAGCAACAGCCGCTGGAACTGCTCGGCTCCCACCCGCACCCGCTCGAACAGGCGGACGTTCTCGATCGCGATGCCGGCGGCGCCGGCCAGCGCGACGACGACCTCCTCGTCGTGGGCGTCGAAGAGCTGCCCGTCGTGCCGCTCGGAGAGGTAGAGGTCGCCGTAGATCTCGCCGCGGACCGTGATGGCCACGCCGAGCAGGGTGCGCATCCGGGGGTGGCCGGGCGGGAACCCGGCGGACGACGGATGCTCCGGGATGCTCTCCACCCGCAGCGGGGCGGGGTGGCGGATCAGGTGTCCGAGGACGCCCAGCCCACGGGGGAAGTCGGTCCCGGCGAGAGCGGCCCGTTCCTGGCCGGACAGGCCGACGGCGATGAACTGCTGCAGGTGGTCCCCGGACTCGCCCAGGACGCCCAGGGCCCCGTAGCGGGCGCCCACCAGGTCCATGGCGGTGGTCACGATGCGCTGCAGCACCGCCGGCAGTTCGACCTCCCGGCTGATGGCCACCACCGCGTCCAGCAGGCCCTGCAGCCGGTCCGTGGCGTCGAGCAGCAGGTGCAGCTGCTCGTCGATCCGGCCCAGCTCGGCGCGCAGACGCAGATGCAGGTCGGGAAGGTAGGGCTGCTGCGGTGGCTCCCCTTCCCCGATTCCTGGCTTCACGAGATCCCCGATCGCTGCCGTCACGAGCATCCGACGACCGGACGCCGGGTCCCGGTGACCTGCCTCCGGCGCGGTACGACGAAGTGCGCGAAACGGTCGTTCGCCTAGAAACAGGGTGACACAATCGGGCGAACCGGCTCGCGGCCGGGGCGCGGGCCTCGCGTCGGCTCCTCCGGTCCTCCGGCGACCGGTGGTCACCGCTCCTGCGAGACCCGTGACCGTCCGCCTCCCGCGGCCTCATCTCACCGCGGTGAGCGTCGCGTAGACCACGACGTTGCCCTGGTACCCGGTGCGCTCGGCGTAACCGCCCCCGCAGGTGATCACCCGGAGTTCGGCCCGTTCGGAGTCGCCGTACACCTTCTCGCTCGGGAAGCTCTCCTTGGCGTAGACCTCGACGGCGTCGACGGTGAAGACGGCCGTGCGCCGGTCGGCCCGGTCGACCTCGACCGTGTTGCCCTTGGCCACGGCGCCCAGGCCGTAGAAGACGCCGGGCCTGCCGGAGCGCAGGTCCACGTGCCCCGCGGTGATCGCCGTCCCCGCCGAGCCGGGCGTCGTGCCCTCGCCGTACCAGCCGGCGAGGCCGGGCTCGTCGGCGGGCGGGGGGCGCAGCGCCCCCGACGCGTCGAGGCTCAGCTCCGTCAGGGGGGCGTCCACACCGATCGCGGGGATCCGGATCCGCAGGGGTGTCGAGGACGGCAGCGGCCGGACGGCGGGGCCGGCCGCGGCGGTGCGGCCGGCCGGGGGGCGTGCCGGGGCGGAGAAGGCCTGGCCGGCTGAGGGCTGCGGCGGCTCTCCGCCGTGCAGCGCGCCGGTCACCAGCACCGCACCCGCCACCAGGGTCCAGGTCAGGAGCTTGACCGAGGGGACGAACGGGGGCGGGGGAGCGCTGTCGTCGGGTCCGGGTGCCATCGTGGTGGAGCCTCTAGCCTGCCGTGCGGGTGGGATCGCCGCCCCTGGATCCCCGGAGCGCGGGGGAGAGGCCCGGGATCCG
This sequence comes from Streptomyces sp. NPDC017936, assembly GCF_044328485.1. Lineage (NCBI taxonomy): Bacteria > Bacillati > Actinomycetota > Actinomycetes > Kitasatosporales > Streptomycetaceae > Streptomyces > Streptomyces sp. NPDC017936. The sequence continues at coordinate 406,257 of NZ_JBIRHK010000001.1, read as the reverse complement.
GGGAGGCGGGGTGCGGGCGGTCAGGCGCGGCCGGCGCCCGAACGGTGACGCATCCTCACCAGCCACCCGGCGGCGGCCGCGGCGACCAGTGTTCCGCCCAGGGCGAGCTGCGGAACCGAGTCCTGCGGGTCTCCGAACCCGGCTTCGACGGCGCCGTCGGGCCGGCCGCCCCCGAGCTCGTACGAATCCGTGATCCTGGTGCGCGGCGGGCACTTGACGGTGATGGTGTCGGTGCCGGGCGAGGCCCCTTCCGGCACCGTGAACTCGCCGGTGAGCACGCCCTTGCTCTCCCCCTCGAACAGGTGGAACTTCCCGCCCACCTCGGACTCGCCCTTGCCGTAGGTCACGTCGTCGCCGCAGGCCGCCGTGCTGACCGTGACCTTGGAGCCGGGAGAGCCTCCCCGCGAGCTGATGTCGAGCCCCGAGCCGTCGGCGGCGACAGCGACCGGGACCTGCAGGGCCAGGGCGCCGACCGCCAGGCCGATACCGATGCCAATACGTGTGTTGCCCATGGGAACCCTCCGGTGGAAAGCGTCCGGCCTGTCTGTGCGGCGTCTCCGTTGTACGCCACTGACGAGGCAATCGACGCTCCGTCACCTCCGCAACATGACGGATCGGCACCTGAGTCACCCGAGCAGGCGCACTGATCGCATGAATACGATGATTTGTGCAGGTCACGGGAGTCGCGTCCGTCGCGACGGAGGAACCGTCGAAGGTCGGCGAACAGGCTAACGATCTCCCGCCGGCGGGCGGAGCGGGGCCGAGCGGGCCCGGCCGCCCCCAGGCCGGGCCCGCTCGGCCGGACGGCGGCCGTCTACAGGCTGAGCGCGTCCTCCGCGTTGTTCACCCAGGGGGTCACGGAGTTGGTGTCGGGCGAGACGTACAGGCCGGGAGTGGACGCTTCGAGCGGCGTCTGCTCCAGGTCGGACTCGGTGTTCATGGTCATCGCGATCGATCCGACGGTCCTGCCCCTTCCGTCGTCGGCGCCGCCCATGAGCCCGGCGTACGCCGACTCGCCCGGCGCGAGCCTGAGCGCGTCCTCGACGCCCGGGGCCTCGCCCCGCTCCGTGGCCTGTCCGTCGAGGTCGCCGAAGGTCACGACCGGGTGGCCGAGCGCCCGGCACGCCTCGGCGCCGATGTTGGTGATCTTCAGGAGGTAGCTGCTGGTCGTGGGTTCCGCCAGGGTCGCCGTGAACGTCACGTCGTGGGTGCTGCACGGGAAGACGTGGTCTTCGGCCGGGGAGGCGCCCCCGCCGCCGGAGGAGCCGCCCGCCGCGGACCCCGGCGGGGTCGTCGACGGCGCCTGCGGGGGCGGTGACGGCCGCGACGGCCCGGACGAGGCCGCGGACGCGGACGGGCTCGCCGCCGGTGTCGTCCCGGCGGCGCCGGCCGCGCCGTCCTCGGTGGTCTCACACCCCGTCAGCGCGAGTGCGGCGACTGCGGTGAGGGCGACGGCGGCTCTGCGAACGGTGCTCATGGTGCTCTTCCCCCGATGGATGACGACGTGTGCGATGCGGTGCCGGACCGGGCGGGACCGGGCGGGACCGGGCCGTGCCGGGTTGTGCCGTGCTGTGCCTGTGCTGTGTGCACAAGGGTCCGCCGGGTTCTTCACGGTTCGGTGACGGGATCTCGCCGGATTCACCACCGTTGTCCGCGCGCCGGACATCCGCCGGCGATCCGGCGGCCGGTGCGATCAATCGGGTGATCTTGGGGCACACGCCTTGGTGGTCCTCGTGTCCACCAGGGGAGGGGTTCCCATCACCGTGACCACACCCGTACGCCGTGTACGACGCAGCCGCCCGCGACGGTCCTTCGACCTCCGGGCGACGGCCCTGTTCTTCGGTCTTCTCGCACTCCTCCTGAGCATCCTGGGCCTGGCGTTCCGGACCGCGGCCGCCACCCTGGAGCGCCGTCCGGCGTGGGCGGTCGTGCTGGTCGTGGTCGCCGTGGTGACCGTCCTGGCGGTACGCCGACGCAGGCGGCGGTTCTCGGCGAAGAGGGCCGCCCGCCAGGCCACCGCCGCGTTGGAGGAGGCGACGCGCACGGCCCTTGACGCGCTGGAGACGCCGCCGCCCCCCACGGCCCCGGCCCCCGCGGCGCGCATCGACGCCGAGGCCCCGGCGGCAGGCGGCCCGCGGGCGCCCGGACCGCGCGCGGACCCGGAGGGGACCGAGCCGACGGTCGTGCTCACGGACGGCACCGAGCCGACCGTCGTGCTCCCGGAGGGGACGGCGGCCACCGTGGCCGCCGGTCTCGCGCCGGACACGGTCGCCGGGGCCGACGTCGTGGAACCGCTCCCCGAGGACGTCGTGCACGGGGAGCTCCTGGACTACGGCGCCCTGGACGCCGAGGAGTTCGAGCACGCGGTCGCCGGCCTGTGCGAGCGGGACGGGTGCACGGGGGTCGAAGTGGTGGGCGGAGCGGGCGACCTGGGCGCGGACGTCCTCGCCGTCGCCCCGGACGGGCGGCGCCTGGTCGTCCAGTGCAAGCGCTACTGCGACACCAACCGCGTCGGCTCGCAGGACCTGCAGCGCTTCGGCGGCACCTGCTACACCGTCCACGAGGCCGACGTCGCGATCATCGTCACCACCAGCGACTTCACCGCCCCGGCCGCCGAGTACGCCGAACAGTGCGGCATCGTCTGCGTGGACGGCGAGGCACTGCGGGCCTGGAGCGACGGCACGGGGCCGCGGCCCTGGGACGGGCCGGCCGCCGGCGGCCCCCTGGCCTGAGCCGGGAACGACCACGGGGAGGGGCGGGGGAGCCGGGTGCGGGGCGGCGGCGAAAGGGGACTGACAGATCGACTTCGGCGTGGTTAGGATGCCGGAGATGAAGAACTTCTCCTCTCGCGGATTGGGGGAATCGTTCGCTCAAGGTGAGTGCTGATGGCACATCACCTCGCGAACGGGATTCCCGCCCACCTGTCGATGTGGCAGCGCGTACGCGACTACGCCGTGCCACCGTCCATGATCGAGACCGCGACCGCACGCCGCGCGGCCGGCGACTGGGCGGGGGCCTGCGCCGCCGCCCGTGTCGACGTCGATCTCGATCTGCGCGCCGTGCGCGACCGCCACGGCACCGATCTCGTCACCCGTCTCCGTGCGGACCTGCGCCGGCTGGCGCCGGACCTGCTCCGCTGGCACATGCCCCGGATCGCTCCCGACGGGCGACTGCGGCCCGGCCTCACCCTCTCGCTGGCCCGTTACGGGAGCTCCGGCGCCACGCCGCTGCATCTGGTCGTGCGGACACCGCCGGCCCGGGCGGACGCCGGGCAGCGGATGTCCCTGGCCCTCTGGGAGGGGCCGGGGAGCGGCGCCCCCGGACACCATCCGCACCCGCATCCCGACCGGCGTTTCCGGCTCGACCTGCACCGGCACCTCTGGGACTCCGCGCGAAGCGGCGAACTGGCGCGGCGGTGCGGTGCGGGCGGGGCGCCGCCGTGGACGGGGCCGCCGCCCTGCCCGCCTCGCGTGTGCGGTCTGCCGGTCCCGCCGGACGGGCCGCTCCCGCCGGACGGGCCGGTCCTGCCCGAGGGGTCAGGCGTGCCGGATCCGGCGGGCCCGTCCGACGGGCCCGCCGGTCACTTCTCCTCGTGGGCGGTGGCCGGCTGGGCAGCCGAGGCCGAGCTGCTGCTGCGGGCCGAGGGCCGGCCTCGCGGGGCCTTCACCGTGCGGCTCGGCGCGCGGAGCCGCACGGTGCTCGAACTCGTCGCCCCCGACGAGAGCCACGCCCCGGCGCTGCGGCCACTGCGCGAGGCGCTGCCGCCGCAGGAGGTCGCGGCGCTTCCGGTGCTGCCGGAGGCGGCGGCCCGGGTCCTTCCGGATCTGCGGCTGCTGCGGGCAGGCCTGGTCACGGCCGACCGGTTGCACCCGCTCGTCGCCGCGGCACTGACCGCGTCCGGATCGGTGACGGCGTCCGGCTCGGCACCGGTGGCCGGTCCCGTCCCCGTACCCGGTGATCCGCACCGGGTGGAATGCCGGGGCGAGGTCCACCGGATCGCGCTGCGGGACGGGGTGCTGACGGCGATCGACCACGACCCGGTCCAACTGCGCCGGGAAGAGCTGCTGGTGGCACTCGGAGGGCCGGCCCTGCCGTGCCTGCGGGCGATCGACGCGGTGCACCGCAGCCCGGAGGCACTGCCCGCGGTCCGGGAGCGGCTCGGCCACGGTGACGTCGCCGGGGCGCTGGCCGTGGTCGAGGGGCTGCTCGGTCCCGGCGCGGTGCTGCGCGACGGGCCGCTGCGGGACGCCCTGCGGTCGGCCGCGGCACGCCGTGTCGACCACGGTCTCTTCCGCTCGGGGCTGGTCGCCGTGCACCCCGCTGCCGCCGGGGGCGGGAACGCCTCCGGCGCGGGGCACGCGGAGCCGGACCACCGCCCCCGGCCCGACCGCCGTATGCCCCCGGCGATGCACCACAAGCGCAGCAGCCGGGCGCGGCCCCGCACCGGCCTCCCCGGCTGACGGTCTGCCGCCACCGACTCCCTTCTCCCGCACCGGCCCGAGCAGCTGCCGGTCACCGCCACCGAAGTCCCCTTCCGGCACCGGTCCGACCGGCTTCCGGCGGTGGCCGCCACCCACGTGCCCTTACTGCGCCGCGCGTCCCGCGCCGTACGTCCTCACGGCGTCCGGGACGGGCCGGCCGTCCCGTTCCTCCCTCAACCCCCAGGTGATGCCCATGACTTCCCGTACTCTCCCGTCCGCAGCGCTCCCGGCCGCCGTCGGTGCGCCCGCGCCCACTGCCGTCGACGCGTCCGGAACCGACACCCAACTCACCCTCGCCCACGACCTGTTGACACTCCTGCGGACGACCACCACCGAGCCGCGCCCCGACGAGCAGCTCGAGGCGCTCACCCTGGCCGTCGCGGCCGACCTGCCCGTGCTGCTCTGGGGCGAGCCGGGCATCGGCAAGAGCGCGGCCCTGACGCAGCTCGCCGCCTCCCTCGACCTGCCGCTGACCACCGTGATCGCCAGCGTCCACGAGCCGTCCGACTTCGCCGGGCTGCCCATCGTGGGCGACGACCCGGCGGCGCAGGGGGTGCCGATGGCGCCGCCGCAGTGGGCCGTGGACCTCGTGCGGGCCGGGCGGGGACTGCTCTTCCTGGACGAACTCTCCACCGCCACCCCGGCCGTCCAGGCCGCACTGCTGCGCGTCGTCCTGGAACGGAGGGTCGGCGCGCTGCACCTGCCCTCCGACGTACGGATCGTGGCCGCCGCCAATCCGCGCGCGTCGGCGGCGGACGGGTGGGAGCTGAGCCCGCCGCTGGCCAACCGGTTCGTCCATCTGCACTGGGTGCACGACCGGGAGGTGGTGGTGCGCGGGCTCGGCGGGGTCTGGCCCCGGGCCGAGCTGCCCCGGCTGGCGTCCGGGCGGCTGCCGGAGGCGGTGGCCTTCGCCCGGCGCGCGGTCTGCGGTTTCCTGGAGGCCCGGCCGACGCTGATCCACCGGCTGCCGAGCACCGAGACGCGGCGCGGCGGCGCCTGGCCCTCACCCCGCAGCTGGGAGGCCGCGCTCACCCTGCTGGCCTTCGGCACGGCGGCCTCGGTCTCCCGGGACGTGCTGGCGCTGCTGGTGCGGGGCGCGGTCGGGGACGGGCCGGGGCTCGAACTCCTCGCGTATCTCGACCGGATGGACCTGCCGGATCCGGAGTCGCTGATGGCCGACCCTCCCTCCGCCGAGCTGCCGGTGCGGGGCGATCTGCGCCAGGCGGCGCTGGAGGCCGTGGTGGCCGCCGTCGGGGTGCGGCCCGAGCGGGAGCGGTGGGAGGCGGGCTGGGCGGTGCTGGTCCGGGCGCTGGAGACGGGCGCCCCGGACCTGCTGGTCGCCCCGGCGACGGCGCTGGCCGCGCTGCGACGCGACGACTGGGAGGTGCCGGAGGCGGTGGAACGGCTGGCCGGGGTGATCGGCCTGGCCCGCCGGGCGGACCGCTCGGTGGGACGGGCCACGGCATCGGCCGGCGCCGGGCGTGCGGCGGGCGCGGGCCGATGACGGGGCACGGGCCGATGGAGGCGAACGTCGGGAGCGTGACGCCCGGCGCCGGATGTGCGGCGGGGGCGGACCGATGACCGGGCACGGACCGATGACCGGGCACGGACCGATGGGCGGGCACGGGCTGACGAAAGGGCACGGGGCGATGGCGGGAGACGCCGGGCACGTGACGGCGGACGCCGGACGTGCGACGGGGGACACCGGGCGCGCCATGGGGGACGCCGGGCGCGTGAGGGGGGCCGTGAAGCGTCCGGGGCCGCGCCCGCTGCCGCGCCCGATGTCCCCGCCCCCGCCGCCGCGCCCGGTGCGGGCCACCGTGCCGGGACCGCCGGCCGGTCGGGGCGAGCGCGAAGGCGAGCCCGGACTCCCGCTGGACACGGAGAAGTTGCTGGCCGCACGGTTGCACGCGGTCAAGGTCCGCCCCTACCTGGCCGACGCGCTCTTCGCCCTGCACGTGGTGGAGGACCGGTCGGTGCCGACGATGGCGGTGGACGCGCACTGGCGCTGCTACGTCTCGCCCGGCTTCGTGGCGCGCACCCCGGTGGAGGAGCTGGCGGGCGTCTGGGTGCACGAGGTCTCCCACCTGCTCCGGGACCACCACGGGCGGGGCGAGCGGTACGCGCGGGAACACGAGGAGCGCGAACCGGACGGGCGGAGCGGGACGGGCGCCCCCCGGGCCGACGGCTGGGGCAGGCTGCGGCGGAACATCGCCGCCGACTTCGAGATCAACGACGACATCTACGGTGACGGTCTGCCCCGGCCTGCCGGGGCCGTGCTGCCGTCGCTGCTGCGGCTGCCCGACGGGCAGCTGATGGAGGAGTACCTGCGGACGACGTCGATGTCCGGGCTCGCCGCCGACCTGGCCTGGCTGGACTGCGGCAGCGGCGCCGACGGGCAGGACCGGCCGTGGGAGCTGGGACCCGAGGGGGCGCACGGGCTGAGCAGACAGCAGCGCGACGCGGTCCGCTTCCGGGTCGCCGAAGGGATCAAGGGTCGGCCGGGCGACGCGCCCGAGGGATGGCGCCGCTGGGCGGACGAGGCCTTCCATCCGCCCCAGCCGTGGCGGCGGTTGCTGGGGGCGGCGGTCCGCTCGGCGGCGGGCGCCCCCGGGGTGGGCGAGAACCACAGCTACCGGCGTCCGTCCCGGCGCTCGGCCGCCGTCCCGGGGGTGCTGCTGCCGAGCCTGCGCCGTACGCCGCCCCGGGTGTGCATCGTGATCGACACCTCCGGGTCGGTGAGCGACGCCGAGCTGGGCAGCGCGCTGCTGGAGGTCGCGGCGATCTCGCGAGCGGTGGGCGGGCGACGCGACCTGGTCTCGGTGATCTCCTGCGACGCGGCGGCCGGGGTCGCCGTCCCGCTCTGCCGCGCCGAGAACATCGAACTGGTCGGCGGCGGGGGAACCGACCTGCGCTCCGGTTTCGCCCGGGCGCTGCGCTCCCGGCCCCGCCCGGACGTGATCGTCGCCCTGACGGACGGTCAGACGCCGTGGCCCTCCGCGCAGCCGCCCTGCCGTACCGTCGTCGGCCTCTTCCCCCGTCCCGCCCGCCCCGTGGACGAGGAGGACCCCGACCACGTCCCGGACACCCCGCCGCCGTGGGCCCGTGTCGTCACCATCGGCTGAGCCCGCGCGGCGGCGCGGCACCGGCACCCGTGACGCGCGGCCGGCGCGCGTCAGCCCCCGGCCGGCCCGCGGGCACCGAGGTACGCCTCCAGCTCGGCGGCGCCGGCCAGCATCGCCCGGGAGCGGGCCGACAGCCGGCCGTGCCAGTCGCGCAGGGCGGCGTCCAGCGGCTCCAGCCCGCCGGCCGCCCGCACCCGGGCGATCAGCGGGGCGATCCGCTCCAGTGGGTAGCCGCCCCGGCGCAGCTGGTGGGCCAGCCGGGCGTCCCGCACGTCGGCCCGGTCGTAGACGCGGTATCCGGTCCGCGGGTCCCGGCGCGGGCGCACCAGCCCGGCGCGTTCCCAGGCGCGCAGCGTCGCGGGCCGGATCCCGAGCTTCCCCGCCAGCGGCCCGATGAACGTCCCGCCGGACCCGGACGGCGCGGCCGGCCCGGACCGGGACGCGGCCGTGGTCTCCGGCTCGTACGCAGCCGTGCGGGCCGGCTCCGACGCCGCCGCGGGATCCAGTTCGCGCAGGGCGCTCTCCACGGCCCGGAGGGTGCGGCGGTCGTCGAGGAGCTGGGCGTGGCTCTCGTCGATCAGGCGGAACGCCTCCTCGACCGCGCCCTCGTTCACCGCCCGCAGGATCGACGCCGCCGTCCGGTGGCCGTGACCGGGCACCAGGGCGAGGAAGGCGCGCAGGGCCGCCGCGTGCAGCGGGGTGTACGTGCGGTAGCCGTGCGGGGTGCGGTCGGCGGCCGGGAGGATGCCCGCCTCCTCGTAGTTCCTGACCGCCTGCGTCGACAGGCCGTGCCCGCGCGCCAGATCGACCGGCCTGAGCCGCACACCGCTTTGAAGGTTTCGCCCCATCGCCCCGCCAATGTCGCGGAAAAGTCTCCACCGAAAGTTCAACGATAGCGTTGAACCATGACAACCGACGTCAAGCCCACCGCCCATGCCGTCACGGCCGCCGCCGTCATGGGGCTGCTCCCGGCCCGGCCGCGGCTGCTCGCCCTGGGCGAGCCGACCCACGGCGAGGACACCCTGCTCGAGGTGCGCAACGACCTGTTCCGGCAGCTCGTGGAGCAGGAGGGCTACCGGACGATCGCGATCGAGAGCGACTGCCTGCGGGGCCTGCTCGTGGACGACCACGTCCGCTCGAACCGGGGCACCCTCGACGACGTCATGGAGCGCGGATTCAGCCACGAGTGGTTCAACGCCTCCCCGGCCAACCGCGAGCTCGTGCGCTGGATGCGCGCCCACAACGAGGGCCGGCCCGCGTCCGAGCGGCTCCGTTTCGCCGGTGTCGACGGCCCGCTGGAGATCACCGGCGCCGAGAGCCCCCGGCAGGCGCTCACCGCGCTCCACGGCTACCTGTCCGCCCGGGTGGACGCGGACCTGCTCCCCTGCACCGCGGACACGCTCGACCACCTGCTCGGCAGCGACGACCGGTGGACCGACCCCGCCGCGATGACGGACCCGGCCCGGTCCGTGGGACGGTCGCCCGAGGCCGGGCGGCTGCGGCTGCTCGCCGACGACCTGGTGGCGCTGCTCGACGAGCAGACGCCGCACCTGCTCGCGACGACCTCGCGGGAGGACCGGTACCGCGCACGCCTGTACGGGCGCACCGCGACCGGCCTGCTGCGCTACCACTTCTGGATGGCCGACGCCTCACCGGCCCGCATGGCGCGGCTGTGCGCGCTGCGGAGTTCGATGATGGCCCGCAACCTCCTCGCCCTCGCCGCCCGGGGCCCGGTGCTCGTCCACGCCCACACCTCCCATCTCCAGCGGGAGAAGAGCACGATGCGGATGTGGCAGGGGCCGGTGGAGTGGTGGAGCGCCGGAGCCCTGCTGAGCGCCCGGCTCGGCGAGGGGTACGCCTTCGTGGCCACGGCCCTCGGCACGATCCGGCACCAGGGAGTGGACACCCCGCCCCCGGACACCGTCGAAGGACTCCTGTACGGGCTCCCGCAGGACCGCTGCCTCATCGACGCCCCGCGGCTGGCCACCGCCCTCGGCGACGCGCGGCCCGCTCCCCGCGTGTCCCCCTGGCACGGGTACTCCCCCTTGGACCCGGCCCACCTGGCCGGTCACGACGCGATCGTGTTCGTCAAGGACCTCTCGCGGGACTGATCCCGCCGCCTCGGCGCGGAGCGTCGGGCCGGCCCCTGCCGGCGGGCGGGCCCGCCCGGACCGCGGCCGTGGCCCCACCGGGCCCGCCCGGACCGCGGTCCCCACCGGCTGCGATCCCGGGCGGCCGCGGCCCGCCGGGGCGTAGGCTGCACCCGGCACGGACACGGTGGGGGAGCGGAGCACATGAGGGCTGGAAGAGCACCGGCATGGGGGTCGACCCTCGACGCGGTCGTGGTCTACGCACAGGGGGCCGTCTGCAGCCGCCTGGCCCGGGGCAGCGTGCCGGCGGGCGGCCGCGTGCGGGTGACGGGACTGCCCCGTTCGCTGGACCCCGGCTCCCTGCGGGTCCGGGTCCTGCGCGGCGCACCCGGGGTGCGCGTCCGCGAGGCCCGCGTCGAGGTCGAGGCCGAACCGCTCGGCGCCGTCGCGCCCCACGAGCTGCGGCGTGAGGTCGAGCGGCTGCGCGAGGTCTGCGCGGCGGCACGCGGACGCCGGGACCGGCAGCTGACGCTGATCGCGGAGACCACGGCCCTGCACCCGGTCCCGCCGCCGCGCAAGCGCGAGGACCCGCACCGCCGCACCCCGGTCGAAGCGTGGCTGGAGCTCGCCGAGTTCGTCGACGACAGGCTGACGGCCCTGCACGCCCGCCTCGCCGAACTCGACGAGGCACTGCGCCACGCCGAGCACGAACTCGACGTCGCCGAGGACCGGCTCGCCCGCGCCTCCACCGACGCGCCGCCGGCGCACGTGGACACCATGGTCTGCGCGGTCCTGACCCTCGACGGCACCGGCGACGCCGAGGTGGAGCTGGAGTACGGGGTCCCCGGCGCCGTCTGGGTGCCGGCCTACCGCCTCACCCACCGTCAGGGCGACGACAGCGGCCGCCTGGTGCTGCGCGCCTCGGTCGCCCAGCGCACCGGGGAGGACTGGACGGGCGTGCGCGTCGCCCTGGCCACGGCCGACCTGCGGCGCCGCACCGACCTGCCCCGGCTGCGCTCGCTGAGGATCGGACGCCGCCAGTCCGCCCCCGCGCCGTCCGGGTGGCGCGAGCCCCCGGCGGGGCTGTCCGACCTGTTCGCCGGGTACGACGCGGCAGGACCGCGTCCCGCTCCGGCCGCCGTCCCCGCGGCCGGAGCGGGACGCCCGGCGCCGGCGGCCACCGCGGGCGGTCCCCCGTCCGCGCCCTTCCCGCCACCGCCGCCGGCCCCGCAGGGCTACGGCGCACCACCCGTGGCGCCCCCGATGTCCGGTGCCGCGGACGGCGCCCCACCCGGGGCCTTCGGCGGCGAGGCGCCCGCCCACGCGCAGCCGGCGCCGGCACGACCGCGCCGCGCGGCGGGCAGCGGCGGCAGGTCCTTCGCGGCCCCCGCGGCCCCCGTCATGGCTCCCGCGGCCCCGGCCATGGTTCCCGCGGCGCCCGGCCGGGCCGCGCCACCGCCGCCTTCCGCACCGGCACCGGCCCCCGCCCCGGAGGCGGGCCCGCCGCAGCCGAGCGACGCGGAGCTCGACTACGCCGCGCTCGTCCTGTGCGGCGCCGACGAGCACGGCGGTCGCCGGGGCCGGCTCTTCCCCGAGGCACCCTTCGACCCGGTCGCGGCCGAGCACCGCCGCCGCGCCGAAGCGGTGGCCGTGCTGCCGCTGCCCGGACACGCCGTGCGGCCCCGCGAGTCGGCGGGCTCCTTCGACCACCGCTTCGACGCCGCCGCCCGCGCCGACATCCCGTCGGACGGCACCTGGCACACCGTCACCGTCGGCGAGATCCCGGTCGGCCTGCGCACCGAGTACCTCTGCGTGCCGTCCGTGGAGCAGACCGTCTACGCGACGCTGGTCCTCTCCAACGCCACCGACCAGGCCCTGCTGGCCGGTCCGGTGGAGGTCGCCGTCGACGACGACCACCTGCTGACCGCCGCGCTGCCCACGCTCGCCCCCGGCGGGGTCCGCCGGGTGGGGCTCGGGCCGGCCGAGAGCATCCGCGTCACCCGCCGGACGAACCTGCACGAGTCGACCGCGGGCCTGCGCAACCACATCACCGTGCTCGACCACCGCGTGCACGTGGAGCTGGCCAACCGGCTCGCGAGGCCCGTCACCGTCGAGGTCCGCGAACGCGTACCGGTCACCTCCGAGCCGGACGTCCGCATCGAGGAACGCGCCGACTGGGCGGCGCCCGAGGACGGCGTGGGCCCCGACCGGCACGCCCCGGGCACCCGCGTCTGGCGGGTGTCCCTGCCCGCCGGCGGCACCGCCGCCCTCGACGGCGGCTACGAGATCCGCATCCCGGCCGGCAAGGCCCTGGTCGGCGGCAACCGCAGGAGCTGACGCACACCATGTCCACCGACCCGAAGCCGATCGCCCTGCCCGTCACCGCCGTCACCTGCCTGGAGGACCGCGCCCACATCGAGCGTGCCGCCGTCCTCGATCTGCGCGCCGGTGTCCAGCGGGTGCGGCTCGGACCCGTCAGCGCGCTGGCCGTCGACCGCACCCTCCACGCCGAGCTGACCGCCGAGCACCCGGCGACCGTGCTCGACGTGCGCATCGTCCGCGACTGGACACCGCGCGGGCCGCTGCCGTCCACCGAGGACTCCGCCCTGCGCCGGCGCGCGCACGCCCTCGAACAGGAGCGGTCCGCCCTCGGACAGCGACGCGACCGGCTGCGGGCCCGGCTCGACTCGCTCGGCCGCCTCGCCGCCGACCTGCTGCGGGAGATCGGCGAGGGCGCCGGCATCGGCGAGACCGAACGCCCCCGCTGGGCCCGCGAACTGGACCGCGTGGACGGCGAACGCGACGCGCACGGCGAGGAGCTGCGCGCCGTCGAGGCGCGGCTGGCCGCCCTCGCCGCCGAACTCGACGGCATACGGCGCGCCATGGAGCTCGCCGAACAGGAACCCGTCGAACTGGTCGCCCACGTCGAGCTGACCGTGCGGGCCGCGGCCGCCGGGCCGGCCGGGCTGCGGCTGGGCCACCTCACCCCGTGCGCGCTGTGGCGCCCCGCCTACCGTGTGGTGCTCGACGGGGACTCCCTGACGCTGGAGACCGAGGCGATGGTCTGGCAGCGCACCGGCGAGGACTGGTCGGACGTGCGGTTGACGCTGTCGACGGCCCGGTCGGCGTCGGCCACCGAACCACCGCGGCTGGACGAGGACCGGCTGACCCTCAGGGACCGGCCCGCGGTGGAGCGCCGCACGGTCGACGTCGAGATGCGCGAGGAGGAGATCGCAGACCTCGGTCCCACGCCGGTGCTCGGCCTGCCGGGCGTCGACGACGGCGGCGAGGCCCGGGTGCTGCACGCGCCCGCGCCGGTCTCCGTGCCCGGGGACGGCCGCGCCCACCGGGTGCCGCTCTCCGCCTTCACCACGGCCGCGCGCAGCGAGTACGCGTGCTCGCCCGAACTGTCCCCGCTCGTCACCCGGGTGGTGCGGTTCGACAACCTGTCCGGCCACGCGCTGCTCGCCGGACCCGTGGACCTCGTCCGCGGCAGCGGGTTCGCCGGCCGCGGCACGCTGGACTTCACGGCTCCCGGGACTCCCGTCGAGCTCGCCTTCGGCAGCTGCGACGACCACCGGGTGGTCCGGCAGGCCGAGGAGTCCCGCGACACCGCCGGCCTCACCCAGCGCACCGTGGTCACCCGCACCGTCCGGTTGCACCTGTCCCGGTTCTCCGCCCCCGGGGAGCGCGACGAACGGGTGGTCGTCCTCAGGGAGCGGATCCCGGTCTCCGAGGTCTCGGCGGTGGAGGTACGCCTGCGTGAGGAAGCCTGCTCCCCGGCGCCCGACGCGGTCGACGCCGAAGGCGTCGTCCGCTGGGACGTCCCCCTCCCGCCCGGCGGCCGCCGCACGGTCACCCTGGTCTACGAGCTGTCGGCGAGCGCCAAAGTCGCCGGGCTCTGACGGCTCGCGGCTCGCGGCTCGCGCGCCCCGCCGCCGTCGCGTCCGCGGAGCACGGCACGGCGCTGCTGTGCCGCGGCGCGCCGCGGGCGTGGTGCACGACGCGGGCGCGGTGTACGACGCGGGGCCGGCGGACTTCCCGCCCGGGGGCCGGCCGTCTCCCCGGGGGAAAAACCGCTGGTGCGCGCGGTGAACCACGACGTCGTCACCCCGGAGGACCTCACCCGTCCGGTGCGCCCCCGGCGGTGGGCGCGGGCGTCGCCGACGGGTGTCAGCCGGTGGAGACCGTCAGTGCCTCCGTGATCTTCCGGGAGGCGCGGCGGGCCTCCGTCGCCGGATCGGCTCCGCCGAGCACCTCGGTCATGTAGGCCTTGATCGGGTTGTCCGCCTCGACAGCGGCCCATTCGGGCGTGTTGGGCGTGGCCCGGCCGTGCGCGGCCCCCGCCGCCATGGCCGCGACCCCCTCCTCGGCCGCGACCGCCGACGCCAGCTTCGCCTTGTTCGGCACGTAGTTCATGGTGCGGGCCAGATCGGTGTTCCACCGGGCGCCGGTGAGCGCGGCGACCACGTCGATCGCTCCCTTGCGCTGGTCGGTGGTGCGGGGGACGACGAGGTCCGAGCCGCCGATGAAGACGGAGCCCGGGTGCGCGCCGGTCTTCCCCGGGACGGGGAAGAAGCCCAACTCGTCCTCCAGGCCGGGGTTCTGCCGCACGACGGCCTGCGCGAGGCCGGGGACGGCGATGATCTGGGCCACCTTGCCGGCGGCGAACACACCGGCCTGGGGCGGGTGTTCCTCGTCGGCGTCGACCGGGCCCTCGCCGAGGGACTGGAGCCGCCGGTAGAAGTCCATGCCGCGCAGGGCGGCCGGGGAGTCCAGGGCGCCCTGCCAGCGGCCGCCGTCCTCGGTGGCGAGGTCGCCGCCCTCGTCCCAGATGAAGCCGGAGAGGGTGTACCAGTCCTGGCCGGCCAGGTAGATGCCCTGGTTCCCGCCCGTGTCGAGCTTCTCGGTGGCGGTCAGCCACTCCTCGCGGGTGCGGGGCGGGGCGGTGATGCCCGCCTGCCGGAAGAGGTCCTTGCGGTAGATGACGACCCGGTTGGCCGCGTACCAGGGGATGCCGTACTGGTGGAAGCGGCGCTGTCCGGGTTCGGCCAGGCCGGGCAGCCACTCGTCCTTGCCCCACTTGGCCACGGACTCCAGGGTGAGGTCGAGCAGCCGGTCGCCGTCCACGTACCGCGGGACCTGGGTGTTGCCGACCTCGATGACGTCCGGTCCGTCCTCGCCGTCCTCCGACAGGGCCGACTGCACCTTCTCGCCGATCCCCGTCCATTCCTGGATGCGGATGTCGAGGTCCAGGTCCGGGTGGTCGCGTTCGAAGTCCTCGGTGAAGCGGTCCAGGAAGTCCTGGGAGGCACTGTCCTTCATCAGCCACACCGTGACGGTGCGGCGGTCGGTCCCGCCGGTGCCGGGCACCACACCGCAGGCGGTGAGGAGGGAGGCGGACACGCAGAGGAGGGAGAGGAGGCGGCGTCTCACGGGGGTCCTGTTCTGCCTGGTGGACAGGGGAAGGGGGCCCGACGTGGGGGTACGAGCGCGGCGGCTCGAACGGGTGGGCAGGATTTTGGTATGGACCAATGCGGAGGTCAAGGGGGCGACGCCCGCCGCTCCGTTCCCCCGCGCTCCGCCGCAGATGGGCGCGGTGCGCCGTGACGCGTCCCACAGCACGGGACGAGCCGGCCGCGGCCCGGCGGCCGCCCGGCGCTCCCGCGCGGACGGCGGCCACTGCGTCCGATCGGAGTGTCCGGTCGTGCCTTCAAGCGAATCCGGAGCCGCCCGCGCGGTGCTCCGTCCGACGGGTGGTACGAGCATGGGGATGTCCACACCCCCCGACCCGCCCGCGCCGCGCGGGCGCAGGAGCGACGTGGAGGCGCGTGTGCCGGGCGTGCTGCGGGTCGCCGCCGCGTACGCCTGGCGGATCCTCGTCGTCGGCGTGGTCGTGCAGGCCGCCTTCTCCGTGCTGGGGCAGTTCCACCGCGTCGCCGTCGCCGTGTTCCTCGGTCTCGTCGTCACCGCCGTGCTCCGGCCCGTCGCCGACCTCCTGTCCCGTGCCGTGCCCCGGTCGCTCGCGGTGGCGGTCGCCCTCGTCGGCGGCATCGTCCTCGTGCTGGGGGTGCTGGCCCTGGTCGGCGGGGCCGTGGCGGGGGAGCGCACCGGACTGGGACGGGAGTTCGTGTCCGGGACCGAACGGATCGAACGCCTGCTGGAGGAACCTCCGTTCCGGCTTGACCCGGGCGCGCTGAACGACCTGCAGTCCCGCATCGGCAGGCTCCTGTCGAACCACCGCTCCACCGTCATCAGCACGGCGCTCAGCGGCGCGAGCCGGCTCCTCGAAGTGCTCACCGTGCTGGTCCTCGCTCTGTTCTGTTCGATCTTCTTCACGCACTCCGGTGACCGGCAGTGGCGGTGGTTCTGCGAGCAGCTCCCCGCGCGGTCGCGGAAACGGGTGGCGGCCGCGGGCGGGGCCGCCTGGCGCACCTTCACCGGCTACACGCACGGCATCCTGCTGGTGGCCGCGACCAACGCGGTCCTCGTGGGCGCCGCCCTGTTCGCCCTGCGCGTGCCGCTCGCCGTGCCGCTGGCCCTCCTGGAGTTCTTCGCCGCCTTCGTTCCGCTGATCGGTTCACCGATCGCCCTGGCCGTCGCGGCGGTCGTCGCACTGGCGTCGAAGGGCCCGCTGACCGCCGCGCTGGTCGTGGTCCTGATCGTGGTCATCGGGCAGATCGAGGGGCATCTCCTGCACCCGGTCGTGATGAGCTGGGCCGTCCGCCTGCACCCGGTGGTGGTCGCCCTGTCGGTCGTCGGGGGAGCGGTCGCGGCCGGGGTGGTCGGTGCGGTCGTGGCCGTGCCGCTGGTGGCCGTGGTGTGGTCCGTGCACCAGGCGCTGCGGATCCGCACGGGTGACACCGACTTCGGCTGAGGCGCGGCGGCACCGGGCCGCGGCCGCCGCACCGCACGGCGTCCGTGCGTCCACCCGTGCGTCCGTGCGCACGGGCTCACCTCGAGTCGCTGACCGTCGAGGTGAGCCACGACGACACGGCCTGGACGAAGGTGAAGCCGGCCGGGAACGGGTTCGTGGTCCGCGACCCCGCGGCCGGCCGGGGCGTCTCGCTGCGCGCCGTCGTGGTCGACGGGCAGGGCAACACCCCGACGCAGACGATCCGCAACGCCTACCGGGGGAAGTGAGCCCGTACGGCGCCGGAGCGACCCGGCCGGCACCCGTCGGCCGGGCCGGTGAGGCCGGTGACCGCCAGGACGATCGTCGCGGCCGCGCGGGCGCCGCGGGTGAGGCCGAGTCCGATCAGGAACGGCCCGCGGTCAGGCCGCGGCGCCCGCACCCCCGCCCTCGTGCGGAACGGCCCGGCGACGGGTGAGGCGGGTGAGGGTGACGCCGTCGGGGAAGGCGGTGCGCTCGGCGACGTCGAAGACGGCACGGTGGGCGGTCGGGACGGTCTCGGGGTACAGCGTGTTCGTCCAGGCGGCGTAGGCGGCGGTCTGCCGCGCGTCACCCAGGGGGAAGAAGCCGTGCTCGCCGACGGGGCCGGCGATGCGGCCGTCGAGCGTGACGCCGATGTAGTACACGAGCTTTCGCACCTGTGGCGCCCCCTGCGTAGTACTCTGATTGAAGTGGTCAGAACGTAGTACTGCACATGGAGTGGTGTCAATGGCGAGACGGAACGACCAGCGGCGTGCCGCGCTCGTCGATGCCGCGATCGAGGTGCTGGCCAGGGAAGGGGCCCGGGGGCTGACGTTCCGGGCGGTGGACGCCGAGGCCGCCGTACCCGCCGGTACCGCGTCCAACTACTTCGCCAACCGCGACGACCTGCTCACCCAGGCCGGCGCCCGCGTCTACGAGCGGCTCCAGCCCGACGAGGCCACGATCGACCGCCAGCGCACGGCCGCCCGTGACCGGGAGACCTACGCGGAGCTGATGCGCGAACTCGTCGGCCGTATCGCCTCCTTCCGCACCGGCTACCTCGCGCTGCTGGAACTCCGCCTCGAGGCCACCCGCCGTCCGGAACTGCGCAAGGTCCTCACCGACCGCGTCCGGGCCGACGTCGACGCCAACGTCGCCTACCACGAGGCCTCCGGTCTCCCCGGCGACGCCATGGCCGTCAAGCTGCTCATCCTGACGCTGAACTGGCTGATCGTCGAGCAGCTCACCCTGCCGGACGTCTTCACGGAGGCGGAGCGCGAGCAGCTGGTCACGGCCGCGGTCGAGCGGATCGTGACGGAGGAGTAGGCGGCGGAGCACGGAGGGCCTCGCGGCGGGCGTCACCACCCGGCCCCGAGCCCTCGGCCCCCGCTCCCGTCCGGCGCCCCGCGTCCACGACCCCCGGCCCGGGGCGTCTCCGGAGCCGGCGGGCCGGCCCCTCGAAGCGGCCGCGGCGCGCGGCGGCCAGGAGGCACGGCGCCGCGCACGTGGTCCCGGCGGGCGCACCGCCCGCCTCGCCGGTCCGCTCGGCGTCTCGGCGCACGCGGTGCCCGGCGCGGGCCGCTTCCTCGCCTCCGACGGCGTCACGTCGCTGCCCGAGGTGCTCGAAGCCGTCGCCCCGTAGGGGGAGCCCGGCCGGTTCTGCGGCTGCCGGGCCGCCCGTGACCCGGTCACCCGTGGAGCGGGAGGCGGACCCAGGCGACCGCCGGCGACCGGCGCCCCGTGCCCTCGTACCCTGGTCCCCGTGCCGCCCAGCCCTCTCCGTCGTGCCGCCGTCCTCGTGCTCGAAGGCGCCAAGCCGCTCGACGTCGGCATCCCCGCGCAGGTGTTCACGACCCGCGCGAGCATGCCGTACGAAGTCCGTGTGTGCGGAGCCGCACCCGGGCTGGTGACCGGCGGGGACGGGCTGTCGTACCACGTGGCCCACGGCCTCGAGGCGCTCGAGTGGGCCGACATCGTCTTCATCCCCGGCTACCGGTCCCCGGACCGCGAGGACCCGCCGCGGGCGGTCGTCGACGCGCTGTGCGCCGCCCACGCCCGCGGCGCCCGGCTGGCCGCCATCTCCACGGGAGCCTTCGCGCTCGCCGCCACGGGCCTGCTCGACGGCAGGCGCGCCACCACGCACTGGCACTACTCCCGGGCCCTGGCCGCGAGACACCCCCTCGTACGGGTCGACGAGAACGTCCTGTTCGTCGACGAGGGCAGCGTGCTCACGTCGGCGGGCGCCGCCTCCGGTCTCGACCTGTGCCTGCACATCCTGCGCGGCGACCTCGGGGTGGCCGCCTCCAACCACGCCGCCCGGCGCTTGGTGGCCGCCCCCTACCGCAGTGGCGGCCAGGCCCAGTACGTGCCGCGCAGCGTGCCGGAACCGCTGGGCGAACGGTTCGCCGCCACCCGCGAGTGGGCCCTGCACCACCTCGACGAACCCCTCACCCTCGAGACGCTCGCCCGGCACGCGGCGGTCTCACCGCGCACCCTCTCGCGCCGCTTCGTCGAGGACACGGGCTACACACCCATGCAGTGGGTGATGCGCGCCCGTATCGACCTCGCCCGCGAGCTGCTGGAACGCTCGGAGCGCGGCGTCGAGCAGATCGCCAACGACGTCGGGCTCGGCACCGGATCCAACCTGCGGCTGCACTTCCAGCAGATCCTCGGCACCACACCCAGCGAGTACCGGCGCACCTTCACCAGGGGCGAGTAGCCGGCCCGCCCCGCCTGGCGAGATCCTTGCGAACCATGGCGCTCACGCCCCGGCCGCGGGCGGCCGCCGCACGCGAGGCTGGTGGCGAACCGAAGGGACACCAGCCATGACTCGCATCGCCATCAACGGATTCGGCCGCATCGGACGCAACGTGCTGCGCGCGCTCCTCGAACGCGACAGCAAACTCGAGATCGTCGCCGTCAACGACCTCACGGAGCCCGCCACCCTCGCGCGGCTGCTCGCCTTCGACTCGACGGCCGGCCGGCTGGGCCGCCCGGTCACCGTCGAGGACGGCTCCCTCGTCGTGGACGGCCGCCGCATCAAGGTGCTCGCCGAACGCGAGCCGGCCGAGCTGCCGTGGGCCGCGCTCGACGTCGACATCGTGCTGGAGGCGACCGGCCGCTTCACCTCCGCCGAGGCCGCCCGCGCCCACCTCGACGCGGGCGCGAGGAAGGTGCTCGTCAGCGCGCCCTCGGACGGCGCCGACGTCACGCTGGCGTACGGCGTCAACACCGGCGCCTACGACGCCGACCTGCACACGATCGTCTCGAACGCCTCCTGCACCACCAACGCGCTCGCGCCGCTGGCCGCGGTGCTGGACGAGCTCGCCGGCATCGAGCACGGCTTCATGACGACGGTGCACGCCTACACCCAGGAGCAGAACCTCCAGGACGGTCCGCACCGCGACGCCCGCCGCGCCCGTGCCGCCGCGGTCAACATCGTGCCGACCACGACGGGCGCCGCCAAGGCGATCGGCCTCGTGCTGCCGAACCTCGACGGCAAGCTGTCGGGCGACTCGATCCGCGTCCCGGTCCCGGTGGGCTCGATCGTCGAGCTCAACACCACCGTGGCCCGCGACGTGACGCGCGACGACGTGCTGGCCGCCTACCGCACCGCGGCGCAGGGCCCCCTCGCCGGCATCCTCGAGTACTCCGACGACCCGCTGGTGTCGTCCGACATCACCGGCAACCCGGCCTCCTCGATCTTCGACTCGGCCCTCACCCGCGTCGACGGCCGCCACGTCAAGGTGGTCGCCTGGTACGACAACGAGTGGGGCTTCTCGAACCGCGTGATCGACACGCTCGAACTCCTCGCGGCCCGCTGACCGCACGCGGGAAGCCCGGCGCCCCGGCCCCTCCCCGCGCCCCGTCCACGGCCCGGCTCCTGAGAAACGGCGCACATGTCCCTTACCGTGGCTTCTGCTGTCGTGCCTTCCGTGGACGGGATGGAGTGGGGCCGTGGCGTTCGCGGAGCCGGCCGGTGGTGACGGGGCCCGGCCTTCCCCCGAGCCGGCCCCCCGGCCCGGGCGGCGCTCCTGGGCGCCGCTGCTGGCGGTGTGCACGGGGTACTTCATGGTGATCCTGGACGTGACGATCATCAACGTCGCCGTGCCGGTGATCGGCCGGGAACTGTCGGCCTCGCTCACCGGAATCCAGTGGATCACCGACGGGTACACCCTCGTCTTCGCGGGGTTCCTGCTGACCGGCGGCGCGCTGGGCGACCGGCTGGGCAACCGCCGGGTCTTCTGCGCGGGCGTGGCGGTGTTCACCGCCGCCTCGGCCGCGTGCGCGCTCGCGCCGAGCGCCCCCGCCCTGGTCACGGCCCGGCTGGTGGAGGGGCTCGGCGCGGCGCTCATCGTGCCCGGCTCGCTGGCCCTGCTCCAGCAGTCCTACCCGGCGCCGGCCGCACGCGCGCGGGCCTTCGGGCTGTGGGGCTCGATGGCGGGCGTCGCGGCCTCCGCCGGCCCGCTGCTGGGCGGGCTGCTCGTCTCCACGGCGGGCTGGCGCTGGGTGTTCCTCATCAACCTGCCCGTCGGCGTGGCCTGCCTGGTCCTGACGCTGCGCCATGTGGCGTCCTCGCCCCGGCGCACCGGCCGCGCCCTGGACTGGCCGGCGCAGTGCGCGGTCGTCGCGGCGGTGGCGCTGCTGACGGCGGCGCTCAACGAGGCCGGACGGCGCGGCTGGTCCGATCCCGCCGTCCTCGCCGGGGTGGGCCTGGCCGCGTCGGCCGCCGCGGCGTTCGTGGTGCGCGAGCGGCTGGCCCGGTCTCCCGCCCTCCCGCTGCCCCTGCTGCGCTCGCGTGCGATGAGCGGCGGATCCGTCATCGGACTGCTGTTCAACTTCGGCTTCTACGGGATGGTGTTCACCGCCAGCCTGGAGTTCCAGCACCAGCGCGGCTACAGCGCCCTCGGCACCGGACTGGCCCTGTTCCCGGCGGTCGCGATGACCATGTTCGCCTCCGTCCTGTCCGGGCGGCTGAGCCGCCGTACCGGCGACCGGCCGCTGGTGGTCTCCGGCATGCTCCTGGCCGCCCTGGGGCTGGCCGGCTGGGCCGCGGCGGGGGCCGACCCGGCCTACGCGCTGCTGGTGGTCCCGATGATGGCCGCGGGCTTCGGCACCTCCTTCGCCCTCACCGGATCGACCGCCACGGTGATGGGCGCGGCACCCGCGGCCTACTCGGGCGCCGCCTCCGCCCTGTTCAACACCACCCGCCAGATCGGCAGCGCCACCGGTGTCGCGCTCGGCGGCAGCCTGATCGCCACGGCCGGCGACCACACCACCGGACTGCGCGTCAGCATGGCCCTCGGCGCGCTCGCCTACCTGACCGCCGCGGGCCTCGCGTGGCGGTGCGTGCCGCCGAAGTCCGCCCGGACGCACGGCGCTTCCTGACCGCCCTAGGCGATGCCGCCGTTGCTCATCAGCAGCTGGCCGTTGATCCACTGGCCCTCGCCGGAGCACAGGAAGTCCACGAGGTGCGCGGTGTCCTGCGGAGTGCCCAGACGGCCGAGCGGGGTGCTGCGGACGCAGTGCTCCCGGATCTCCTCGGACATCCAGCCGGTGTCGACCGGTCCGGGATTGATCACGTTGGCGGTCACGCCGAGGTGGGCGAGTTCGCGGGCGGCGGCCAGGATGATGCGGTCCAGGGCTCCCTTGCTCGCTCCGTAGGGCAGGTTGCCGACGGTGTGATCGCTGGTGAGGCCGATGATCCGGCCGGTTCCCGGGGTCGCGGCGAAACGGCGGCCGAACTCGCGGACGAGCAGCCAGGTGGCGCGCGCGTTGACGGCGAAGTGCCGGTCGAAGCTCTCGACGGTGGTGTCGAGCAGGCCGGAGTCGACGGACTCGCAGTGGCACATCACCAGCGCGGTGACCGTGCCCAACCGCTGTTCCACCTCGTCGAAGACGCGGGCCGGGGTGTCCGGGTCGGAGAGGTCCGCCTCGACCGCCGCGGTGGACGCGCCGTGTCCGGCGAGGGCTCGGCCGATCGCCTCGGTCGCGCCGGGTTCCCGGCCCCAGGGCATGCGGTCGTCGTAGGGGGTCCAGTAGGTGAAGGCGATGTCCCAGCCCGACGCGGCCAGCCTGCGGGCGATGCCGGCGCCGATACCGGCGGTGCGCCCCACGCCGGTGACCAGGGCGAGCGGACGGCCGCCCGGAGGCGTCTCCCCGTGGGCGGGCTGTTGCCGATCAGTGCTTCTCGTCACGGTCCGGGATCGTCCACGACCTCCGCCGGAGCGTCAAACGGTTTTGCCCGGACCGGGATCAGTACGCGCGCCGTCCCGCGTGGGACGGCGCGGCGGCTTTCCTCGATGCCCGTCGGCGTGTGTCCGTCCCGGGGCCCTTCCCTCCTGCCGAGGGGCACCACGAGGTCCGGGACCGGCCGTGACCGGGTCCGTCGCCGACTGCGGGACGCCTCTCGGTCCCGACGGCGACCCGCTGCGCCTCTCCCTGCCGGGACGACGGTGTGGCAGGGCCCGGACGCCGTGGTGCGCCGCCGCGGCGCCCCGTGCGCACCCGACCGGATCGGGCACGGGATGTCGGGTCCGGCAGGGTGCCCGCCGCCTAGCGTGGTGATCAGGAAAGAGGAAGGAGACCGGGAGTGCTGGAGCGTCTCAACCAGGCCCTGGAGCACATCGAGCGCCGCCTCGACCAGCAGGTCGACGTGGCCGAGCTGGCGCGCCTCGCGGCCACCTCGGAGTACCACCTGCGCCGGATGTTCTCCGCGCTCGCGGGCATGCCGCTGTCGGAGTACGTCCGGCGCCGCCGGCTCACCGTCGCGGGCGCCGAGGTGCTGGCGGGGCGTGAGCCTCTGCTGGAGATCGCGGTGCGGTACGGCTACGGCTCGGGCGAGGCGTTCGCCAGGGCGTTCCGTGCCCTGCACGGGGTCGGGCCGGGCGAGGCCCGGCGCACCGGCGCCGTGCTCGTCTCCCAGCCCCGGCTGGCCTTCCGCCTCATCGTCGAAGGGAGCAGCAGCATGCGCTATCGCGTGACGGACCGGTCCGGCTTCAACGTCGTCGGTCTCAAGGCCCGGGTGCCCCTGGTGCACACGGGGCCGAACCAGGCGATCATCGACTTCGTCCGGGGCGTCGACCCGCACGTCACGGAGCGCCTGGAGAAGCTGCCGGACCAGGAGCCGCAGGGCATCGTCGCGGTCTGCGACGACCTGGACCCGAGCCGCGCCGAAGGCACCGAGCTCGACTACTACCACGCGGTGATCACATCGGCGGCCGCCCCCGAGGGCACCACGGTGCTCCGTGTCCCGGCCGGCACCTGGGCGGTCTTCACCACCTCGGGTCCGGTGCCACACGCCATCCAAGAGCTGTGGCGGGACGTGTTCACCGAGTGGTTCCCGTCCACCCCGTACCGCAGCCGCCCCGGCCCCGAGATCCTGCGCACCCGCCTGTCCTCGGACAGGACGGCGGCCGATGCCGAGCTGTGGCTTCCGGTGGAACGGGAGTCGGGCTGAACGAGGCGCCCGGCTGAGGGGGCCCGGGCGTGAGCGCAGCGCGGACCTAGGGATGTTCGGAGAGCTGGAGGAAACCGGCCGGGGAGAAGCACAGGGCGCCGGTGAGGGTTCCCCGGTTGGCGATGTCCGCATCGACCAGGCTGCCGGTCGCGGGGCGGGTGAAGGCGGCGATCGCTGAGATCATGAACAGGACGGAGCCGAGCTGGTTCACCGCGACGATCCACCAGCCGAGGCTGTGCGGGCGGACGCAGAGCCGGCCGTGGCAGATCTCCACGAAACCCAGGTGCCCGGAGACCAGGAAGAGCACGCAGCCGACCACGTCGGGTGCCCAGATCAGCCGGTTCACCTGCTGGGCGCTCAGGCCCCGCAGGAAGGAGTCGAGCAGGGAGACGGCGAGGACGAGCGTGCCCGCGAAGAGGGCGAAGGTGCTCAGCCAGTCCACTCGCGAAGGCTCGTGGCTCCACCACCGCCAGCGCCGGGTGACCAGCCTGCCCTCTCCACCGGGGACGTGACGGGGCGCGTTGATCACCTGGAGCAGCGAGACATAGCCGCCGGTGTTGAAGAACAGGCCGCCCGCGAAGTAGAGCGAGGCGCACTCGGTGGCGTCGCCGGAGGCGAACTGGGCGACGGCCGCGCCCGCGGCGAAGAGCGCCCCGCCGACGACGAAGGCGATGGCCGCGATGACGTTGAGTCTGCGCAGCCGGCCGAGGGCAGCGGCGTCCGCACGGGAGGGCCGGCGGCTGTCCGCCGCACCGGGCGGCTTGATGACGAGCGTTCCGCGCCGCCGCGCAGGCCGTGACTCCCACACGGCGGTACCGCCGTCGGGAAGGTGCCGAGCGAGCCTGGTGGTGAACGGTCCCACGCCGTCGGCGCGCTGCTGCGGTTGCCCCACGGGCCGAGCCTGGACCGGTGGCCCGGCCCCCCGCGTCGCCTAACGACGGGCCAGCTCCGAACGCCGGTACGAGTAACCGAAGTAGATGACGAGCCCGAGCGCGAACCACACGGCGAAACGCACCCAGGTCTGCCACCGCAGGAAGGTGATCAGCCAGAGGGAGAAGAGCACGCCGACCGCCGGCACGAACGGCATCCACGGCGTGCGGAACGTCCGCGGCAGGTCCGGCTGGCGGTACCGCAGCACGATCACCGCCGTGCACACCACCACGAACGCCAGCAGGATGCCGATGTTGGTCAGCTCGGCCGCCTCGCCGATCGGCAGGAACCCGGCGATGGCCGCCGAGGCGAACCCGACGATCCAGGTGACGCGGGTCGGGACGTGCCGCGTCGGATGCGTCTTGGCGAACCACTCGGGCAGCAGCCCGTCACGGGACATCGCGAACCACACCCGGGTCACGCCCAGCATGAACGTGAACATGACCGTCAGGATGCCGATGATGGCGCCCACTGCGATCACATCGGCGAGTCCGCTCAGCCCCACCGACTTGAACGCCGTGGAGAACCCGCTCTCCGGGTCGATGTCCTGGTAGTTCTGCATGCCCGTGAGCACCAGGCACGCGGCCACGTACAGCACCATCGAGATCGCCAGCGAGTACAGGATCGCCTTCGGCATGTGCCGCTGCGCGTCCTTCGACTCCTCCGCCGCCGTCGACATCGCGTCGTACCCGAAGACCGCGAAGAACACGGTCGCCGCGCCGGTGAACGCGCCGCTGATGCCGAACGGGAAGAACGGGCTGTAGTTGGAGGCGTCGATGTGGAAGACGCCCACCGCGATCACCAGCAGCACGACCAGCACCTTCAGCACCACCACCGTGGTCTCGAAGCGGGCCGCGTTCTTGATGCCGAGGTTCAGCAGGTACGCGATGAGCAGGCACAGCACCGCGGCGAACAGGTCGATGCGGTGTCCGCCGCCGGTGCCGGGCGCGCCCAGCATCCAGTTCGGCAGGTCGGCCCCCATCTCGCCGATGAGGAAGCCGAAGTAGCCGGAGATGCCGATCGCCACCACCGCCACGATGGCCGTGTACTCCAGCAGCAGGTCCCAGCCGATGCACCAGCCCACGAGCTCCCCGAGCACCGCGTAGCCGTACGTGTACGCCGAACCCGCCTTCGGGATCAGCCCGGCGAACTCGGCGTACGACAGCGCGGCCGCGGCGCTGGCGACGCCGGCGATGAGGAACGAGATCAGCACGGCCGGTCCCGCCGTGCTGTGGGCCACGGTCCCCGCCAGGGTGAAGATGCCCGCTCCGATGATGCCGCCCACGCCGATCGCGGTCAGCTGCACCAGCCCGAGGGACCGTTCCAGCCGTGTGCCCTCGACGAGTTCCGTCTCCTCGATGTGCTCAATGGGTTTGCGGCGGAGAATCCCCTCACCCATTCGGAGCCTGGCCATGCGCCTCACCTCTTTGTGATCAGCAAACAGCTGACGGCGGATCATGATGTCCCAGCGGCGGACGCATCCCAAGCCGCCACGCACGTACCCCGCGGAGCTTCGGCTGTCGGGTCCCGCCCGGCGTCACCCACGGGCCTCACCCGCCGGCGGCTCGACGCCGGTGTTCCCGGGGCGCGCACCAGGGCCGATCGGACCGCGGGCGCGGGTGCGCGGCGGGTGCGAGGACCGCGGGGCCGCCCGGTGGGGCGCGGTGGTCAGGGCGACGCGGTCCAGCGGGGGGCCGTGTCGGCCCACGCGGCGTCCCATGCGGCGAGGTTGCGCCGCTGGATGACGCGGCCGGCCGTGCCGTAGGCGGCGGCCGCGGCGGCGTGGACGGCGAGGGCGGCGATGACGGCCGCGCCCTTGGCGCGGGCGCGGACCTGGTCGGGGGTCAGGGGCGGGCCGGTGATCTCGCCGTCGGCGCCGGCCCAGACGCGGACGGGGGTGCCCTCGGGCAGCGCGGGCAGCACGTCGGCCTCGGCGGTGCGGAGGCGCCCGTGGGGGTCGGTGAAGCGGACCTTGGTCGGGTAGCGGGTCTTCCTGGCCTCGGCCGAGCCGGGTTCGGGGTGGCGCCGGGCGTCCTCGAGGAGCACGGCGGTGGTGTGGTGGCGGGTCTCGGCCTGGTGCCGGGCGGTACGGGCGTAGTGGCGGTGGGCGGCGTCGCCGACCAGGAACAGGGCGAGCGGAGCGGCCGCCAGGACGGCCAGCAGCAGGCCCACCCCGATCCATCCCTGGGCCAGGTCGCTGCGGCGGCGCAGGGGGTTGCGCCGCAGGCGCCAGAGCACCACCCGGGGCGGCTCCCGCGGAAGCGACGGTGGGGGCGTGCGTCCGGGCACGGCCTCCTCCTTTCGGCGACGGGGGCGGGGAGCGGCCGGGGCGGGAACGCCGGTCGCGTGGCACGGGAACGGGGGAGCGGGGCCGGCACCGGTCCGGCGGGTCGCGTCGGCGACACCGGGGCCCGGCACGCGGCGTCCGCCGCGTCGACGGCGGGTCCTCGGCGGGCCGGCCCGGCACGCGCGCGTGCCCGCGCCGACGTCGGGGGCCGGCCTGCGCACGCCCGGCGCCGCTCACGCGGGGCACCCGCCGTCTTGCGGACGGCCCGCCCCGCCGCCTCGCGGCCGTACGCACCGGGCAGGCCCCGCGGACCCGCCCGCGACGAGGAACCGTGGCCGGCCGTCCTCCGGCCCGACCGGCCGGAGGACGGCCTCAGTCCGGCTGGGTGACGGGTGGCAGCGGGCCGGAGACGGAGGGGTGGGTGTGGGCGGCCCGCAGGAGCCTGGCGGCGCCGCGGACGGCCGCGGTGTGCGGGGCGGGGACCACGCGCAGCGGGGCGTGCAGCCGGCCGGTGAGGTGGTACGTGACCTCGGGACGCAGAGCGCCTCCGCCGGCCAGCAGGACGCCGCGGTGCAGGGCGTCGACGGTGAGCGAGGTGCGGTCCTGGCGGAGCATCGCGGTCAGCATCCCGGCCACCGCCTCGGCGATCTGCTCGGGTGTCGTCGTCCCGCGCAGGTCGCCGGTGCCCAGGGCGGCCCGGCGCGCGTCGGTGACGGCGCCGTCGCACAGCAGCACCACCTCGGTGAGGTGGGCGCCGATGTCCACCACCAGCAGCGGACGGTGCAGGTCCGCGCCGGCGGCCAGGGCGATGCCCCGGGCGCTGGGCACGGTCAGGACGCTGCGCGGCCGCAGCACGTCGACCACGGCGCGCGCCCGGGTGCGGTAGGCGAGGCCGTCCAGGACCGGGGCCGTGACGACGACCATGGGGCGGGTGGAGCGGGGCAGGCGTCCGGCGAGCAGCCGCTCCAGCATCCGGGCGCACCCCGCGGTGTCGACGATCGCGCCGCGCCGCACGGGGAAGACCTCGCCGGCGCCGGGGGAGCTCATGGTGGGCACGTCGAGGACCACGCCCCGGCCGGCGATCCAGACCCGGGTGCGGGCACTGCCCATGTCCAGGGCGATGCCGCAGCAGCGCCGGCACCTCGGCCAGGGCAGGTGCCGGGCCGTGGCGTGCGGATCGGGTGCGCCGGTCACGGGACGGCCTCCCTCACCTGCTGGCAGCGGGTGCAGTAGCGGGCCTGCGGCACGATCAGCAGCCGCTCCCGCTCGACGGGACGCCGGCACAGGTGGCACGTGCCGTAGGAGCCCTCGTCCATGCGGGTGAGGGCTGCTTCGACGTCGGCGAGGACCATGCGGGCGGAGGCGGCCAGCTTGACGCTGACCTCGACCTGCGCGGCGTCCTGCTGCCGGAGCCGGTCCTCGGCGCGGGAGGCGGCCGGCCCGGCGAGCCGGCACAGCTGCTCCCGGCGGAACAGGAGCTGCTCGTGCAGGTTCTCGCGCAGGGCGGCGAGGTCCTCGGCCGACAGGAGGGTCGTGCGCTGACCGATGGTCTGGTGGTTCGTCACCACGTCACCCCTTTTCAGGGCATGGGGTCGGAGGGTCGGTACGGGCGGTGGTCAGACGGCGCGGCGCTGGCAGGACACGCAGTGACGGGTGTACGGCAGGATCTCCAGCCGCTCCTGGGGGATGGGCTTGGCGCAGCCCAGGCACGTTCCGTAGGTGCCGTCCTCGATGCGGGCGAAGGCCGCCTCGATCTCCTTCAGGGCCCGCTCCATCGCGGACTTCTGCTCGGTCAGCAGGTGATCGTCCGTGGTCCGCCCGGTCGCGGCGAGGGCCCGAAGCTGGGTCAGCCGGGAGGTGCGGGCGTGCTCCAGACGCTGCCGGGCCTCGTGCGGGTGGGGCTCGGCCCGGGGGACATCGAGTGACATGGTCGATCCCTTTCTCGACGGCGTACGGCACGTGCGCCGTGACGCGCCGCGCGGCGGACGGCGGGCGGCCCGCCGACCGGGGTGGTCGTGTGTCCTCCACCCTGGCCGGGCCGGCGGCGCGTGCCTATCGGGCGCAGACCCCATTTACGCCGGGGCGCACCATCCACGCGGCGCCCCCGTGGGTGGCGCGCGCCCCGGGAAATGGGGGTCGGCCCCCATCGACGGGGCGCCCGGGACGGGAGAGGCTGGCCACGGGCTCACCCGAGCGCCCCTGCGACGCGGAAGCGGCGGGGCCGCGTGATGCCCGACAGTGGGGAGAGAACGGGACGGGAGAAAGGGAGGCGCAGGGCCGGTGTCCTTGTTCTGGCGGATCTTCGCCCTCAACGCCGTCGTGCTGGGCACGGCGACGGCCTTCCTGCTGTGGGCTCCGGTGACCGTCTCCGTGCCGGTCCTGCTCACCGAGGCGATCGTCCTCGTCGGCGGTCTGGTGGTCATGCTGGTCGCCAACGCCGCGCTGCTGCGGCTCGGCCTGGCCCCGCTGGACCGGCTCACGAGACTCATGACCACCGTGGACCTGCTGCGCCCGGGCCAGCGGCTGCCGGCTTCCGGCGGGGGCGAGGTCGCCGAGGTCATCCGCACGTTCAACGCCATGCTGGAGCGGCTGGAACAGGAACGGGCCACCAGCAGCGCCCGGGCCCTGCTGGCCCAGGAGGCCGAACGCCGCCGCATCGCCCAGGAACTGCACGACGAGGTCGGCCAGAGCATGACCGCGATCCTGCTGGGCCTCAAGCGAGCCGCGGACGACGCGCCGGCGCCGCTGCGCCGGGAACTGCACGAGGTGCAGGAGATCACCCGGGGCAGCCTGGACGAGGTCCGCCGCCTGGTGCGCCGGCTGCGGCCCGGCGTGCTGGACGACCTGGGGCTGGTCAGCGCACTGACCTCGCTCACCGAGGACTTCGCCACCCACACCGGACTCCAGGTCACCCGCGGCTTCGACGCCGACCTGCCCGCCCTCGCGCCGGAGACCGAACTGGTCCTCTACCGCGTCGCCCAGGAGTCGCTGACCAACGTCGCCCGCCACGCGGACGCCGAACGCGTCACCGTCGCGCTGCGTCACCGCGACGACAGCGTGGTGC
Source organism: Streptomyces sp. NPDC017936 (assembly GCF_044328485.1). NCBI lineage: Bacteria > Bacillati > Actinomycetota > Actinomycetes > Kitasatosporales > Streptomycetaceae > Streptomyces > Streptomyces sp. NPDC017936. The sequence continues at coordinate 375,947 of NZ_JBIRHK010000001.1, read as the reverse complement.
TGACGGTCACCGACGACGGCTCCGGCATCCAGGCCCCCCAGGAGGGCGCGGGCATCCGCGGCATGCGCGAGCGGGCCCTGCTCATCGGGGGCCGCCTCGAGATCACCCCGGCGCCCCGCACCGGCACCCGGGTCCAGCTCACGGCTCCCGTCCCCAGGAAGCAGATCTGACCATGCCCGACACGACCGCGCCCGCCACGGCGGGAACGAGCCCGATCCGCATCCTGCTCGCCGACGACCACGCGCTGGTCCGCCGCGGCGTGCGGCTCATCCTCGACCAAGAACCGGACCTCGAGGTGGTCGCCGAGGCCGGTGACGGTGCCGAGGCCATCGAACTGGCCCGCGCCCACGACCTGGACCTGGCCGTGCTCGACATCGCCATGCCGCGCCTGACCGGTCTGCAGGCCGCCCGCGAACTGACCGCCCTCAAGCCGGGCCTGCGCGTCCTGATGCTCACCATGCACGACAACGAGCAGTACTTCTTCCAGGCCCTGAAGGCCGGGGCCTGCGGATACGTGCTCAAGTCCGTCGCCGACCGGGACCTGGTCGCCGCGTGCCGGGCCGCGATGCGGGACGAGCCCTTCCTGTACGCCGGGGCCGTCACCGCGCTGATCCGCAACTACCTCGACCGGGCCCGCCACGGCGAGGAGACCCCCGACCAGATCCTCACCCCCCGCGAGGAGGAGGTCCTCAAGCTGGTGGCCGAGGGGCACTCCTCCAAGGAGATCGGCGAACTGCTGTTCATCAGCATCAAGACCGTCCAGCGACACCGCGCCAACCTGCTGCAGAAGCTGGGGCTGCGGGACCGTCTGGAACTCACCCGGTACGCCATCCGCGCCGGCCTGATCGAACCCTGACCCACCGGCCGGCCCCGCCCGCCGCCCACTTCCGGGCGCGGCGCCGAGCCCGGCCGACACCCGCACACCACGACGAGAGGGGGCCGGCGCATGCACCGCCCTGCGCGCACCGCCCCCGCCGCCGGCCGCGCGCGGACCGCCCCCGGTGCCGGCTGTGCACGGACCGTCCCCGGCGCCGGCCGTGCGCGGACCGTCCCCGCCGCCGGCTGTGCGCGGACTGCTCCCGGCGCCGGCCGTGCGCGGACCGTCCCCGCCGCCGGCTGTGCGCGGACTGCTCCCGGTGCCGGCCGTGCGCGGACCGTCCCCGGCGCCGGCCGTGCGCGGACCGTCCCCGCCGCCGGCTGTGCGCGGACTGCTCCCGGTGCCGGCCGTGCGCGGACCGTCCCCGGCGCCGGCCGTGCGCGGACCGTCCCCGGTGCCTGCCGTGCGCGGACCGTCCCTGAGGTCGGCCGTGCGCGAACCGTCCCTGAGGTCGGCCGCGCGCGGACCGCCATCGGTGTCGGCCGTGCGGGCACCGTCCCCGGCGCCGGCCGTGCGCGCGCCTGCGCCGTACCGGCGCTCGCCGGGGCGGCGCTGGTGGCCGTCGTGCTGGCGCTGCTGGCGTCGTTCGTCCTCGCCGGCCCCCCGGCCGGTACGAGCGGCGGGCCGCCGGCCGGCGCGACGGCGGCCGGCTCCCGCTGGGACGACGGGCCGCGCGCCGACGACGGATGCGACGGCGCCCGCACCGGCCGGGCGGCCACCCGCCAGGATCCGCACCACGAGCACCCCGCCCCCCGCGGCCACCTCGCCGCCGGCCCCCACGACCCGCTCGCCGCCCCACCCCGGCCGGCACGGCACCCGGCGCCGGCCGGGCACCTCCCCGGCGCCGGCGCTCCCGCGGGCCACGACCGCGACCGGGCTCCTCCCGCCACCTCCGGCACCTGACACCCCTTCTTCCACCCACACCCACCTCGCCCCGCCGCGGCCCCGCACCCGCCGCAGCGGCGGCCGTGGTGCGCCTGCCGGAGGCCCCCCGTTGAACCGTTCCCTACGGGTGAGGGCGCTGCTCGCCCTCGCCGTCATCGCCGTGTCGCTGTACGTCGCCGTCACCGTGCCGGTCCGTCTCGGACTCGACCTGCGCGGCGGCACGCAGATCGTCATCGAGACCCGCTCCACCCCCACCGCCGACGCCGACCGCGAGGCCACCGACCGCACCCTGGAGGTGCTGCGCGGCCGCATCGACGCGCTCGGCGTCGCCGAACCCACCCTCGTCCGCTCCGGCGAGAACCGGATCATCGTCGAACTGCCCGGTGTGCAGGACCCCGAGAAGGCCCAGGACGTCCTGGGGCGTACCGCGCAGCTCACCTTCCACCCGGTGCTCGGCACCGCCGACGGCGCCGGCGACGGCGCCGACGAGACCTCCCGCGCACTGCCGGAGCAGCCGCGCGACCGCGTCCTCCCCGACGAGTCGGGCACGCCCCTGCGCCTCGGGGCCGCGGCCCTGACCGGCGAGCACGTCGAGGAGGCCGCCGCCCGGTTCGACCAGCAGGGCGGCGCCGGATGGCACGTCACCGTCGGCTTCGAGGGCGCCGGCCGCGACGGCTGGGCCCGGCTGACCGGCGAGGCCGCCTGCCACCCGGCGGGGGCCCCGGCGCGCCGGGTGGCCATCGTCCTCGACGACAAGGTCATCTCCTCCCCGCAGGTCGACCCGTCCGTCGCCTGCCGGACCGGCATCCGCGACGGCGCCACCCGGATCACGGGCTCCTTCGGCCCGGACGAGGCCCGTGAGCTGTCCCTGCTCATCAACGGCGGCGCCCTGCCGGTGCCCGTCGAGACGGTGGAGCAGCGCACCGTCGGCCCGACCCTCGGCGCGCAGGCCATCACCGCGAGCGCCTGGGCCGCGGTCATCGGCACCGCGCTGACCTCGCTGTTCATCATCGTCGTCTACCGGCTGATGGGCGTGCTGGCCACCGTCGCCCTGCTCTGCTACGGCCTCGTCTCCTACGCCGCCCTGGCCGCGCTCGGCGCCACCCTCACGCTGCCGGGCCTGGCCGGTTTCGTCCTGGCGATCGGCATGGCCGTGGACGCCAACGTGCTGGTCTTCGAACGGGCCCGCGAGGAGTACGCGGCCCGTCGTCGTCCCAGCACCCGCTCGGCGCTGGCCGCCGGGTTCCGCAACGCCCTCACCGCGATCGCCGACTCCAACATCACCACGCTGATCGCGGCCGCCCTGCTGTTCCTCCTCGCCTCCGGACCCGTGCGGGGCTTCGGCGTCACCCTGGGCATCGGTGTGCTCGCCTCCATGTTCAGCGCCCTGGTGATCACCCGGGTGCTCGCCGAATTCGCCGCGAACCGCACCCCGGTGCGCCGCCGCCCCCGCCTCACCGGCATCGCGAGCACGGGTGCCGTCCGCGACCGCCTCACCCGCCGCGACCCCCAGCTGATGCGCCGGCCGCGCCGCTGGCTGGCCGCCTCCGCAGCGGTCCTCGTCCTGGCCGGCTCGGGCATCGCGCTGCGCGGCGTCGACCTCGGCGTGGAGTTCACCGGCGGCCGCCTCATCGAGTACGCCACCTCCGCCCCCGTCGACCCCGACCGGGCCCGTACCGCCCTCGCCGACGCCGGACACCCCCGCGCCGTCGTGCAGTCCTCCGGGGACACGGGCCTGACGGTGCGCGCCGAGTCACTGACCGACGCGGAGGAGGCCGAGGTCACCGACACCGTCCGCGACCTCGCGGGCGGGGCGGAGAAGGTCCGCGACGAACTGATCGGCCCCAGCCTCGGCGAGGAGCTGCGCCGGGGCGCCCTGATCGCGCTCGCCGTCGCCCTCGGCGCGCAGCTCGTCTACCTCGCGGCGCGCTTCCGCTGGGTGTTCGGCACCGCCGCGGTCGTCGCCCTGGCCCACGACGTGGTGATCCTCCTGGGTGTCTTCGCCTGGCTCGGCAAGCCCGTCGACGGGGTGTTCCTGGCGGCCCTGCTCACCGTCATCGGCTACTCGGTCAACGACTCCGTCGTCCTCTTCGACCGCGTCAGGGAACTGGCCCGCAGGAGTCCCGGGGCGGCGCTGTCCGGCATCGCGAACCGGGCGATCCTGCAGACCCTGCCCCGCACCGTGAACACCGGCATGGGCGCCGCCTTCATCCTCACCGCCCTGGCCGTGCTCGGCGGGTCCTCGCTCACCGACTTCGCCCTGGCGCTCCTCGTCGGCCTCGTGGTCGGGACGTACTCCTCGGTCTTCACCGCCGCCCCCGTCGCGATCCGACTCCACGACCGCGTCTCACGCCGCCGGTCGCACCGTCCGGGCTGAACCGGGGACGCGTCTCGCCGCCGGCGGTCGCGCCGGCGGCGAGACGCGGGGCCACCGGCCGTCACCGACCGGTGACCCGCTGGGCGGTGATCCGCCGGGCGACGGCGAACCCGGCTCGATCCGCGACGCGTTCGGCGGGCGCACGAGGACCGCGCGCCCCCCGGCTACCAGTCGGGCGGCAGGTCGGACCCGAAACGGCCGCCGGCCGGACGCTTCTCGAAGTGGAGGTGGGGGCCGGTGGCGTTGCCGCTCGAGCCGACCTCCCCGACCTTCTGACCGGCCCTCACCGAGCCCCCGTCCACGGCCCGTTCGGAGAGGTGGCAGTACCAGAAGTCGAAGCCGCCGACGCGCAGCACGAGGAAGGTGCCGTAACTGCGGTCGTACCCGCTGCGGGCTATGGAGCCGCTGCGCACGGCGACACACGGCTTGCCGTGCGCGGCGGCGTAGTCCGCGCCGGTGTGGTAGCCCAGCGACCAGTGGGGCCCCTTCTTCCGGTAGGGCGTCGTGACCCCGTGCCCCGGCACGGGGGACGTGACGCGGGCACCACGGCCGGGAGGCGCCGGTGCCGGTGCCGCCGCGGGGACGTGGAGCCGGTCCCAGGAGGTCTTGCCGGGAATGCCGTTGGCGTCGGCTCCCTTGTACCCGAGCTTGCTCTGCCAGGCCGCGTACGACTGCCGGTCGACATCGGTCCACTCGGCGTCAGGACCTGCCCGGTACTTCCCGCACCCCTCCGCCACCAGGCGTCTGCCCATCGAAGCGATCACGGGACTGTGTTGTCCTTTGTGGAAGAAGGCCGCTCCCGGGAACGGTGCCAGCGCGGGCATGGCCCTCCCTCCCTTCACCTTTCAGTAAGGCGCCGGATCACGGTGCGGATTCGCCTGCTGGACACGCGAGATGTCGCCGTACCGGCGCCAGATGTAGTTGATCGCCGCCGCGATGTTCGCGACCGGCTCGTAGATGCGCTCGGACGTGCCCGCCTGGTGGTTCACCGCGAACGTATCGGGGATCACCTGGGCGTAGCCGCGTGAGCAGTTGAGCCTGGCGCCGTCCGTCTGCACCGGGCCCGTGGCGTTCACGTCGTCCTGGTTCACGGCGTTCGGCCTGAAGGACGACTCGCGGAACACGAGGGTCAACAGGTTCGCCCCGTCGCCGGCGCCCGTCACCCAGCTCATCGGCGCACCGGTCCGGGCACAGGCCTGCTCGGCGAACGCGCGGGCCGTGTCCTCGTCCACGGCCACCCCCGAGTTCCTGGAGAAGCGCACGGAACTCTTCGCGATGGCCCCGGGATGGCGGCAGTCCACGACGAACCCGGCCCTGGCGCCGAGTTCCGCGAGTGAGGAACAGCCGGGAAATCCATCGGCGGCCGGGCCGGTGAATCCCAGCATGCGCTGCCACGCCGCGTAGGCGGATCTGGTCTGCTCGCCGAAGAATCCGGTGGCGCCCGCGGGAATGTCCGCCCCGACGGCGATGAGCGCGGCCTGAGTTGCCTCGACGTCCTCGTTGCGCTTGCCGAACCGCACGTGGGAGAGAACGACCATCATGCCTCCTCGACCGTCGGAGGCCGGTAACGGGGACGGGTCCACCGGCCGGCACAGCCACAGCCGGGGCCCTGGACGGAAGCGGCGCGCACACGCTCCCGGACCGTGCGACGCCCACCGTCGCGGTCACCCCTGTTTCCACCATGCGCCGGTCGGAAGTCGCGCGCAAACGCGGCGACATGCGGGCGCGGCTCCGTTCGCGCGCACCGCGTCGCTCAGAACGTCCACCGCGTGTGGGTGAAGACCCCGTCGTCCCGGCCGAAGCCGTACGCCGTGGCCGGGCTCACCGCGAACACCACCGCGTCCCCCGTGCGGAACGCGTCCCCGATGCCGTGGAACGGGCCGTCGGGCGAGGTGATGTGCGGCCCGTACTTCGTCTCGTACGCCGCGACCACCTCGTCCAGCACGGCCGGATCGCGCACCGGCTCCGCCGTCCCCTCGACCACGAGGTCGAGGCCCTCGGTGAGCGAGTTCGCACCGGTCGTCAGCGCGCAGCGGGCGTCATGAGCGAGGTTCCTCGCCTTCTGTTCCCCGGGGCCGGTGGAGAAGTACAGCACCCCGCCGTGCCAGGCCGCGATCACCGGCGTGACGTGCGGCCCGCCGTCGGGCCGCACCGTGGACAACCAGAAGATCTCGGCGGCCTCCAGCCGCCGCCGCGCCTCGCCCCACTCGGTGGCGGTGACGTCCGCGGCTCCGGGGCGGGGGTTGAGCGCGGAACTGTAGCGGTCGTCGAGCGCGGCGGTGGGGTGCTCCGCGGGATCCTGTGCCGGCACTGCGCGTCTCCTCACTCCCGGTCCGCGTCACGACCGGCAGCCCGCGCCGATCGCCGTCACCGACACCAGCATGGAGCGCCGACGCCGCGGACGCCTCCCGAGCGGACGCCGCGCTCGCCGTCGGCTCTCCGGCGAAGGTCCCGTCCTCCTCGGCCCGTGCGTCACCCGGGAGCTCCACCGGTACGAGCCGGACCGCGACCAGCACCGCGACCAGCCCCCGGGCAGGTCCGAGGGGCGTGCCGACGGGCCTCGGCGGAGGAGTGGAGCAGTGTGCCGGCCGGGGGCGGAACCGGGAGGGGCTCTCTCAGGCGGGCTTGCGCCACACGGAGATGTGCTTCGCGGAGTCCTGGGTGAACGGCGCCCCGTCCCAGTCCGCGACGCGCCGTTCCAGCTCGAGCCCCGCGATCCGTGCCATCAGGTCGAGCTCCGCCGGCCACGCGTACCGGTGCCGGGAACTGCCGCGGCGGTAGCGGCCGTCCTCGCCGTCGCGGGTGAGGTGGTGCGAGACGAGGATCTGCTCGACCAGGTCGAAGGTGTCGAAGCCGAGATGCCGATCGGACACGTCGAACGGCACCGCGACCTGCCCGGGCGGCAGGAACCGCAGCGGCGGCACGCCCAGCTCGATGACGAACCGGCCGCCGGGCGTCAGGTGACGTGCGGCGTTGCGGAAGCACTCGACCTGCTCGTCCTGCGTGAGCAGGTTCGTGATCGTGTTGTAGACGAGGTAGACCAGGGTGAACTCGCCGGGGACGACGGTCGTGGCCATGTCTCCGATGACGACGGGGAGCATGTCCTCGTCGATCTTGCGCCGCAGGACCGCCGCCATGTGCGGGGACAGTTCGACGCCCACGACGGGCACGCCGCGTTCCCGGAGCGGGACGCCCACGCGTCCGGTCCCGACGGCGAACTCCAGTGCCCGGCCGTCCCCGGCGAGTTCGGCGAGGAAGGCGAGGGTCGGTCCGAGAACGGCGGCCGAGGACATCTCGCCCTCCTCGCCGTCGTAGCGGTCGGCGGTCGCACGCGTCCACAGCTCACTGCTCGTCACGGGCGGCCACTTTGCCGGGCACGGTCAGGCGGTGTCCACGGATTTAAGGTGCCCGGCTCGGGCTCGCGGCTTCTCGTCCAGGAACACGACGGCTGCGGAACAAGTGCTCCGCGCCGACGGGCTCCCGATCCGGAAGAGGGGGCGAGGGGACGGCGACCGGCCACCGCGCCCCCGGCGCCGCTGTCGCCGGCCGCGTCGGCCGGTGGACACCACCGCCTCGCGCCCGGCGCGGAGACGCACTGGTGATTTCGCTGATGGCGGCCGCGCCCCGCCCCACGACTCTGGTCGGGTCAGGCACCCCACCCCTGTCAGGAGGGCTCCATGCGTCGTCGTTCACCGCGCCGGCTTCTCGGCGTTCTCGCGGCCGCCACGGTCGCGTTCACCCTGTTCTCCTCAGCGCCGACGGCCGGTGCGTCGGTCACCGCGGCCGAGGCCGCGTCGACCGCGTCCGTCGCCCGGTCGGCCGGTGCCGCCGCCCAGCCCCTGTCGACCAGCACGCCGGTCGTCTTCGTCCACGGGTACACCGGCAGCGCGTCCAACTGGGTCACCGCCATGAGCGTCTTCCGGCTCAACGGCTGGTCCAGCTCCGACCTCTTCGCCTACGAGTACAACTCCTACGGCAACAACATCACCAACGCCCAGGGCCTCGCCTCCTTCGTCAACAACGTGAAGGCACGGACCGGCGCGAGCAAGGTCGCGATCGTCAACCACTCGATGGGCGGCCTGGTCAGCCAGTACTACCTGAAGGTGCTGGGCGGCCACGCCAGCGTCAGCCACCTCGCCTCGATCGCCGGCGCGAACCACGGGACCACGTACGCCGGCGCCTGTCTGATCTACACGACCTGCCAGCAGATGTACCCGGGCTCGTCGTTCATCGCCCAGATCTCCTCGGGCGACGAGACGCCCGGGGACACCAGGTACTCCACCTGGTACTCGGCGTGCGACGGCATCATCCTCCCGTACACCAGCACCCGGCTGGACGGCGCGGCGAACAACAACGTGGCCTGCCAGACCCACATCGGCTTCCTCGCGGACACGGTGGTGCTCGGCCAGATCGCCCGCTTCGTCGCCTCCTGACCACGGCGCGCCGCACCGGACCACCGGGGCCGCCGCTCCCGTCCGGCCCCCACGGCCCGCGCTCCGTCCCCGGCACGCCGCTGCCGGGGACGCAGCCGTGAAGGGACCTGACGGCCCCGGTGCGCCGGGCGGCCGGAGCGGGGCGGGGCCGAGGCTCCGGGTGAGGATCGTCGACGGCCGGAGCGGGCCCGGCGGGAGCCGTCGGGAGCATCTCGGCCGAAGTCCCCGACGCTCTCGGCCGAGGACGGCGCGACGGCCTGATGCCGTGCGCGGCGGGGACGGCCGCGTCCGGCCCGGGAACGGTGCGGCCTGTGCGGACCCGGCCCGACGGTCCGGCTCCGTGGCGTGGGCCCGCGCCGGGCCTTTGGCGGTTTCCGGTGTGCCGCCCCGCCCGTCCGGGCGGTGCCGCTGGTGGTGACGTGCCGGTCGATGGGCCGAGTGGCGGTCGGGACGGCCGGATGGCGGCCGCCGAACCGGCGGACGGACGCCGAAGCGGGGTGAGCGCCGCCGGGCGGGGGAACCTGCTGCTGAGGCATCCCCTGTGCACCCCGGTGCAGGAGTGGAGACGAGTGATGGCGACCTTGTCGGGTGAGACCCGAACCGGCATCCCACGGCCGAGGAGCATCCGGTTGCCGGGCATCGTGCTCGGGGTGGGGATGGGCGGGTTCGTCGACGGCATCCTGCTGCACCAGCTGCTGCGGTGGCACCACATGCTCAGCAGCACCGACCAGGACCACATCGGCGTGCGGTACTACGACCCCCGCACCGTCTCCGGCCTGGAGATGAACACCCTGTGGGACGGCGTCTTCCACACGGTGTGCTGGCTCTCGGTGCTGCTCGGACTCGCCGTCCTGTACGCGCGGGTCACCCACCACCGGCGTCGCGTGTGGACGTCCCGGGTGCTGTGGGGCTGGATGCTCGTCGGCTGGGGCCTGTTCAACCTCGTCGAGGGCGTGGTGGACCACCACCTCCTCGGCATCCACCACGTGCGCGGCGGGGACGGCCGGCTGTGGTGGGACATCGGCTTCCTCGTCCTGGGCGCCCTGCTGGTCGCCGGCGGATACCTGCTCCAGCGCAGCGGCCCGCCCTTCGACCCCGACGCGCCCGCCGGCCGGCCCGAAGGCCGGCACGCCTGATGGACCACGACATGCCCGCCCACGGGCACACCGCGGGCAGCCACGTCCTGGAGCCGCTGGCGCCCGCCCTCGTCCTGTCGGCCGCCGCCGTCGCCTATCTGCTGCTGGCCCGCCGGGCCCGCCGCCGCAACCCGGCCCTGGGCTGGAGCCGCCGGCGGACGGCGTCCTTCCTGACCGGCACCCTCCTGCTCGGTGTCGCGCTGCTGCCTCCCGTGGCGCCGTTCGCGCACGAGGACTTCAGCGGCCACATGGTCCAGCACATGCTCATCGGCATGTACGCGCCGCTCGCGCTCGTCCTGGCCGCCCCGGTCACCCTCCTCCTGCGCACGCTGCCCGCCGCCCGGGCACGGCGACTGACCACCGCGCTGCACAGCCCGCCCGCCCGCCTGGCCGCCCGCCCGGCGGTGGCGCTCGCCCTGTCCACGGGCGGCCTCGCGGCGCTCTACCTCACCCCCCTCTACGACGCGACCACGGGCGATCCGGCGGCGCACTGGCTGCTGCACGCGCACTTCCTCGTGTCCGGATGCCTGTTCGCCCACGTCATCGCCGGTCCCGACCCCGCCCCCGCCCGCCCCGGGGTCCGCACGCGGCTGGTCTGCCTCGGCGTCGCCGTCGCGGGGCACGCGGTGATCTCGCAGCTGATGTACGGCGGCTTCCTGGTGGACGTCCACGCGCCCGTCGGCCAGGTCCGGGCAGCGGCCGAGATCATGTACTACGGCGGCGACATCGCCGAGCTGCTGCTCGCCGCCGCCCTGGTCGCCACCTGGCGCCCCGATCACCGGCGTTCCGACCACCGGCGTTCCGACCACCGGCGTCCGGTGCACCGGACCGCTGCCGCCCCACCGGGGCCGTCCCCGCTTCAGGCCTCCGAACGCTCCGCCGAACGGTAGCGGCCGGCGATCGACGCACCGGAGCCCCGACGCACGGCGAGTTCCGCGGCGGCCAGCCGTTCGACGGCGTCCGCGTCCGCCAGGCCGGGTACGCACACGACCTCGCGGGTGCCGAGGGCGGCGAGGGAGGCGGTGACCACGTCGGCCGGGGACATCCCGCCCTCCTCGTGGACGCGTTCCTCGCCCGGTACGGGAGCCTCGCCGGCGGTGAGGTGGAACTCCGTGGCGGTGAGGCCCGGGCAGACGACCTGGACGCGCACCGGCGTGTCGGCCAGCTCGGCGGCGAGCGTCCTGGTGAAGGTCACCATGTACCCCTTGGTGCCCCCGTAGACGGCCCGGTGGGGGAGGGGCCCCGGGGGCAGGCCGCCGGCGAACGCCAGCAGCGAGGCGACGTTGACGACGGCGCCCCGGCCCCGCGCGACCATGCCGGGCAGGGCCGCGCGGGCCAGCGCGGTGGGCGCCACGACGTTCACGGCGAGCACCTTGGCGAGGAGGCCGGGATCGACCTCGGTGAACGGCCCGTACCCGTTGATGCCCGCGTTGTTCACCAACAGGGCCACGTCGTCGGCGGCGACGCGCGCCTCGACCCGCGCCAGGTCCGCCGGCTCCGCCAGGTCGGCCGTCACCGTCCCGACGGTGACGCCCGTGTCCTCGCGCAGGCGTGCCGCCAGGGCGGAGAGCCGGTCGGCGCGCCTGGCCACCAGCACCAGGTCCCAGCCGCGCCCGGCCAGCTGCCTCGCGTACTGCGCGCCGATGCCCGACGACGCTCCGGTCACCAGGGCCGTGCCGAGTGTCTGGTCCTCTGTCATCGGCGGCGCCCTTCCCTCGACGGCGCCGCACCGGGAGCCGTGGCGGGCGCCCCTTTTCGTCCCGCTGCCGGGTTTCCGGCCGCCGGACGTGTGAAACGGCCGCCACGACGCCCCCTCCGGCGCCACGAGCCGTGGCGGCGGACCGGCGCGGCCGCCCCGGGCGTCACGGCACGCGCCGCCCGGCCCCGAAAGGGGCGCTGACCTGCACGAGCCGCGGGGCGTCGGACGGTTCCTCACGCGCGTCGGCTCGCCCGGGCCGCCGGGCGGCCGGGGCCCGGTGGGCGCGGGGGCCGCGGGTGTGCGGGGATGACCGGCTCGGCGCGATGGGCAGAGTATGGATCGTGTCCGGTTCGTCCCGGGCGAAGGGGCGGCTGCGGACGCGCTGCCCGGCGGGTCCTCCTGGCCGTCGAAGACCCCGTGACGCATCGTGGAGAAGGCCGGCGACCTGCTGGAAGGCCGCCGCCGCGCCGTGCGGGCCGTGACGGGCGCGCCCGCGAGGGGCCGGCCGGCAGGCGGAAGGAGTGAGAGCGATGAGCGGAGCCGAGCAGGATCCGGAGCGGACGGATCGTCTCGAGCGCACGTCGATGGGCCCGAGCGGGCTGATGGACCTGCTGGGTGTCGCCGCGGTGCTGCTGGAGGCCGACGGCCGGATCGACATGTGGAGTCCGCAGGCCCAGGAGCTGTTCGGCTACACCTTCGACGAGGCGGTCGGGCAGTACGCGGCGCCGCTGCTGCTGCACCCCGAACACCAGGAGGCGGCGATCAGGCTGTTCGCCGAGGTGATGGCGACCGGACAGGGCTGGGCGGGGGCGTTTCCCGTCCGGCACAAGGACGGCACCACGCGCATGGTGGAGTTCCGCAACGTGCGGCTGACGGACCACCTGGGCGACCACTACGCGCTGGGGCTGGCCACCGACCGGTCCACGCTGCAGCAGGTGGAGCGCCAGGTGGCCCTGTCCACCCGGCTGGTCACCCAGGCCCCGATCGGGCTGGCCGTCCTCGACACCGACCTGCGGTACCTGGCCGTCAACCCGGCCCTCGCCGGGATGCACGGGCTGCCCGAAGCCGACCACGTCGGCCGGAGCTTCCGGGAGGTCCTGCCCGGCGAACCGTTCCTGGACGCCGAGGACACGATGCGGCAGGTCCTCGCCGACGGCGTCCCCGTGGTGGACCAGCAGGTGGTGGGCCGCACCCGCGCCGACCCGGGCAACGAACGCGCCTGGGCGGTGTCGCTGTACCGGCTGGAGGACCGCCGGGGAGGGGTGCTGGGCATCGCCAACGTCGTCGTGGACGTCACCGACCGGTACCGGGCGGCCAGACGAGCCGACCAGGCGCAGCGGCGCCTGCGGCTGATGGCGAACGGCTCGGCCCGCATCGGCACCACCCTGGAGGTGGACCGCACCGCGCAGGAACTGGCCGACGTCGTGGTGCCCGACCTGGCCGACCTGGTCGCGGTGGACCTCCTGGAGTCCGTGCTGCAGACGGGCCGCACCGACCCGGACGAGAACCCGGTGCTGTTCCGCGCCCTGGCGGTGAAGACCGCCTACCCCACCGAGGCCGCCCGGGCCCTCGTCCAGCCGGGCCGCCTCACCACCTACCACGCCGGCCACCCGGCGGCGCACTGCATCCGCACCCGCCTGCCCTCCCTGATCACCGGCCTCGACGGCGACGACGTCAGCCGCGTCGCCGCCGACTCCCGCGCGGCGCGGCTGCTCGCCGAGGCCGGTGTCCACACCGACCTGGCGGTCCCCCTCATCGCCCGCGGACAGGTGATCGGCGTCATGGACCTGGCCCGTGCCCGCAACCGCCAGCCGTTCGACCAGGACGACCTCACCCTCGCCTGTGAGCTGGCCTCGTCCGCCGCGCTGAGCATCGACAACGCCATCCTGCACCAGCGCATCCGCAGCGCCGCCGAGATGCTCCAGCGCAGCCTGCTCCCGCGGCTCTCGCCCCGCCACCCCGGCCTCGAGGTCGCCGCCCGGTACCGGCCCGCGGAGGCGTTCAGCGAGGTCGGCGGCGACTGGTACGACCTCATCCCCCTCGACGGCGACCGCACCGCCCTCTCGGTGGGCGACGTCATGGGCAGCGGCATCCCCGCCGCCACCACGATGGGCCGCCTGCGCACCGCCACCTCCACGCTCGCCGACCTCGACCTCGACCCGGCGCGCATCCTCACCCACCTCGACAGGATCACCCTCGGCCTGGACCCCTACATCGCCACCTGCGTCTACGCGGTCTACGACCCGCACCGCTGCCGCCTGCACGTGGCCTCCGCCGGCCACCTGCCGCCGGTCCTGGTGCGCGCCGGGAAGCCGCCGGAACTCCTGGACCTGCCCACCGGCCTCCCGCTGGGCGTCGGCGGCGCCCCCTTCGAGGCCACCACCGTCGACCTGCGGCCCGGCGACCAGCTGTTGCTGTACACCGACGGACTGGTCGAGACCCGCAACGACCCCATCGACGAGCGCCTGAACGACCTCCTCGGACTGCTGGCGCCGCCGTGCGCCTCCGCGGACGAGATCTGCGACCGCCTCCTGCGACAGCTGCGGCACCCCGCGGGCCATGACGACGTGGCACTGCTCGTCGCCTGCGCACAGCCACTGACGTCCGCCGGCGGACCGGCGCCGCGACGCCCGTCCCGGACGTGACGGCGGCGCCGGCGCACGGGGGAGCGGCCCGTCGGCGGACCGGCGGGCGCCGGCCGGACATCCGGAGGGGAGCACCGATGGCGACGACGCTGGACGTGGCCGTGCTCGTGGGGCTGCAGGCGTCGGGCAAGTCGACGTTCTACCGGCAGCGTCTGACCGCGAGCCACGTGCTGGTCAGCAAGGACCTGTTCCCCCGTGGCGCCCGCCGCAAGCAGGACCGGCAGATGCGCCTCGTCGAGGAGGCGCTGGCGTCGGGGAGGTCCGTGGCGATCGACAACACCAACCCCACCCCGCAGGAGTGGGGACCGCTCGTCGCGGCCGGTCACGCCCACGGGGCGCACGTCACCGCCTACTGGTTCCCGCCGGACCTGGAGGGCTCCCTGCGGCGCAACGCCGCACGACAGGGACGTGACCGGGTCCCTGACGTCGGTGTCCGCGCGACCGCCCGCCGACTGCGCCGGCCCGGGCGGGCGGACGGGTTCGACTCCGTCCTGGACGTGCGGTTCGACGGCCGCGGCGGATTCCACGTCACGCGGGCCACGGACGGTTCCTGACGTCCGGTCACCCCGCCCGGCCGGCCGGCGGACCGGTGTCCGCCGACGCGTGACCCGCCGGCCGAACGGCCGGACGGCCCACCCGTCCTTCCCGGTGGTCCGTACGAGGTGACCGAGGCGGTCGTCCGGGGGAGCGGCCGGCGCGGCGCCGGCCGTGCCGATTGAGGGATTGGTGCTCGCCGGGTACGGGCAGGGAGCCCAGCAGAACGTGACATGAGCACGCCCACCTTCCCCCACAGGAGGTCGACCTTGCACGCACGCACGTTCGTCCCCACCCTCGCGGCCGCCTTCGCCGCGGGCCTGCTCGTCGCGGGCGGCCCGGCCCACGCCGCGTCCGGCGCCCCCGGCGCCCAGCCCCTCGCGGCCCGCGTCGTCACCTACGACGCGAGCGCGTCGGCGGAGTTCAAGTCCGCCGTCGACCGGGGCGCGGCCATCTGGAACGCCGGCGTGGACAGCGTCGAGCTGCGTCCGGTCACCGCCGGACAGCGCGCCAACATCCGGATCCTGGCCGACAACGGCTGGCCCCGGGCGCTGACCACCTCGCTCGGCAACGGCACCGTCTACATCGGCCGGCAGGCCGTCACCCAGGGCTATGACACGGTCCGGATCTCGGCGCACGAACTCGGCCACATCCTGGGCCTGCCGGACCGCAAGCCCGGCCCCTGCTCCAAGCTGATGTCGGGTTCCAGCGCCGGCGTCTCGTGCACGAA
This sequence comes from Streptomyces sp. NPDC017936, assembly GCF_044328485.1. Lineage (NCBI taxonomy): Bacteria > Bacillati > Actinomycetota > Actinomycetes > Kitasatosporales > Streptomycetaceae > Streptomyces > Streptomyces sp. NPDC017936. The sequence goes on along the minus strand of NZ_JBIRHK010000001.1, from coordinate 360,631 downwards.
CCCGTACCCCGACGCGGCGGAGAAGGCGGAGGTCGAGGGCAACTTCGGTCTCGCGCCGGCACGTTCGACGAGCGTCCCGCACGGCGTGGTGCTGGTGGACTGACATCCCGTGGCGCGGGGGCGGGCCGACCGCCCCCGCGCACACGGGACCGCGGGGGCGTACGAAGGGAGCGCGGCGGGGCTACTGCGGGGACTGCTCCGCGGAAGCCATCACCTGACCGGCCGTGACCTGGGGAGGGTTGGGCAGCAACGACGCGAGGTTGTCCCGGACGAAGTCCGCGGCCGTCGAGATCGACTCCTCGGCGCCGGCCCGGTCCTGGAAGACGCTGATCGAGATCATCACTCCGTCGCCGGCGTCGATCCAGTAGTAGGCCACGAAGCCGGAGACCCGCCGCATCAGCGGCACGAAGCCCTCGTTCACGAGGCGTCCCGCCTCCGCCGGGTCGGTCACCCCTTCGTACCGCCGGACCGCTGCGTACATCACCGAACTCCTCATCGCAGGTTCTGGGTTCGTCCTCGACGGGATGACCTACCCCCACGGGAGCCGCACGGTTCGCGAGGCGTGCCGAGATCACCTCAAAGGCCGCCTCGGGTGATCCGAACGGCGGTCGCCCCCTTGCGGCGGGGAACGCTTCGGTTCACCGCCGCGGCCGGGCCGCGGCGGCCGGGGAGCAACTCCGCGCCGGGCGCGGCGTCCGTCGCGACGGTGGCCGGCTCCCGCCGGACCCGGACGCGAATTCATGCGGCTGCAATGATCCATCCCTCAACCGTCTGCTAGACATGGACGGGTGAACCCCTCCGGGCTGTACCGCAGGCTGTACGTGGACCTGGCGCGCGTCGCCGCCTCCACGTGTCGACGCTTCTGACGCCGCGTTCACCGGTCGCGGGCGGGGCGGTCACCCGCGCGCCGCTCCCGCACGGCAGCCGCGCCGAACCGCCCGTCCACGCCCCGGCCGCAGAACGATCCGCGACGCCGGTCGCAGAACGATCCGCGACGCCGGTCGCAGAACGTTTCGCGACGCCGGTCGCAGAGCGCTCCGCGAGGCCTGCCGCTCGGTGATCCGCGAGGCCTGCCGCTCGGTGATCCGCGACGCGGGGCCGACGCGCCCGGTCGCCCCGGAACCGCCGCCCCGCCGCCGTGCCCACCCCCGCCGGCATGCCGGCGATCTCGTCCATGGATCTCCAGGAAGGCGCCCCTCCGTGTCCCCAGCTCCCCCTTCTCCGCCGTGCCGTGCCGTCGTCCTCGACGGCACCGACCGGCAGCCCGCGGTCCGGCGCGCGCCGGCGGCCGGCGAGGCACATGGCCCGCGGGCGGCGGCGTGAAGTTCCTCGCCATCACCCTGATCGTGCACCGCCCGGACCCGGTCACCGGTGTGCGGAAGCCGACCCACGACCGCTTCCGCGAGGTCCTCGACAACGCGCTGCTCGCGGAGGAGCTGGGCTTCGACGGCTTCGGGGTCGGCGAGCGGCACGAACGGCCGTTCATCTCCTCCGCGCCGGCCGTCGTGCTCAGCCACGTCGCGGCACTGACGAAGCGCATCCGCCTGTTCACCGCGGTGACGACCCTCAGCCTCCTCGACCCGGTCCGCGCCTACGAGGACTACGCCACCCTCGACCACCTCTCCGACGGCCGCCTGGACCTGATCATCGGCAAGGGCAACGGCGCCGCCCAGCGCGAGCTGTTCCACGTCACGCCCGAGGACCAGTGGGAGCGCAACGCCGAGAGCTACGAGGTGTTCCGGCAGATCTGGCGGCAGGACCGGGTCACGGCACGGACCCGTTTCCGGCCCGAGCTGAAGGACGCCGAGGTGTGGCCGAGGCCGTACCAGCGGCCCGTCCGGGTCTGGCACGGCAGCGCCACCAGCAAGGAGTCCGTGGACCTGGCGGCCCGTTACGGCGACCCGCTGTTCTCGGCGAACGTCACCCACCCGATCGAGCCCTACGCCGAGCTGATCCGCCACTACCGCCGGCGCTGGGAGCACTACGGCCACGACCCGGCCGGCATCGCGGTCGGCGCCGGCACCGCCGGGCTCCTGGTGACCCGCACCTCCCAGGAGGCGCTCGCGGTGTACCGGCCGGTCTTCGAGGCGACGCTGGCGTTCCAGAAGCAGTCCGGCCTGCCGGTGGTCTTCGAGACCCTGGAGGACTTCGTCGACCGCAGCTCGGCCCTGATCGGGAGCCCGCAGCAGGTCATCGAGAAGGTGCACCGCTACCACGAGCAGTTCGGGCACACGGTGCTGCACCTGCACGCGGACGCCAACGGGCTGACCGGCGCGCAGCACCGCGCCTCCCTCGAGCTGTTCCAGTCCGAGGTCGCCTCCGTGCTGCGGCGCGAGATCCCCGACCCGCCGTTCGCCTGGGGACCCGTGCTCCCGGCGCCGCCGAACACCGAGGAGACCGCGCGTGTCTGAGATACCCCTCGGCGTCCTGGACCTGGTCCCGGTCTCCTCCGGCTCGACCGCCGCGGACGCGCTGCGCAACTCCATCGACCTCGCCCGGCAGGCCGAACGCCTCGGCTACGCCCGCCACTGGTTCGCCGAGCACCACCTCAACCCGGGAGTGGCGGGTACGTCCCCGGCGGTCGTCCTCGCGCTGACCGCGTCCGCGACCTCCACCATCCGGCTCGGCTCCGGCGCCGTACAGCTCGGCCACCGCACCGCGCTGAGCACGGTCGAGGAGTTCGGCCTGCTCGACGCCCTGCACCCCGGCCGCTTCGACCTGGGCCTGGGCCGCTCGGGCGGCCGCCCGCCGGGGCGGCCGGCCGCCCCACCGCCGACGGCCACTCCGGTCGTCGACGGGCGCGCCCCGAACGGCCTGCTGATCCCGCCCCGCTTCTCCTTCGAACACCTCCTCGGCTCGCCCCGGGTCGCCCTCCAGCGCAAGCTGCTCCTGCTGCCCGGGGCCGAGTCGCAGGACTACGCGGAGCAGATCGACGACATCCTCGCCCTGCTGGCGGGCACCTACCGCTCCCCGGAGGGCGCGGAGGCGCACGTCGTGCCGGGCGAAGGGGCCGACGTCGAGGTGTGGGTCCTGGGCAGCAGCGGCGGGCAGAGTGCCGAGGCGGCGGGCGCCCGGGGCCTGCGCTTCGCCGCCAACTACCACGTCAGCCCGGCCACGGTCCTGGAGGCGGTGGACGGCTACCGGGCCGGCTTCCGGCCCTCCGAGTTCCTGGACAAACCGTACGTCGGCGTCTCCGCCGACGTCGTCGTCGCGGAGGACGACGCGACGGCCCGTGAACTGGCCACCGGCTACGACCTGTGGGTCCGCAGCATCCGCACCGCCGAGGGCGCCATCGCGTTCCCGACGCCCGACGAAGCCCGCGCCCACGCGTGGAGCGACGCGGACAGGGCGCTGGTGCGGGACCGCGTCGACACCCGGTTCGTGGGCTCGCCGGGACGGGTGGCCGACGGCCTGGAACTGCTCCAGGAAGCCACCGGAGCCGACGAGTTGCTCATCACGACGATCACCCACGACCATGGGGACCGGGTCCGCTCCTACGAACTGCTCGCGCGGGAATGGCGGCGGCGCGGTCACCTCTCCCCGCCGGGCTGACGCCCGGGAGCACCCGCCGTGCGCCGCCGGGCCGGAGCCGAGGGCCACGGCTCCGGCGGCCACGGCCAGGCTCCCGTACCGGCGGCCACGGCCAGGCTCCCGTACCGGCGGCCGCGCCCGGCCGTGCGGGTCCTCCGCGGCCGGGACCGCGTCACAGGGCGCGCTCCCGGCCCGTCCGCCGCGCCAGGCGGGCCCGCAGGACGGTCAGACGGTCGATCTCGGCGTCGATCTCCGCCAGCCGACGGGCGACCACGGCCGAGCCGGCGGAGCCCGGTTCGCCGTCGCCGCAACGCCGTTGCGGATCCTCGACCAGGAGCTGGATCCGGTCGGCGATGCCGCGCAGGTCCTCCACGGTCAGACCGAGAGCGAGCAGTTCCCGGATGACGCGGACCCGGGCCACGTCCTGTGGCCCGTACCGGCGCTGGCCGGCGGGCGTGCGCGGCGGCGGGTCCAGCAGTCCGCGCTCCTCGTAGAACCGCAGGGCCCGTGGGGTGGTCCCGGCAGCCGCCGCCGCGTCTCCGATGCGCATCCCGTCCTCGCCTCGCTCCGTGTCACGCGCCCGCCCGCGGCACACGGCGGCGGGCGCTTCACCCCGGCGGCAGCTCCACGACGACGGTGCCGAAGTGCCGACCCTCGAACAGTTCCTGCAACGCCCGGGGGGCCTGTTCGATGCCCGGGATCCGCACGTGCGGGAAGGAGATCTCGCCGGAGCGCAACCAGTCGCCGAACCGCTCGGCCCACTCCCGCGCCACCCCGGCATGGTCCGTGCCGCTGTAGCCGGACAGGGTGATCCCCTGGGTGACGACGCGGAAGGCGTCGATCTCGACCGGGGCGCTGCCGCCGTCCCCGTGCGGTGACAGCTGGCCGGACAGCGCGCCGACGAGCGCGAAACGGGCGCCGCGGCGCGCCGCCGTGAGCGCCGCGGTCAGCTGCTCGCCGCCCACGGTGTCCAGCAGGACGTCGATGCCCTCGGGCGCCGCCGCGCGCAACTGCCGGGTGAGCGAAGGGGACCGGTCGCCGGGCACCACCACCGCGTCGTAGCCCAGCTCGGTGCGCAGCCGTTCGGCCTTGGCGGGGGACCGGGTGCTGCCGACGACCCTGCCGGCGCCCAGCAGCCTGGCGACCGGACCGGCCAGGGTCCCCACCGCGCCCGCCGCCCCGGTGACGAAGACCGTGTCGCCGGGACGCACCCCGGCGAGCCGGGTCAGCGCGCCGTAGGCGGCCGCCCCCGACGACAGGTGGGCGACCGGGTCCGGCAGCACGTCGCCGACCGGGACGCAGTCCGCCGCGGCCACCAGCGCGTGCTCGCGCCATCCGAGCAGGTGGGTGACGCCGTCGCCCGGTCGCAACGGGCTGCCCGGACCCGCGGCGACGACTTCGCCGACGGCGGGGCCGAAGAGCACGTCACCGGCGTGGATCGACGGCAGCGGCACTCCCTCGGGCGCGCCCGCGATCAGGGTCCGCAGCCCGGGGAACACGAGGAAGTACCGGTTGCGGACGAGGACCCGTCCCGGGCCGGGCGCGGGCAGCGGCTGCGCGACGGCGGCGAAGTGCTCCGGGGCGGGCAGCCCCTCGGGGGCGGTGACGAGCCGGATCTCACGGGTGGTGGACGGCGGGGGAGTGGCGGCCATGGGGAGCTCCTGATCCAGGGGAAGCGGGCCGAGCGTGACGACCGGCGGGCGCCGGCGCGCAGACGGTAGCCCCTGACGCACGCGTCAGGGGCAAGCACGGTGGCCCGCCGCGAGGCCCGCGGCCCTCCCGTCGGGCGACGCCGACCGGTCGCGCGCCGACCGGTCGGCGCGCCGGGCGGGCGGCGCGCCGGGCGGGCGGGTGCTGCGGGCGGGTGCTGCGGGCCGGGCCGTCGAGCCGTCCGCGTGACGTACGGACCGCCCGCGTCCGGGCCGCCGGGACGGCGCCCCGCCCCCCGGCCGGTCGGCGGGGGTCGGCCCCGACAGGTGGCCGGACTTCGCCTCGTGCGCAGGGCCCGGTCGACCGCAGAAGGTGGGTTCGACGCAGGTCACACGGGGGAGCCGGTGGTAGGGCGGCTTCCCGCGGCCGCCTCCGCGGGGAGGCCGGACCTCCTGGTGTTCGGGCCTACTGGAAGGAGAAGCGTCGGCACCGAGCCGTACCTCGGCCGACAACCACCTTGATCACTGCCCTTGCGCGCGGCCCGGTCCGGACGGTCCGGTGGAGGCCGGCGACGGGGCGCACTGGGGTGAACGACTCATGCGTATGCGGATTTCTCGCCGGATCCCGGACCGAGCCCGCGCGGCGTCCGCGCGGCCTGCTGCGACCGTCCTCCAGCGGGACCACCGGGTGGCGGCCGCCCGGACGGTCACCCGTCGCGGCGGCCGACGGGAGCCGTCGTGACCTGCAACACCCCCGGCAGGGACCCCGCGCTCGCCCTCGACGACACCGCCACGCCGGAGCACCGCACCGCCACGGACGGCGCCGACGGCGCCCCCGGCACCGAGGCGGCGCTGGCACGGGTGCTGGCCGACGTGCTGCACACCGAGCACGTGCCCGTGGACCGCCACTTCTTCACCGACCTCGGGGCGGACTCGCTGGTCATGGCCCACTTCTGCGCCCGGCTGCGCAAACGCGACGACCTCCCCACCGCCTCGATGAAGGACGTGTACCGGCACTCCACGATCCGCGATCTGGCGGCCGCCCTCGCCCGGGGCGACACGCCGCCCGGCCCGCCCGGCCCGGTCGGCACCGGATCCCCGGAACCCGGACGCGACGCCGTGCCGAGCGACACGCCGGCCCGTCCGCCGGCCGGCACGCCGGCGTACGTGCTGTGCGGCGCGGCCCAGCTGCTGACCTTCGCCGGCATGTCCTGCGCGGGCGGCCTCGCCTTCGTCCGGGGCTACGCGTGGATCGTCGCCGGCGCCGGCGCGGTGGACGTCTACCGGCGGGCGGTCCTCGTCGGCGCCGCTGTCTTCCTGGCCATGTGCGCTGCTCCGATCGCGGCCAAGTGGCTGCTCGTCGGCCGCTTCACCGCGCGCAGGATCCCCTTGTGGAGCCTCGCCTACCTGCGTTTCTGGTGCGTCAAGACCCTCATCCGGTCCAGCCCGGTCCGTCTGTTCACGGGGTCACCGCTGTACGTGCTGTACCTGCGGGCGATGGGCGCGCACATCGGGAAGGGCGTCACCGTCCTCGCTCGTGCCGTGCCGGTCTGCACCGACCTGATCAGCGTCGGCGACGGGACGGTGATCCGCAAGGACGTGCTGCTCTCCGGGTACCGGGCACGGGACGGCTGGATCGAGACGGGCCCGGTGACCATCGGCGCCCGCGCCACCGTCGGCGAGCAGTCCGTCGTCGACATCGGCACGGCGATGGGCGACGACGCCCGGCTCGCGCACGCCTCCTCACTGCACACGGGGCAGACCGTGCCGCCCGGCCAGGTGTGGCACGGCACGCCCGCGCAACCGGCCGGGACCGGCCTGCCGACCGTCGGCCCGGCGCGCTGCGGCACACCGCGCAGGACGCTGTACGGGGCCTGGCAGCTCGCCGGCGTGCTGCTGGTGTACCTGCCGCTGACCGTGGCGGGCCTGAGCCTGGTGGCGGCCGCGGTGCCCCAGCTGAAGGCCGTCATCACCACCGGACCGGCGGCCTTCGGCAGCCCCGGCTTCTACCTGGAGGCCCTGGCCGCCTCCCTGATCGCCTTCTTCGGAGGGCTGCTGACCGGCCTGCTGGCGGTCAACACGGTGCCGCGCCTGCTGAACCTCCTGATCGAGCCGGGCCGGACCTACCCCCTCTACGGCTTCCACTACGGTGTCCTGCGGGCGATGACGCGCCTGACCAACATCAGGTTCCTCACCACCCTGTTCGGGGACAGCTCGGCCATCGTGCACTACCTGCGGACCCTCGGCTACGACCTGTGCCGCGTCGAACAGACGGGGTCGAACTTCGGCTCCCTGGTCAAGCACGACGACCCGTACCTGACCCGGGTCGGCAGCGGAACGATGGTCGCGGACGGCCTGTCGGTCCTCAACGCGGAGTACTCGGCCACCTCCTTCCGCGTCCGCCGCACCGAGATCGGACCGCACAGCTTCCTCGGCAACAACATCGCCTACCCGCCGGGCGGCCGGACCGGCGACAACTGCCTCCTCGCGACGAAGGCCATGGTCCCCCTCGACGGCCCCGTCCGCGAAGGCGTGGGCCTGCTCGGCTCGCCGAGCTTCGAGATCCCCCGCACCGTACTGCGCGACCAGCAGTTCGACGACCTGGCCGCCGGCGACGAGCAGCGCCGTCGCCTGGCCGCCAAGAACAAGCACAACGCGATCACCGCGGGCCTGTTCCTGCTGGTGCGCTGGTGCCACTTCTTCGGCCTCGGCCTCATCACCATGGCAGCCGTCGACCTCTACGCCGTTCTCGGCGCGGGAGTGTTCGCCCTGGCCGGCCTGCTCACGCTCGCGTTCACCGTCGCCCACTTCACGCTGGTGGAACGGGTCGTCATCCGGACGCAGCCGCTGAAACCGCTGTACTGCTCGATCTACGACCTCTCCTTCTGGCGGCACGAGCGCTACTGGAAGCTGTCCTCCCACCGCTTCGAGCAGCTCTTCAACGGCACGCCGTTCAAGGCCCTGGTCTGGCGGCTGCTGGGCGTCAGGATCGGCCGCCGGGTCTTCGACGACGGCTGCGCGATGCCCGAACGCACCCTCGTCACCGTCGGGGACGGCAGCACCCTCAACGCCACCACCACCCTCCAGTGCCACTCGCAGGAGGACGGCGCCTTCAAGTCCGACCGCATCGTCCTCGGCGCGGGCGTGACCGTCGGCGTCGGCGCCCTCGTCCACTACGGCACCACGGTCGGCGACCACGGCCGTCTCACGGCCGACTCCTTCCTCATGAAGGGCGAGGAGGTGCCTCCTCACGAGGAGTGGAGCGGGAACCCCGCCCGGGCGACGCGAGCCGTGCCGGCGCGGCCGGCCGACCCGCGGTCGGCCGTCGGCCGCGGGTGACGGCCGTACGTCCTGCCGCAGCGTCACCGGGCGTCACGCGGGGCGGCGGCCGGTGACGGCGCCCGCCTGTCCTGCAGGCTCACGCGTCGAGATCGCCGAACTGGTCGAGGAGGAAGTCGACCGGGATGTGGCTCACGGCGGCGGCCACGCCGTCGTGGAGGAGCTGTTCCGTCCAGATGACCTTGCCGCGGGGCGTGTACCGCGTGCCCCACCGCTGGGCGAACTGCGCCACCAGGAACAGCCCCCGCCCGCCCTCGTCCGTGGTCGCCGCCCGCCGCAGCCGCGGCGAGGTGCCGCTGCCGTCGGACACCTCGCAGATCAGACAGCGTCCGTGCAGCAGCCGCACGCCGACCGGCGGGGAGCCGTACCGGATCGCGTTCGTGACCAGTTCGCTGAGGATCAGTTCCGTGGCGAATCCGGTCTCCTCCAGTCCCCATTCCCGCAGCGTCCGCCGGCACCGCGCCCGCACCGTGGGGACCACCGCCGGGTCCGACGGCACGTCCCACTCGGCCACGCGCGAGGGCGGGAACACCCGGGTGCGCGCCGCCAGCAGCGCGATGTCGTCGGAGGCGTGCGACGGCTTCAGCGCGTCGATCACCGTCCGGCACGTCTCCTCCGGGGTGCGGCGCCCCGAACCGTCCAGCGCCCGGCGCAGCCTGTCCAGTCCGGCGTCGAGGTCGTGGTCGCGGTCCTCCACCAGGCCGTCGGTGTACAGCACCAGCTGTGAACCCTCCGGCAAGGAGAACTCGGCCGTCTCGAAGGGGTGGCCGCCCAGGCCGAGGGGCGTCGAGGCGGGGACGCCGGGAGAGGAGACCGTCCCGTCCGGGCGCACCACGACCGGTTCCGGGTGTCCCGCACGGGCCATCGTGCAGGACCCCGCCACCGAGTCGTAGACCGCGTAGAGACAGGTCGCTCCGGTCACGCCCTGCCCTTCGTGGTCCTCCGCGGCATCGTCCGCGTTCTCCTCGTTGTCCATGCGGACGACGAGGTCGTCCAGGTTCCCGAGCACCTCGTCCACGGGGAGGTCCAGGGTGGAGAAGTTGTGCACCGCGGTGCGCAGCCGGCCCATCGTCGCCGCGGCGTGCAGCCCGCGACCGACGACGTCGCCCATGACCAGGGCCACCCGGGCGCCCGGGAGCGGGATGACGTCGAACCAGTCCCCGCCGACCCCCGCCTCGGCGGGCAGGTACCGCCAGGCCACCTCCAGCGCGTCCTGTTCGGGCTGGGTCCGCGGCAGCATGCTGCGCTGCAGCGCCACCGCCGTCGCGTGCTCACGGGTGAACCGCCGGGCGTTGTCGATGGCCAGCGCCGCCCGGGCGGCCAGTTCCTCCGCGAAGGACAGGTCCTCCGGTTCGAACGCCGGCGCGTCCGCCGTCCGGTAGAAGTTCACCACGCCCAGCGCCACGTTCCGCGCCCGCAGCGGCACGGTCACCAGGGAACGCAGCCCGCCCTCCAGGGCCTCGCGGGCGCGCCGCGGATCCTGTTCCCGCCATCCGGGCGTCCGGCGCAGGTCCGCCTCCAGCACGACCCGTCGCTCCTGCAGCGCCCGCATCTGCGGCGTTCCGGGCGAGAACGTGATGACGTCGCCCAGCGGGTACACCGGCACCGTCCGCTGTTCACCGCCGATCGCCGCCCGGCGCAGATGCCGCCAGCCCTCCGCCGTCGGCTCCCAGCCCCGCAGCACCGCGTCGAGCAGGTCCACCGTCACCAGGTCGGCGAACTGCGGGGCCGCGACGTCGGCCAGTTCCTGGGCGGTGCGTCCCACGTCCAGCGTCGTGCCGATTTTCACCCCGGCCTCGTACAGCAGCTTCAGCCGCTCCCGCGCGACCTCGGCCCGCCCCGAGACCGCCGCCAGCTCCGTGGTGTCCCGCAGGGTCACCACGCTGCCTCCCCGGTCGGCCCGCGGGTACGCCGGCCGCTTGTTCACCGCCAGCAGCCGGTCCCCCGCGAGGTGCACCTCGTCGGTGACCGTCTGCGGCGACGACAGCAGACGGACGAGCGGCTCCGGCAGCCCCAGTTCCCGCACCGGGCGTCCCTGGACGTCCGCGGGCAGGTCGAGCAGACGCCTCGTCTCGTCGTTGGCCAGCAGGACCCGTTCGTCGGCGTCGATGATCAGCACGCCTTCCCGCACCGCGTGCAGGACGGCGTCGTGGTGCTCGTACAGCTGGGCCAGCTCCGCCGGGGCCAGGCCGTGCGTCTGCCGGCGCAGCCGCCGGGCCACCAGCGTCGTGCCGGCCGTGGACAGCACCAGCGCGGCCGCGCCGCTGCCCAGGATGACCGGCAGCTGCGGCAGCCACAGCCCCGCCACGTTGCGGACCGTCATCCCGGCGGAGACCAGGCCGACCACCTTGCCGTGCGAGTCGGTCACCGGGACCACCGCCTGCACGGCCGTGCCCCTGCCGGTGGGCAGGGGCGGCCCGCCGGCCTGCTCGACGACGGTACGGCCCTCCAGAGCCGGTTCGATCGTGCCGACGAACTCCTGCCCGATCTCCTTCGCGTAGGGGTACGTGTAGCGAATTCCCTGCGTGTTCATGGCGACGACGAAGTCGAGGCCGGTGCGCTTGCGCGCCTCCTCGGCCCGCGGCTGGAGCACCGCCGTCGGATCGGGGCTCCGCAGTGCCGCCGCCGTGCCGGGGGCGCTCGCGAACGACTGGGCCGCGACGACCGACTCACGACGCCCCTGCTCCACCGCGTCACGCGCCGTCTGGAGCACCATGACGGTCACCGCGGCCACGATCAGCAGGACCACGATGACGACCTGGAGCAGGAACACCTGGCCGGCCGTGCTGTGCACGTCCAGCAGGGCGAACCGGCGCTTCCTCGAGCGTCCGTCGGACGGACGACGTCCCGGGCTCCGGGGACGCCCGGAGAACACCTTCATACACCCTTGATAGCACCGCTGCGGGGGAGCCGACGCCGGTCGCGTCCGTCCGCCCGCGGCGGTCGGACCGCCGCGGTGGACCAGGGGCGCCGCGCGCGCCGTGCTTCACGCCGTCCGGCCGCGGACGACGGCTCCGGCGGATGCCCGCGCACACCCTTTACGTCACTGTCATGTACGGGTAATCTCCGGACGCCTGCAAGGAGTTGCTAAAAATTTCAGCAAGGCAATGCAGTGCAGGCGAGGACGCCGGAGACCTCGAGGCGGGTCGAGATCTGCGCCGGCGCCCACCCCACACGGCACCCTCCCCACCGCACCCTGGAGCCGCGCATGAGACGCCGCCGCTCTCTCGCCCACCCCTGGGCGGCCGGAGCCCTGGCCGCAGCGACACTCGTCCTGCCGGTCACGATCCCCACCCCCTCCGCGGCCGCCGACCCGGCGACCGCCACGGCCGCATCGGCCACCGTCTTCTACTCCACGAAGACGAAGAACTGGTCGGACCACTACCTCCACTACGCCCCCGACGGCGGTCCGTGGACCACCGTGCCCGGCACGCGCATGCAGGCCGCGTGCACGGACTGGGTGAAACTCACCGTCGACCTGGGCTCCGCCGCCGGGCTCCAGGCCACCTTCACCGACGGCAACGGAGTCTGGGACAACAACGGCGGCCGCAACTACGCCCTGGGCACCGGGAACATCACCGTCAAGGACGGCGTCGTCGCGCACAGCGACCCGTGCGCCGCTCCGGACGAGGGGTCCGGCAACGAGGCGACCGTCTACTACTCCACCCAGACCCTCGGCTGGACCACCGCGAACGTCCACTACGCCCCCGCCGGCGGGTCCTGGACCGCCGTGCCCGGCGTGGGCATGGAAGCCGCCTGCGCCGGCTGGTGGAAGAAGACGGTCGACATCGGCTCCGCCACCTCGCTGAAGGCCGCGTTCAACAACGGCAACGGCGTCTGGGACAACAACAACGGCGCCGACTACACCATCGCGTCCGGGACGAGCACGGTGAAGAACAACACCGTCACCGCGAACGCCGAGGACCCCTGCGCGGCCGAGGAACCCGACACCCAGGCGCCGAGCGTCCCCGCCGACGTCAGGGCGAGCGCCACCGACACCTCCGTCGTCGTCTCCTGGGACGCCGCCACCGACAACGTGGGCGTCACCAGGTACCAGGTCACCCGCACCGGCGGCACCAAGGGCAGCACCGTCACCGACGTCGGCTCCACCGTCCTGTCCGACACGGGCCTGGAGGAGGACACCGCCTACACCTACACGGTCAAGGCCGTGGACGCCGCAGGCAACGTCTCCGCCGCCTCCACCGCGGCCAAGGCGACCACCGGGAAGAACCCGCCCGCCCCCGCCGCGGGAGCGCCGCTGGGCACGGACCCGCGCAAGGACCCGATCTACTTCGTCATGACCGCCCGCTTCCACGACGGCGACAGCACCAACAACCGCGGCGGCAGCCAGCACACCAAGTCCGGCAACGCGGCCAACGACGACCCCATGTTCCGCGGCGACTTCAAGGGCCTGGTGGAACGACTCGACTACATCAAGGCGCTCGGCTTCTCGGCGGTCTGGATCACGCCCGTCGTCCTCAACCGCTCGGACTACGACTACCACGGCTACCACGGCTACGACTTCTACGAGGTCGACGCCCGCCTGGAGTCGACCGGCGCCTCCTACCAGGACCTGATCAACGCGGCCCACGCCAAGGGCATGAAGATCTACCAGGACGTCGTCTACAACCACAGCTCCCGCTGGGGCGCCAAGGGCCTGTTCACCCCGACCGTGTACGGCGTCCGCGACAGCCAGTGGAGCTGGTACTACGACGAGAGGAACGAGGGCTTCGAGTACGACGGCCTCACCGTCGAGCCCAAGTCCGGGAAGTCCTACTACAACGGCGACCTGTGGTCGACCGCCGAACCCACCGGAAACACCTGTCTGAACTGGGGCAAGCCCACCGGCGGCAAGAGCGCCGAAGGCTACACGATCTACAACTGCCAGTGGCCCGGCCCCACTTCCGGCATGTTCCCCAAGGCGTACTACCACCAGTGCTGGATCGGCAACTGGGAGGGAGAGGACTCCCGCTCCTGCTGGCTGCACGAGGACCTGGCCGACTTCGACACCGAGTCCACGCCCGTGCAGAACTACCTCATCGGCGCCTACGACAAGTACATCGACATGGGCGTCGACGGCTTCCGCGTCGACACGGCCGTCCACATCCCGCGCGTCACCTGGAACCGCCGCTTCCTGCCCGCGATCCAGGAGAGGGTCACCCAGAAGTTCGGCGCCGCGGCCGCCCAGAACTTCTTCGTCTTCGGCGAGGTGGCCGCCTTCGTCAACGACAAGTGGAACCGCGGCTCGGTCAACCACTCCGCGCAGTTCTACACCTGGAAGGAGCGCAAGGAGTACAGCGCGGACGACACCACCGCGGCCATCGAGCAGTACGACCACGAGAACAACCTCGGCACCGGCAACCAGCCCACCTCCACCAACGCCTTCCTCGACGGCAACACCTACCACGCGCCCGACCACAGCAGGTTCTCCGGCATGAACATCATCGACATGCGCATGCACATGAACTTCGGGGACGCCGTCAACGCCTACCACAACGGCAAGGACTCCGACGACAGCGTCAACGACGCCACCTACAACGTCGTCTACGTCGACAGCCACGACTACGGCCCCAACAAGTCGGCCACCCGCTACAGCGGCGGCACCGACGCCTGGGCCGAGAACATGTCGCTGATGTGGACCTTCCGCGGCATCCCCACCCTCTACTACGGCTCGGAGATCGAGTTCCAGAAGGGCAAGCAGATCGACTGCGGCCCCACCTGCCCGCTCGCCACGACCGGACGGGCCTACTACGGCGACCACCTCGCCGGCTCGGTCACGGCCTCCGGCTTCGGCACGGTGGCCTCCGCGAGCGGCCAGGTCGCCACCACCCTCGCCCAGCCGCTGGTCAAGCACCTGCAACGGCTCAACCAGATCCGCCGGGCCGTCCCCGCACTGCAGACGGGCCAGTACTCCACCGAAGGCATCTCCGGATCCATGGCCTACAAGCGCCGCTACACCAGCGGAAGCACCGACAGCTTCGCGCTCGTCACCGTCACCGACGCGGCGACGTACGCGGGCATCCCGAACGGCACCTACCGGGACGCCGTGACCGGCGACGTCAGGACCGTCACGAACGGTTCCCTGAGCGTGGCCGCGCCGGGCAAGGGCAACCTGCGCGTCTACGTCCTCGACGGCCCCGGAAAGATCGGAACGGACGGCCCCTACCTCAAGTAGCGGTACCGTCCGGAGGCGTCGACCCCGGCACCGCGCGGCCGGGCGGGCGGGAACCCCGCGCCCGCCCGGCCCGCTGGTCCCACGAACCCCGCCGGGTCCCCTACGGGCCCGGGCCCGGGGAGCGGTGGTTCGGGTTCACCGCGTCGCGGCTGAAGGGACTGCCGCCGCAGATCGGACTCGTCCCCCTCGGCGGTCACACCGCCGGCCACACCGGAGTCGCCGTGCACGACGGTGACCGGTGGCTCCTCCACTGCGGCGACGCCTACTGCCACCACCGCGAGATCGGGCCCCCGAAGGAGCCCCACCCGCTGCTGGACCTCGTCCAGACGCACTCACAGGTGCACGGCGACCTGCGGCTCGGAACCCGGGCCCGGCTGCGCGAGCCGGTCCGCGACCACGGCGACCAGGTCGAGGTCTGCTGCGCGCACGACCCGTGGGAACTGGCCCGCCACCAGGACGCCGCCGCCCCGAGACGGGTGTGACCCCCGCTGCCGCGGTGCGGCGGCACCACCGCACCCTTCGGATTCGACCAACAGGACTTGGTCTTATGAAGAGGGAGTGCCGAAAGACGCAGTACATGACCACAGGCCGAGCACTTGTGCCCACGCACATGGGAGTTATCGTGGGGGTGTGGCTTCCGATCCGACTGTGCGGGCCGGAGCGGCCGGCAGCGCCATCGACTCCCTCGGCGTCCTGAGCGAGGACTCGCGGCGGCGCATGTTCACGTTCGTCCGGCGTGCGCGCCGCGCCGTCACCCGCGACGAGGCCGCCGCCGGCGTCGGCATCTCGCGCAAGCTCGCCGCCTTCCACCTCGACAAGCTCGTCGACGCCGGCCTGCTGCGCGCGCACTACGAGACCCCCGAGCGCGGACCGACCGTCCGCGAGCGGCTGCTGGAGCAGTACGGCTACGAACCCGTCCGGGAGACCGCCACCCGCCTGCGACTGCGCAACTGCCCCTTCCAGCCGCCGGCCGCGAAGGCCCCGGAGCCGGTCTGCGGCATGAACCAGGCGTTCCTCAGCGGCTGCCTCGACGGCCTGCGGGTCAACGGCGTCCACGCCGTCCTGGCCCCCGAGCCCGGGGAATGCTGCGTGCGCCCCGAACCGAGCGACCACGATCGCGATGACCGGACGACCCCGGACCGCTGAGGCGACGCCGGCCGCCCGTGCCCGTGGGCCACCGCCCGCGGGCACGGCCCCGCACCCGGCCGCGCCGGCATCGCGCCGGGGGAGCACCCCGCGGCGCTGCGCGGGGCCACCCGCCACAGGTCGCTCGGCACCAGCCCGAGCCGGGGGACACGCCCGTTCTGACGTTCCGACCGGAGCACTGCCATGTTGACCATGAGCATTCCGAACCGTGCCGCTCGTTCCGCGGAACCGGCGGCGCATTCCACCACCGCCTTCATGCCGACCGCCGCCGACGCCGGCCTGCTGCTCATCAGGCTGGCCTTCGGCCTGCTGATGGCCGCCCACGGGGCTCAGAAGGTCTTCGGGCTCTTCGGGGGCGAGGGCCTGACCGCGACCGGCAAGGGCTTCGCGGCCCTGGGGTACCACCCGGGAGAACTCTTCGCCGTGATCGGGGGTCTGTCCGAGCTCCTCGGCGGCCTCGGCCTGGCTCTCGGACTGCTGACACCGCTGGCGGCCGCCGCCCTGATCGGGGTCATGATCAATGCCATGGCCACCGTGACCGGCGCCCACGGCCTGTGGGAGACGGACGGCGGCGTGGAGTACAGCGTGTGCATCACCGTCGTCGCGCTGTCCGTCGCCGCCATCGGTCCGGGCCGGCTGGCCGTCGACCGCTTCTTCCCCTGGGGCGCCGGCGGCTGGAAGCAGGCGGCCTTCGCCCTCGGCCTCGGCGGCCTGGCCGCCGCGATCACGCTGGGCCTCTGAACCGCCCGGGCACCGCCCGCCCGGCGGGGCGGTGTCCGGGGACATCCCGGGACCGAGGCGCGCCGGAGCGGCCCGGCAGGCCTGCCGGCGGGGAAACCGGGCAGCATCACGGGATGAAGCCGCAACCGCGTCTCACGTTGGCCGCGACCACCCTCGACGCACCGGACGCCCACCGGCTGGCACGGTTCTACCAGGACCTGCTGGGGTGGCCGGTGCGCAAGGAGGAGCCGGGCTGGGTCGAGATCGGACCGCCTGACGGCGGGGCCGGGCTGTCGTTCCAGACGGAGCTGCTCTTCGCACGTCCGCGGTGGCCTTCCGCGCGGTCCGAGCAGCAGATGATGATGCACCTGGACATCGAGGCGGACGATCTGCCGTCAGCCGTCGAGCACGCCGTCGCCCTGGGGGCGACCGTCGCGGACGTCCAGCCCCAGGACGACGTGCGGGTCCTGTGCGACCCGGCGGGCCACCCGTTCTGCCTCTTCGTGCGCACCGGCCCGGGCGCCTGACGCATGACGACCGGGACCGGAACCGGAACGGCCGTCGCCGCGCGCCTCGGACGGCGGTCCTCCGGTGACCCGGCCGCCCCGACCGGACACCGCAGGAGCAGGAGGATCACGCCGTGACATGGCCCACCGCAGAGGACGCCCGTCTGCTGCACGCCAAGTACGCCCCGTCGCCCGAGGCCTTCGACCTCGTCCACACCCACTGCGAGATCGTGGCCGCCCTCGCCCTCCAGCTCGCGGACCGGTGCGCGCAGGACCTCGACCGGGACCTGGTGCGCGTCGGGGCCCTCGTCCACGACGTGGGCGTGTACGCGCTCTACCGGCCCGACGGGACGATCGCGCCGGGCACCTACGTGCGGCACGGCGTCGCCGGCCACGCGATCCTTCGGGCCGAGGGCTGGCCCCGGCCGCTGGCCCGCATCTGCTCCTGCCACACCGGCGTCGGTCTCACCCGCCAGGACATCGAGCGCCTGAGCCTGCCCGTCCCGCCGGGCGACTACACCGCGCGCACCCCGGAGGAGCGGCTGGTGATGTACGCCGACAAGTTCCACACCAAGACCCGGCCGCCCGCCTTCCTGACCTACCGCGCCTACGCCCGCGACGTGGCCCGTTTCGGCCCCGGGAAGGAGGAGGTCTTCGCGCGGCTGCGGGAGGAGTTCGGCGAACCCGACCTCGAGCCGCTGCGGGCCCGCTACCCCCACGCCGTGCGCTCCCGGTGACCACGAGCCGTCGGCTGCCGGGACCACGACGACGCGTCGACAGGTCCCGGCCACGGCGCGCGGACCGCCCCGCCCGGGGCCGGGCGGCGCCGAGGGACGGTCACGGGTGAGACGGTCGTCCTCGCCGAGGACGACGAGCCGTCCGCGCGGAGGCGTGCCGTGACGTGACCGGGACGTCGCGACGCGGCCGGGACGTCAGGTCCGCTGTCCCAGGTTCTGGACGCGCGTGCGCCGCAGGAACGCGGCGAGCGCGACCGCGGACAGGACGGCGAGCCAGGCCAGGCTGTTGGCCAGCGGCGCGAGGGCGAAGCGGTGGGTGAAGCCGGCCTGGAGGGCGGTCTGCAGGGAGCCGTAGCTGGGCAGCAGGGGGAGCAGCGGGCTGTCGGCGGTCGTCGCGGCGACGGGGTTCTGCGGCGCGAGGTCGATGATGCTGGTCATGATGATGGCGACCATGCCTTCGACCTCGCCGGGCAGGAACAGGGACAGGAACAGCCCCATCGCGCCGTAGATGAGGGACGCGGCGAGCACGGCGAGGACGAGCAGGCCGGTCTGGCGCGGTGTCCAGTACAGGAGCATCCAGGCCACCGCGTAGACGCTGACGAGGGTGGCGGTGACGAGCAGGGCGGTGAGCTTGGCCGCCAGCAGCGCCCGGCGCGGGTAGCCGGCCGCGGCCAGGCGCCGGTCGAAGGCACCGGTGCGGCGGGCGGCGCTGAACATCCAGAAGCCGACCAGCAGGGACACGGCGTTGAGGGAACCGCTGATCATGGTGATCTTGTCGCCGCCGGCCTGGAGCACCTGGCCGGCGGCGCGCAGCCGGAACGGGAACAGGTCGGGGGTGGCGACCGTTTTGGCGATGGTGATCCACAGGGGCACGAAGACGGCCAGCAGGACGAGGGCGAGGCGGTTCTTCGCCAGGGCCAGCAGGCCGTAGCCGGTGGCGGTGCGGTAAGCGGTCATCCCTGTGCTCCGCTGGTCGGGACCCGGCGCAGCCGGCCGTCGCCGAGCCGGTACAGGGCGTCCAGGCGCTCGCTGTCGTAGGCGAGGTGCGAGACGATCACCACGGTGCGCCCCGCCGCCCGCAGGTCGTGGGCGATGTCCCAGAACCGCAGGTACGTCTCCCAGTCGAAGCCCTGGTAGGGCTCGTCCAGCAACAGGACCTCGGGGTCGTGCATCAACGCGAGCACCAGGTTGAGTTTCTGCCGCGTGCCCCCGCTGAGCGTCCTGACCGGCTGCCGGTGGTGGCCGGCCAGGCCGAGCACGCGCAGCAGCCTCTCGGTCCGGTCGAGACGCGGCAGCCGGTAGGCGATCTGGAAGAGCCGCAGGTGCTGCCCCACGGTCAGCTCCTCGTCCAGCACGGGGTACTGGGGGCAGTAGCCCAGGGTGCCGCCGAGCCGGACGGTCCCGGCGTCCGCGCGCAGGTCGCCGCTGAGGACGCGCAGCAGCGTGGTCTTGCCGGCGCCGTTCTCCCCGACGACGCCGACGAGCTGCCCGGGGCCGGCGTCGAGGCTCACATCGCGCAGGACGGGCCGGGAGCCGTAGCTCTTGGCGACGTGCTCCACCCTCAGGTTCATGGCCGCGCCGTCCTCAGGGGGCGAGGACGCCGCGGGCGGCCGGGCCGGTGTCGTTCGGACGGCTGCCGGATGCGGACACGCAGGTCTCCTGGGAGTGGACGCCATGGACTCGTCGTGTGCAACGATCAGGACGCCGTGCGGACACCGCGCCCCTCGAACCGCTTCCCCTCTCCCCACGGGTCCGGCACCGGAGCCGTCCACCTCGCGGCCGGGTCCGGCGGGGCGTCAGAGCATGAGCAGCAGCCGCGTGTGCGACACGAGCTTCCGGTTCACGCTGGTGCTCTGCACGAAGATCGTGAAGTCGTCGTTGTGGTCCGGCTTGACGCGGACCTCCACGTCCGGCAGCCCGAGCAGGGCGCGGGCCTCGGGCCCCGTGTAGACCCGGTCCGTCTTCTTCTCCAGCACCGCGATCTGCTTGCGCGCCTGGACCTTCTCCGACTTGCTCAGCTGGTAGAACGCGCCACCGGTGCGGTAGGTGTGCCCGTTCTCCAGGACCCACTCCTTGATGGCCGCGTCACGCGTCACAGGTATCAGCTGGTACCGCGACGGATCGACCGGGGCGAGGCCGGCCGCCTGGATGGTGTCCTTGTTGACCGTGTCCGCACCGGTGGAGAACACCGCCCGCGATCCCCGGATGCCCTTGGTGCGGCCCACCATGAACTTCTCGGTGGCCTGCTGGATGACCTGCCCGGCCTCCTCCAGGCCCTGGGTGCTCGTGGCGTCCCAGACGGCGACGTTGTCCTTCGGGAAACCGCACTGCATGGCCTCGCGCTTGCCCATCTGGTCCGGCACGAGGACGGCCAGCGTCCAGTTGTCCCGCTGGGTCTCGATCATCTCGGCCACGGCCCGCACCAGTTCGCGCTGGTCCCTGGACGGGGCGTCCGGGCAGCGGTGACTCGCGTTCTCCTGCCCGTCGGTGAGGACGAACGTCAGGAAGCTGTGGTCGCCGTACAGCTGAGCCGTCTGCGCCAGCTCCCGCTGTGACTTCAGCGCGGCCGCCAGCAGAGCCGTCATGCCGCCGACCCGGTACAGCTGCTTCAGCGACGGCATCCGCAGCACGTCCTTGTCGTAGATGACGCACTCCACCTTGTCGGCGAAGACGTACACCGTGACGCGGGTCTCCTGGTCCAGCTCCCTCGACCGGCGGGCGAGGTAGGCGATCTGCTGATCGGCGACCTCGACGACCTTGCGGCTCAGGTGCGACATGGACGAACTGGCGTCCAGCACGAGAGCGACGTGATTGATGTAGTTCTGGCTTCCGGACATGACGGCTCCCCCTCTTTCCGACTCGGTTCTCCGACTCGGTGCCCCTATCGTCTCACCCACCACTGACAAACGATCTTGAAAACCGGGCGGCGGACGGACGGCCGCGGGCGGGGTGACGACCTCATGTCGACACGCGCGCGACACGTCCATGTCATCCGGCTATGGGACCTCCCGGGGCGAATGCCGGATGTGGCGGTCCCGTGTGGTTTTCCGGGTCGGCTTGCAACGGCGAGGGTGAGTGCGGGACTGTTGCCGGACGACATCTGTTTCCCATGGCAGGAAGGTGGTGAGGTGCGCACCATGCGTACCTCTGTCTGTGACTGCTTCCCGCGGCATCCCCGCCCGTCCGCCCGATGCCGGCCCCCAGGCCGACGCCACCTGGGCTGAGGCCCCCTATCCCGTGCTGGTCGTCGACCGGCACAGCGCCCTCGTGCGGATCAACCGGGCGGCCCGGGGCCTTCTCCCGGGCGCCGCCGACGGCGCCCGGCTGCCGGAGCAGGTCCCGTCCTGGCTCGCGGACGCCCACCGGCGCGTCACGTCCGCGGCGCACGGCACCGCCGCGGGCCCGTCGGCCGGGGAGATCAACGGCCGTCACTTCCAGGCGCACCCCACCGTCGGCGACGACGGCGACGTGGTGTGGTGGCTGGTCGACAACACCGACCGGCACCTGGCCGAGACGGCGCTGAGCGAGACCCGGATCCGTTCCGAGGTCCTCTCGAAGGCCTCGAGCGCGCTGCTGTCCACGCTGAACGTGCCGCGCTGCATGGAGGTGGCCGCTTCCATGGCCGCGGACCATCTCGCCGAAGCCGCCGTCCTCGTCGCCCCGCCCCAGGGGCGGCGCTGCGCGCTGACCTTCGCCCACCGGGGCGGACCGGTCAGCCAGACCACGCGCAAGGTCGACGTCACCGGCGTGCCGGGCCTGGCCGAGGCCCTGCAGGGCTTCCCGCCGGTACCCGCCCGCTGGATAGACCCGGCCGCCATCCCCGACTGGCTGATCCCCGAGGGGTTCGCCGGCCCCGTCGGCTCCGTGATCGTCACCCCGCTGCCCGGGCACGGCGTCCCCGCCGGTGCGCTGATCCTGCTGCGCTCCAGCACCGAGCAGGCCTTCACCGAGGGCGAGGAGGTCTTCGCCCGCCTCTTCGCCGCCCGGGCCGGCGCGGCCCTGTCCGCGGCCCGCCTGTACACCGAGCAGGCGGCCATCACCACCACGCTGATGCGCGAACTGCTGCCCCCGACGCTGACCGGCGTGCACGGCGTCGAGTACGCCGGCAGTTACCGGGCGTCCAACGACCACGAGCGCGTCGGCGGCGACTTCTACGACGTCCACCCCGGCGCCGACCCCTCCCAGGAGACCCTGGTCGTCCTCGGGGACGTCGCCGGCAAGGGCCTGGACGCCGCGGTGCTCACCGGGAAGATCCGCAACACCCTGCACGCCCTGCTGCCCCTGGCCGACGACCACGGGCGGGTCCTGACCCTGCTCAACGGCGCCCTGCACACCTCCCACCACACCCGCTTCGCCACCCTGGTGCTCGCCTCCGTGCGCCGCCGGGCCGGCCGGGCGCACCTGCGGCTGACCAGCGCAGGTCACCTGCCGCCGCTCGTCGTGCGGGCCGACGGCACGGTGGAGGAGATCTCCACCCGCGGCACCCTGGTCGGGGCGCTGCCGTCCGTGGAGGCGCACACGGCGCACACGGTGCTCGCGCCGGGAGAGACCTGCCTGCTCTACACCGACGGCATCACCGAGGCCCGCGGCGGCCCGCTGGGCGACGCGTTCTTCGGCGAACGCCGCCTGAAGCGGGCGCTCGCCGAATGCGTGGGCATGCCGGCGGAAGCGGTCGTGGAACGGGTGCAGATGCTCGCCGCCCAGTGGATCGGCGCCGGCCGGCACGACGACATGGCCACCGTGGCCATCAGCGCACCGAGGAGCGGACCCCTGACCATCGTCAACGGGCACGGCGGCGGCCCGGACAGCAGGAGGAACACGTGAGTGACCCCACCGCGACGGCCACCCTGGCGGAGCGGCTGTGGCAGGCGGTGGCCGACGGCGACGAACGCACGGCCACCGACCTCGTGCACGACGCCCGGGCCGACGGCGTACCGGAGGAGACGCTGCTACTGGAGGTGATCGCCCCGGTCCAGGAGAGAGTCGGCGCCGAATGGGCCGCCGACCGGATGACCGTGGCCCAGGAGCACGCCGCCACCGCGATCAACGAGCGCGTCGTGGCCTCCGTGGCCCACCTCCGTCACCGCGCCGGCGCCGGCGGCGCCCTCGACCGGGGCCGGGTCACGCTGAGCTGCGTGGACGGCGAATGGCACGCCTTCCCCGCCCGGCTCGTGGCGGAAGTCCTGACCCTGCGGGGCTGGCGGGTCGATTTCCTCGGCGCCCAGACCCCGACCCCGCACCTGATCGCGCATCTGCACCGCACCAACCCCGGCGCGGTCCTGCTGTCCGGGTCGATCCCCACGCACCTGCCGACCGCACACGCCGCCATCACCGCCTGCCAGGCCGTCGGCGTCCCCGTCCTGGCCGGCGGCCGCGCCTTCGGCGCCGACGGCCGCTACGCCCGCGCGCTCGGGGCCGACCGGTGGGCGGCCGACGCGCGCGGCGCCTTCGCGGTCCTGGAGGCGGGCCTGGCACGACCGGACGCGTCGGTGATCCGACAGGCGGTCGACGACCTGCCGCACCTGGCCGACCAGGAGTACACGCTGGTCGTCCAGTCCCGGCCGCAGCTCGTCAAGCAGACCCTCGTCGATCTGGAGACCCGCTTCCCCGCCATGCGCGGCTACAGCGACGACCAGCGCGAGCGCACCGCGGAGGACCTCGCCCACATCGTCGACTTCCTCGCCACCGCCCTCTACGTCGACGACCCCGACCTGTTCACCACGTTCCTCACGTGGACCGCCGACATCCTCCAGGCCCGTCACGTCCCCGCCCGCTCCCTGGTCTGCGGCCTGGACATCATGGCGGATCAGCTGCGGGACTTCCCCCGTACCCTGAAGCTGATCCACGAGGGCGCCGCCGCGCTGAGCGAGCGCCCCGCCCGTCCCGTCCCCGGCCCCGGTTTCCGCGCATGAGCCCTATGCCTCCCACCGAGTTCACCCTCGTGGTCCGACGCGAGGCCGCCACGCTGACCGTGTGCGTGAGCGGCGAGCTCGACTACGACACGTGCGACGAACTGATCGACGCGACCACCGAGAACCTGACCGGGGACGAGCCGCCGCCGCGGGCCGTGCGCCTCGACTTCCGGGACCTGACGTGGATCGACTCCTCGGGCCTGTCCGCCCTGCTGATGATCCACCGCCGCACCAGCGCCGTCGGGGCGGTCCTCCACCTGGACCACCGGCCGGACTTCCTGGAGCGCATGCTGCACGTCACCAACGTCCTGGACCACCTCACCGGCCGGGCCACGCCCGTCGAAGCACGGGAGGCCGCCCAGGAGGACGGCGTCACCGGGGCGGGCGCCACCTGACCGGCACGCGCCGCGCGTGAGCGGGACAGCGGGCCGTCAGCACAGCCGGAGCTGGGCGACGACCTGCTTCCCGGTCGTCAGGGTGATGTGCTGCAGCTGCTCGCACAGCCCCATGACCAGGCGGAGGCCGTGCCCCCGGGGGCGGCCGGGGTCCGACGCGCGGACGCGGGGCGGGCGGGGAGAGCTGTCGCGGACGGTGACCCGCAGCAGCGTGGCGTCGGGCGTGAGCTCCAGCAGGAGACCGCCCGGTCCGGGGGCGTGCCGGATCGCGTTGGTGACCAGTTCGCTGACGACGAGCTGGGCGTCCTGGCTAGGCCGCCGGTCGGGACGGTGCCCCGCCCGCGCCAGCAGCGTGCGTACGGCCCGCCTGGCGTCGGCGATCGACGTGTGGGTCGTGTCCCAGGCGGCGCTGTACTGCAGAGGCATGGCAAGCCCTTGTCCGTCGGCCTTCGGTTGGCTGTGCGGCGTGACCATAGAAGTGATCCCGGGGTCGGGTTTCGCGTTTCGACCGTCTGATGTGGTTTTCGCATTGTTCCGGCTACCCCGTGTCGCCGTTCTCATGGGACGCCGCGTCAACTGGTGGGTGTGGGACCGGTGTCGGCGATCCTGAAGTGCTCGAGCGTGCCGCTGAGGACGAGGAGCCGGCTGACCGCCGGGGACAGGGGGCCCAGGAGGACGAGGTCGCGGCCGGCGGAGGCGTGGCGGCGGCGGGCGTCGAGGAGGGCGTTGAGGAGCATGCTGTCGGCGAAGGTGACCTGGGAGAGGTCGATCGCCGTCGTGGGCAGCGCCGCCCGGTCGGCAGCGTCCCAGGCCGCTTCGAACTCGTCGACGTCGTCGTGGTCCGTCTCGCCGCGGATCAAGATCACAAAGACCTCTTCGTGGCGAACGACGTGCACTTTCCTGTCCGGCACCCCATGCATGGCGCCATCCTCACATCGGTGCGCGACGGCAGGCCAGCAACTTCGGCGACCAGAGCCGCAAGTAAGTCTTCTCACACCGCATCAGGGGCGGGCCGTGCGGCGCACGAGCCCGTGCGGGACGCCGGCCGCGGCCCCGGGGAGCGGACGCCCGGACCGGGCTCCGCCCGGGGGAGACCGCCGGGTCCCGCGCGCCGAGGGCGCTCCGGGCGACGCGCTCGCCGGTGTTCGTCCTCCGACGGCCGGAGCGTGTGGGGCGGGCGGGTTCGCGGGGCAGGAGGACAGGGAGCCGTCGCAGGACAAGGAGCGTCCACGTCATGGGTACCGCCGTCCACGTGCCACAGACCCGGGACATGATCGGGGAAGAACTCTCCGGAGACGAGGCGTTCACCGCTCTGCGCCGCTACGGAGGACTGCGGCTGCTGACCGATTCCTTCGCGCGCTTCCGTTACGCGGACGGCTTCACCAACGCGCGGGCCCTCGCCTTCCAGGTGGTGCTCGGGCTGGTTCCGTGCACCGTGGCGCTGGTCGGGCTGGCCACGTCCGTGCACACGGAGAGCGTGGGCCGGATCATCGAGCTCACGCTCGGCCGGATCGTGCCGGGCGCCAGCGTGGAGATCGTCGAGGACGCCTTCGAAGGGACGCGGCGCACCGCTCACGGCGGTACCTGGAGCACGCTCGCCCTGTGGCTCGGCCTGGGCTTCGCGCTGCTGAACCTCGCCTCGGCCATGGGCCAGATCGAGCGCGGCGCCAACCGCATCTACGGCATCGAGCGCGACCGTCCCTTCCCGCGCAAGTACGCGCGGGCGATCGTTCTCGCGCTCGCCGCCGGCCTGCCCCTGGTGCTGGGGTTCCTGGTCCTCGTGGCCGGCGAGGCGGTGGGCGACGCGGTGGCGGACTCCGCCGGCCGCAGGGGCAGCGGGCCGCAATGGTGGGCCGTGCTCGACATCCCCGTGGGGCTGGCGCTGGCCTGGGTGGCTTCCGCCGTGATCTTCCGGTGGTCCCCCCGGCGCGTCCAGCCCGGCTACACCTGGCTGGCCCTCGGCTCGGCCGTGCACCTCCTGCTGTGGGTGGCGGCCACCTGGCTGCTCGCGCTGTACGTCGAGGGCAGCGGCGCCTTCGGCGCCGTGTACGGGCCGCTCACCGCCTTCATCGCCCTGCTGTTGTGGGCGAACCTCACCGCCGTCGCGCTCTTCCTCGGCATCGCGTTCGCGGCCCAGCTGGAAGCGGCCCGGGCCGGGATCGCGTCGGCTGTCCGCCCTGACCCCGGGCCGGGTGCGTGAGGAGCCGTCCGGGCCGGCGGTGACGCCGGCGCCCGCGGCGGTGCGCCGGGACGGCGGGCGAGGCCGCCGGCACGGCGTCAGCCGGCCGCCGCGGCGGCCACCGTCGCGGGATCCACCCCGGTCAGTTCGGCGACGCGCCGCGGTGGCACGCCGGCGGCCAGCGCGCGCCCGATCAGGCCGTCGCGGCCGTCCGCGCAGTCGCGGTAGGCGAGCAGTTCCTCCTCGAGCCGGGCGAGCGGCTCGGGTGTCGTCCGGTGGCGGACCCGGTTCAGCTCCTCGGCGCTCAGCGGGACGGGCAGCCGCTCCGCCCCCTCGGGCACGGCCGCCGTCCGCTCCGGCGGCAGCAGGCGCAGGCGCGGGGAGGACGGCGTGGTTCCGTGGGCGTCCAGCCACGCGCGGACGGCCGGGGTCTCCATGCACGCGAGATCACCGACGGCGGCGGGGGCCACGCCCAGTGGCGCCGACACGTCGTCAAGCAGGAACAGGTAGGCGTCGTCGGTCATCGGTGGGCTCCTTCTCGACGGGGTTGACCGACGTCCCCTTACCCTGCCGCGCGCGGATTACCGCCGGCCCGCCGCACCGCGGTTCGCCGGATGCCGCGAAGACCGCATGCAGCGGCGGGGGCCTCCCGCCCGGGCGCCGCTGCCGGGACGGGCCGGGAGGCCGCCGTGGGGGACCGCCGCGGGGGTCGCGGCTCGGGAGGACCGGCCGTGTCCGAAGAGGCCGGGGGCCTCCCGGCCGGGTGGCGCTGCCGGGAGGGGCCGGGAGGCCGCTGTGGGGGACCGCCGCGGGGGTCGCGGCTCGGGAGGACCGGCCGTGTCCGAAGAGGCCGGGCGTCACCCAGCTGGGGGCCGGACGGCGTGGCGCCGCCGGACGCCGCCCGGGGGACGAGGCGTCACCGACCGGCCGAGCCCGGCATCGAAGTCGCGTGAAGACTGCCGGGAACAGGCAATGTCCCGGCGGCCGCCCTCATGTGAGGATGCGTGTGCCGACGGGGGACGGGCGAGGAGGGGCGGTGCCGCGGGTGACCCGGTTTCCCGGTCCCGGCAGCGCGGGGGATCCCTCCTCGCCCGGTCGTTCCTCCGACGGGAGGACCGGACCGGCCGGGACCGGCGGCGCACGGGCGTCGCGCGTGCGCGGTGGCCGGATCCGGCCCGGACCGTGCACGACGGCCCGGGGGGCGGCCGCGGTCCGTCGCGGGCCCTCAGGGAGAATCCGGGACGGCGGGGCGGGACGGTCCGTCATCCGGCTGCCGCGCCCGCGCGGGAGCAGGACGTGGAGACGCGAGGAGGAAACGTGGCGCTGCCGACGGTCCCCGACGGGTTCCTGGAGGGGTACGGCAAGATCCTCGCCGATGTCTGCGCCACCGGTCGTCGCCTGACCCGGGACGAACTCGAGGCCCTCCGCTGCCAGGGGGAGCTCGCCGCGGAAGCCGGCATGGGACTGCGCGCCCTCGTGCGCCACCACCTGTCCGCGGCCCGCGCGCTCTCCCCCGTCCTGTCTCCCGCGGGCGTCGACCGGGTGCTGTCCGCCGTCGAGCAGGCGGTCGACGCCTTCGCCGAGGGCCACGAACGGGCCCAGCAGATGGCGGTACGCCAGGAGGAGGCCGCCCGCCGGGAGTTCATCGACGACCTGCTCCACGGCCGCAGCGACCTCGGCCGGCTGGCGGAGCGCGCCGAACGCTTCGGTCTGCTCCTCTCCCACGCCCACGCGGTCGCCGTCGCCCAGGGGGCCACGCCGGTCGACGACACCCACCCCGCCACCCGCCAGGTCGACCGCGCGCTCGTCGCCCGCTTCGGCGTCCGCCGGATCCTGCTCACCACCAAGGACGGCCGCCTCGTCTGCGTCGCCCCCGGTGACCAGGACGACGTCCTGACGGTCTTCGCCAAGCAGGCGCACGCGGCCACCGAGGGCGGCCAGGTCGCCATCGGACGCGCCCACCCCGGCGTCGGCGGCGTCGTGCACTCCTACGAAGAAGCCCTCAACGCCCTCGACCTGGCCGGCCGGCTGCACTGGGACGAGCCGGTCCTGCGCGCGGCCGACCTGCTCGTCTACCCCGTCCTCACCCGCGACCGCCAGGCCATGGCCGACCTCGTCCACACGGCCCTGGGCCCGCTGCGGCAGGCCCGCGGCGGCGCCCAGCCCCTCATCGACACCCTCACCGCGTACTTCGACAGCGGCTGCGTGGCAGCCGAGGCGGCACGCCGCCTGCGCCTGAGCGTGCGCGCCCTGACCTACCGGCTGGAGCGCATCCACCAACTCACCGGAACCAACCCGGCCGACCCCGTCAACCGCTACACCCTGCAGACCGCCGTCATCGGCGCCAGGCTCCTCGGCTGGCCCGACGACCGGATCTGACCCGGCCCGCCCGGCGCCCGCCCCGCGCCCGCCCCGCGTCCGCGCGCCGGACGCCGCACGACACCGGGCGCCGCCGGCACGGTCGGCCCCGGGCGGCCATCCAGAACTTCGCCAGTGCCGGTGCACGAGGCTGGCATCCTCGCGTGGCTGTTTCGGCGCAGGTGTGCGCACCAGGGGCAAGGAAGGGCGACGGATCATGGATGTCGGGGAGTTCGTGGCCGGACTGAAGGCGGCCGGAGTGGTGATGTACGAGGAAGGAGGGAAGCTCCGCTACCGCGCGCCACAAGGGGTGATGACGGCAGAGCGACTGGAGACGCTGCGCACCCACCGCGACGCCGTCCTCGCCCTGCTGCGCGCCGAGGAGTACGGGCCCGCCGTCGTCGCCGATCCCGCCGCCGCGCACGACCCCTTCCCCCTCACGGACGTCCAGGCCGCCTACCTGCTCGGGCGGAGCGAGGCGTTCGACTACGGCGGTGTGGCCTGCCACGGCTACCTGGAGATCGCCCTCCCGCACTGGGGGACCGAGCGGGTCGAGGAGGCCTGGAACCAGCTGATCCGCCGCCACCCCATGCTGCGCGCGGTCGTCTCCGCCGAGGGCCACCAGCGCGTGCTGCCGGAGGTGCCGCACTACCGGGTCCGTCGCCAGGACCTGCGCGGCGCCGCCGGCGAAACCCGGGAACGCGCCCTGGAGGCGACCCGCGACGAGATGTCGCACCAGGTGCGGCCGACCGAGCAGTGGCCCCTGTTCGACCTGCGGGCCACCGAGACCGACGAGGCCCTGGTCCTGCACGTCGCCGTCGACCTGCTGATCTGCGACTACAGCAGCATCCGGCTGCTGCTCGCCGAGCTGGGGGACCTGTGTACCGGCGCCCCGCGGCCCGAGCCGCGGGGCGGCACGTTCCGCGACTACGTGCTCGCCGCGGGCGGGGCACGTGAGGGCACCCGCTACCGACGGGACCGCGACTACTGGTGGTCCCGGATCGACGACCTGCCGGCCGCCCCCGACCTGCCGCTGCGCACCGACTCGCTCAGCGCCCCGCCGCGCTTCACCCGGCACGGGCTGCGGCTGACGCCCGCGCAGTGGGAGACCCTGACCCGACGCTCCACCGAGGCCGGCGTGACCGCCTCCGGCGTCCTCCTGCAGGCCTTCGCCGAGACGGTCGGCCGCTGGAGCCGCCACCCTCGCTTCACCCTCAGCCTCACCGTGCAGAACCGGCTCCCGCTGCTGCCCGACGTCGACCGTGTCGTCGGCGACTTCAGCTCCACGAGCCTGCTGTGCGTGGACCTCACCGAAGGCACGACCCTGGCCGACCGCATGCGGACCGTGCAGGCCCGTCTCTGGGAGGACCTGGACCACCGGCTCTGCTCGGGCGTCGAGGTGCTGCGGGAGCTGGCACGGCGCCGCGGGCGGGCCGAGGCGCTGCTGCCGGTCACCTTCACCAGCACCCTCAGCGGCTCCACGGGGGCCGAGTCCGCCTCCCTGATGCCCGGGGGCGAGCTGGTCCACGGCATCACCCAGACCCCCCAGGTCTGGATCGACTGCCAGGTCATGAACGACGCCGGCGGCCTCCTCGTCCACTGGGACGTCCGCGAGGGCGTCTTCCCCGAGGGCGTGGTCGACGACATGTTCGCCGCCTTCCGCGACCTCGTGACGCGGCTCCTGGACACCCCCGCCGTCTGGGAGGACGCCGACCCGCTGGCCCTGCCCGCCCGGCAGACGCAGCGCGTGGCCGAGGTCAACGACACCGCCGCCGCGCGCCGCCACCAGCTCCTGCACACCGCGGTCGTCGACCAGGCGGAACGCACCCCCGACCGCATCGCGGTGGTGACCTCCTCCCGGAGCCTCGACTACGCCGAACTCCTCGGCAGGGCACGGGCCGTGGCCGACGCCGTCCTCGACGCCGGCGGCCGGCCGGGACAGCGCGTGGGCGTCGTGATGGAGAAGGGCTGGGAACAGGTCGTCGCCGTCCTCGGCGTGCTGCTCGCCGACGGCGCCTACCTGCCCGTGGACACCACACAGCCGGCGCTGCGCCGCAACGCCGTCCTGGCCGACGCCGAGGCGCACCTCGTGCTCACGCAGTCCGCGCTGCTGCCCTCCCTGGACCTCCCCGCGGGCACCCGCGCGGTCGCCGTCGACACCCTCGGTCCCGTCGGCCCGCACGACCGGGCGGCCCGCGGGGGGCGGGCGGCGCCCGACGACCTCGCGTACGTCATCTACACCTCGGGTTCCACCGGCACCCCCAAGGGCGTGATGATCAGCCACGCCGCCGCGCTCAACACCGTCGACGACATCAACACCCGCTTCTCGGTCACCGCCGACGACCGCGTGCTCGGACTCGCCCAGCTCGGCTTCGACCTGTCGGTCTACGACGTCTTCGGCCCCCTGTCGACCGGTGGGGCGCTCGTCCTGCCCGACGCCGCGCGCCGCGGCGATCCCGGACACTGGGCGGAGCTGCTCGCGGACCACGCCGTCACCGTGTGGAACTCCGTGCCCGCGCAGATGCAGATGCTGGAGGAGTACCTCCGCACCCAACCCGACCTGGACGTCTCCGGGCTGCGGCTGGCGATGCTGTCGGGCGACTGGATACCCGTCACCCTCCCCGACGCCGTGCGGCGCCGTGTGCCCGGACTCGACGTGGTGAGCCTCGGCGGCGCCACGGAGGCGGCCATCTGGTCGATCTGCCATCCGGTCACCACGGTCGACCCCGGCGCGCGCAGCATCCCGTACGGCAAGCCCCTGGCCAACCAGCGCTTCCACGTCCTCGACACGTTCCTGCGCGAGTGCCCCGCCCACGTCACCGGCGAGCTGTACATCGCCGGAGCCGGCCTCGCCCTCGGCTACCTCGGCGACCCCGAGCGCACCGCCGAGCGGTTCGTGACGCACCCCGCCACCGGCGAACGGCTCTACCGCACCGGCGACATGGGCCGGCGCCTGGACGACGGCACGATCGAGTTCCTCGGCCGCGTCGACCGCCAGGTGAAGCTGAACGGCCACCGGGTCGAGCTCGCCGAGGTGGAGGCGGTGCTCCAGACCTGTCCCGGGGTGGAGAGCTCCGCGGCCATCGTCCAGGGCGAGGGCAGCGCCCGCCGGCTCGTCGCCTTCGCCGAGCCCGTGCGGACCGACGCGCCCGTGCTCCCCACCGCGCTCCGCGACGAGGCGGCCGCGCGCGTCACCGAGGCCGTCCACGCCGTCGAGGCGGACGAGGTGGCCGAGATGGCCGACCTGCTCGACCTCTCCGCCCTCCAGTCGATGGCGGTCCTCTTCCGGTCCTGCGGGCTCTTTCCCGACGCCACGGCCGAGCACACCGCCGAGGAGGTCATCGAGGCCGTGGGCGCGGCCCCCGAGAACCACTACCTCGTGCGACGCTGGCTGACCGCCCTGGAGACCGAGGGCCGGGTGCTCCAGGACCCGGACACCGGCCGCTACCGCGCACTGCGCGAGGAGGCGCCGGGGGAGCACGAGGCCGTCCTGGACCGGATCGACGCGCTCGAGCCCCGGATCCGCTGGGGCGCCGAACTCGTCCGCTACCACCGGGTCTCCGAGCAGAACCTCGCCCCGCTCGTGCGCAACGAGATCGACCTCAAGACGCTGCTCTTCCCGGAGGGCCGCCTGGAGACCGCCGAGGCGGCGTACCGCGACAACCTGATCAGCCGCCACAACAACGCGGTCGTGGTGGGCGCGATGCGCGAGATCGCCCGGCGGCACGACGGCCCCGAACCGCTGCGGCTCCTGGAGATCGGCGCCGGAGTGGGCGGCACGAGCACGGTCCTGGTGCCCGAGCTCGACGGCCTGAACGTCGACTACCTGTTCACCGACCTGTCCCACTTCTTCCTCACCGCGGCCCAGGAGAAGTTCCGGGACCACCCCTGGGTCCGTTACGGACTGTTCGACCTCAACCGCGACTACCGCGCCCAGGGCCTCGCGCCGAACTCGTTCGACGTGATCCTGCTGGCCAACGTCCTGCACAACGCCGTGCACGCCGAGCACGTCCTGGCCCGGCTGCGGGAACTCCTCGCGCCCGGCGGCTGGCTGGTCTTCATCGAGGCGACCCGCGACGCGTACCACGTCATGACCTCCATGGAGTTCAACGCCGGCCTCCACGGCTTCGAGGACGAGCGCCGGGAGACGGGGCAGACCTTCCTCGGGCGCGAGCAGTGGCTGCGGATGCTCCGCGGGGCCGGCGCCGAGATCGCCTTCTGCCTGCCCGAGGAGGACAGCCCGCTGTCCCGCATCGGCCAGCACGTCTTCGCGTCCCGCTTCAAGGCCGACCGGACCCGGCTCCGGCCCGAGGCGCTCGTCGGCCATCTGCGCGACCGGCTCCCCTCGTACATGATCCCCGCCGAGCTCCAGGTCGTGGACCGCATCCCGCTCACCGGCAACGGCAAGGTCGACCGCGCCCGCCTCGACGCGTGGACCGCCTCCGCGGCACGCGGACGGGTCGACGAGGGCGGCGACGCGCCGCGCGCCGGCCTGGAGCAGACCCTGGCCGCGCTCTGGAGGGACGTGCTGCCGGTCGACTTCGTCGGCCGCGACGCCAACTTCTTCGACCTCGGCGGCGACTCGCTCCTCGTGGCCCGGCTGGTCACCAGGATGCGCGAACGGCTTCCCGAGGCCGCCGACCTGGAATGGGACGACCTGCTGCGTCTGGTGATGAACCGGCCGACCGTGGCGGCGCTGGCCGAGCACCTCGGCGCCACGCGCGGCGGCCTGGCGGGCCTCGCCGGGGCGGCCCCCGCCTCCCCGCTGGTCCGGATCAGCGACGGCGCCGCCGGCCCGGCGGACACCGCCACCCGGGTCCTGGTGCACGACGGGACGGGCACCCTCATCCCCTACCGCGCGGTGATGGCCGCACTGGGGGACCGCCTCCCCCTGGCCGGCCTCGTCGTCGACGACATCGAGGCGTTCCTGAAGGCGGATCCGCGCACCCAGGTGGCGGAGCTGGCCGAACGGCACGCCGACGCCCTGCTCGCCGAGGAACCGGGGCCGGTCCACCTCGTCGGCTACTGCATGGGCGGTCTGCTGGTGCCCGAACTCGCCCGCCGCCTGACCGCCGCCGGCGCCGAGGTGACCGGCGCCACCGTCATCAGCAGCTACCGCGTGCCGTACCTCGTGGAGGACGACCTGCTGGCCGAGTACATCTTCGCCCGGCTGATGCGGGCGGACCCGGTCGCGCTGGGCTACCCCCGGGACGAGTCGGCGACGCGCGAGCTGGTGCGGGCGACCACCGAGCAGTTCACGAACACCGTTCCGCAGGGCAGTCTCGTCGACCAGCCCGAGTCGGCCCTGACCGGGCCCGGGCGGGAGGCGCTGCGGGCTTTCCGGGCGCTCGCCGGGCGGCCCCAGGAGGAACGGCTGCGCGCCATCGGCGCGTCGATGCCGGTGCAGGAGGCCGAACTGCGGTCCGAGGAACGGCTGTCGAGGCTGTACCGCATCGTCAAGCACAGCCTCGTGTCCGTCGCCTCGCACGAGGCGACGCCCTGCGACCTGCCCGCGACGTTCGTCCGCCAGACGGGCGAGGCGGAGGTCTTCCCCGGCATGCACCGCGACATGACGGACCACTGGCAGCAGGTGTGCGGCGAGGGGCTGCGCGTCGTGGACGTGCCCGGTGACCACTTCACCTGCGTCCAGCCCCCCAACGCCGGGGCCGTGGCGCGCGTGCTGCTCGCGGAGGACGGCCGGTGAGCGCCGGGACACCCCTGATCGGCATCCTCGGCGGGTACGGAGCGGTCGGCGCGGCCGCCGCCCGGGCGCTCGCGGCCGAGGGAGGGTTCCGGCTGCGGATCGGCGGCCGGGACCGCGAGGCGGCCGCGCGCTGCGCGGCCGCCCTCGGCGGGCACGTCGAGGCGGAGGCGGTCGACGCCCGGTCCGACGCCGGCCTGGAACGGTTCGCCCGGGGCTGTGACGTGCTGCTCCACTGTGCGGGTCCCGCCTACGAACTGGCCGGCCGTCCGCGCCGGGCGGCGGCCGCCGCGGGAGCCGACTACGTGGACGTGATGGACGGCTGCGGCCCCGGCCCCGCCCCGGCGGGCGAGCGTACGGCGGTCCTGTCGGCCGGTCTCTCGCCGGGCCTGTCCGGTCTGCTGCCCCGGCTCCTGACGGACGGGCGGGCCGCGCCGGGGGCCGCCCGGTTCACCGGGTACTACGTGTCGCTCGGCGCGTTCACCCGGACCGGCGCCGTGGACTACCTGCTGAGCCTGGACCGCGACTACGGCACACCGCGCGCCCGGTGGCACGACGGGCGCGTGGTGCGCGACGCGCCGCGCGGCGCGGAGGAACGCGTCGTGGCGGGTGTGCCGCACCCGGTCACCGTGTACCCCTATCTCCCCCAGGAGCTGGTGGGCCAGGCCCGCGCCCTGGGCCTCGCCGAGGCCCGCTGGTACAACGGCTTCGACGGCCGCCACCTGCTCGACGCGCTGAACCGCCACCGGTCCGGCGAGGAGCGGGCGGGCGGTCTGGAGGAGCGGGCGGCCGGCGTGGTCCGGGCCAGCACCCTCGACGCCCTGGGGCGTTCCCCGTACCACGTGCTGTGCGGTGTCCTGGAACTGCCGGGCCCCGACGGCGCCCTGGTGCGCCGGACGGTGGTGATCCGCGGCGAGGACGGCTCGGCGATGACCGGCGTGGTGGGCGCGGTCGCGGCCCGGGAGGTGGCCGGGGCACGTGTGCCCGAGGGCGTGCACCAGGCCGCCCGGGTGCTGCCGGCCCGGGACGTCGTGGACGCGCTGCGGCGGCATCTGCCCGGCACGGTCGTCGCCTTCACCGACGACGTGCTCGCGGCCGGCGCGGACGCCGCGGACCCGGTCATGGAGGAAGGCGTGCTGTGACGCGCCCCGGAAACGGCACGGCGCGCGGCGGGGGCCCCGCCCCCCCCGCGCCCGGCCGGTTACCGGGGGGCGGGGGCCAAGCGGGGGGCCCACCAACCCCCCCCCCGGCGGGGGGGGGTACCCCCCGCACGCCTGCAGCCGGGGTGG
>NZ_JBIRHK010000001.1:312259-324984 GCF_044328485.1 Streptomyces sp. NPDC017936 | reverse complement strand
GGGGGCGGGGGGGCCGCCGGGCCGGCGGGCTGGTGGGCGGCGGGGGGGCCCCCCCCCCGGCCCCGGGCGGGCGGGGGGGGGGCCGCCGGGCCCGCCGCGCGCCGTGCCGTTTCCGGGGCGTCGGCGTCAGATCGGGTCGCAGACCAGACGCCGTCCCGGCGGGGCGAGTTCCACGCCGAAGTCCTTCAGCCGGTGGAGGTTGTCACGGATGACGGCGGCCCCCTCGTCCAGGTCGGTGTAGTCGACGGGCGCCATGGCCATCAGCTCCAGGCACTTCTCCACGGCGAGGTTGGTGGCGTGGTCGTGACGGGGCATCAGCCAGTGCTGGTAGTCGTGCTGCCAGAGGCTGAGCACGGTCTTGTCGTTGGTGAGCCGTACCTTGTCGAGGGTCTCCTTCTGCAGCCGGGCCGCCTGCGTGCTGTCCATGCCGATGTGGGACCAGGGCGAGGCGGGATTGGTGGGGTCGTCCGCCACGATCTGCAGCTCCTCCCGGTCCTGCCAGAGCGGCATGGTCTCGTCGGTGATGGAGAACTTCGAGAGCGAGTAGTGCCCGGAGTACTCGTGCAGGAGGTAGTCCTGGGTGTCCTGGAACATCTCCGGGTCCTCGCCCGGGTACCCGACGATGAAGAGTCCGTAGTACGACAGCCCGCTCCGGCTGAGCAGTTCGATGGCCCGGCGGTTCTGCTTGACCGAGACCCGTTTGCTCATCCGCTTCAGCGTGCCGTCGTTCATCGACTCGAAACCGATGTGCAGCTGGAAGCAGTGCGAGGCCTTGAGCCCGGCCACCACCTCCTCCGAATTGAGCGTGTTGGCGCGGCTGAACCCCTCCCACCTCGGCACGCCCGAATCCGGGAGGATCTCCAGGAGACGGCGCAGCCGGGTCGGCGGAATGGTGAAAGTCGAATCCATCGCCGAAATGACGTCCGTGCCATTGCGCTCGGCATAGGAGATCCAGTCGTCGCGTATCTTCTCGGCGGATTTGTATCGCCATTTGGGTGAAGCCGCGGGGAACGAACAGAATTTGCAGTCGAACGGACAGCCCCGCATGGACTCGTAGGGGACGATCGCCTGATCGCCGAGGACCTGCGGTGAGGGGAAGTCGTCGATGTCGACGTACTCGACCGGATTGATGCGGATGCTGTCCCCGTCGCGCCACACGAGATTCGGTACGGCGCTCAGATCGCCGTGCCCCGCCAGCGCGTCCAGGGTCTTGGGCAGCGCGATCTCGCCGTCGCCGCGGACCACCGCGAGGATCTCGGGGAAGTCGCGCATGGCCGGCATGAACTTGAGGTTGGTGAACTGCCCGCCGGCCACGATCGGGGTGCCGGGGAGGTTCTCCCGGACCCACCGCACGGCCGAGCCCAGGATCGGGCCGTTCCAGATGTACGTGGTCGACAGGAGCACCACGTCGACGTCGCCCTCCGGCGCCTTCGCGCGCCCCTCCCAGACCGCTCCCAGGTCCAGGCGCTCGAACTGGTGGCCGCTGTTCTCCAGGATCGACAGCAGGGTGACCGTCGTCAGATGGGGTGTGGTGGCCGAACGCGGCCGGAGCAGGGCGTACTCACGGCCGTGCTGGGTGAAGGCGAGCCGTCCCAGATCGAGGTCCGCGCTCCCGGCCCTCCGGAGCATCTCCCGGGCCGCGTCGGAGGTGTTCGCCGTGAAGAGCGACCCTTCCAGATAGGGCGAGTTGAGGTTTGCGGGCCCGAGCCCGCTCAGCAGTAGAAAGCGCACGCGTCCCAGCTCTCCTGTGGTGAGGGTGATGGCCGCCCCGGACAGGGGTTCACACGATCGTTTCAGGCCACTCCTGGGCATCGTCTGGACGGAATCCCCGCGCCGCGATTGCCCTGCCGAAGGGGACGCCGAGAGCCTCGGAAGCGGCCCGGCGGCGGTTTCCGGGGCGGTTGCGGGGCGGGTTCTTATACTTGTAAAGTTATTGCTGTCTTCCTGGATCTTGCCGTCCGCCCGGGGCAGCGCTGCCCGTTTCCGGGCCGGACGGTCGTGCCCGAAAGGTGGGGAATCCCATGGCCACGGCAGAAGGTCTGCACAGCCGTGCCGAGGGCGGGGAGGTGGTCGACGGCGGCGGTCCGGAGAACGACCCGGGAGGCGGTCCTGCCGCGACCTCCCGGCAGGTGCTCCTGCGCTTGCTCCGTCCCTACCGCACCAGCCTCGTCGCCGTCTTCGCCCTCCAGATCGTCAGCTCCCTCGCCGGCCTCGCGCCGCTGATCGCGGTGGTCGAACTCGGCCGGGTGCTGCTCGAGCCCGGACCGGTGGACCACGACGCCGCCTGGCTCGCCGTCTGGATCGGCGTCGCCGGCCTGCTCCTGCGCGTCGTGCTCGCCGCGGCGTCCGGGGGCATCGCGCACCTCGTCGACGGCCGGCTCCAGCTGTCGCTGCGGCGGCTGCTCGCCCAGCGCCTCGGCAAGGTGCCCCTCGGCTGGTACTCCCACCGCAGCTCGGGCGAGATCAACGGCGTGGTGCAGGGCGACGTCGACCAGCTGCACCACCTGATCGCCCACGCCCCCGTCGAGGCCACCTCCGCCGTCGTCGTCCCGCTCGCCTCGTTCGTGTACCTCGCCTGGGTGGACTGGCGGCTGACGCTCGTCGCGCTCGTGCCGGTCCTCCTGGGACTGCTGCTGCAGCGCCTGCTGCAGAGCGAGGACCGGCAGCGCGAGGGCCGCAGGATGGGCGAGGCCATGGGGCGCATCGGCGCCGCCTCCGTGGAGTTCGTCGAGGGGATCTCGGTCGTCAAGACCTTCGGCGGCGGCGGGCAGGCCCACCGGCGCTACCGCAAGGCCGCGGACGACTTCGCCGACTTCTTCCTCACCTACGTGGCGGGCGCCGCGGGCCTCGCCTCGCTGGCGGCCCTGGTGCTCTCCCCGCCGTTCGTCCTGCTGCTCGTCCTCGCCGGCGGCACGGCACTGATCGCGGCCGACGCCATGCCCCCCGCCGACCTGCTGCCGTTCCCGCTGCTCGCCGTCGCGCTGACCGCGCCCATCGCCGCGCTCGGCCACGGCCTGGACAACGTGCACGCCGCCGAACGGTCCGCCGAGCGGATCCGGGCCCTGCTGAACGTGCCGCCGCTGTCCGAGCCGGACACGCCGGCCGAACCGCACGGCGACCGCGTGGAGTTCCGCGGCGTCGGCTTCGCCTACGACTCCGGCCGCCCGGTGCTCCACGGGATCGACCTGGTCCTCGAACCGGGCACCACCACCGCACTCGTCGGTCCCTCGGGCGCCGGGAAGTCCACGCTCGCCCAGCTGGTCCCGCGGTTCTCCGACCCGACCAGCGGCTCCGTGCTCCTCGGCGGCGTCGACCTCCGCGACATCCCGAGCGAGCGGCTGTACCGCCACGTCTCGTTCGTCCTGCAGGACGTCCGGCTGCTGCGCGCCGGCATCGCCGAGAACATCGCCCTCGCCGTCCCGGAGGCCGACCGCGCCGCCGTCGAGCGGGTGGCCCGCGCGGCCGGCATCCACGAGCGCATCCAGGCGATGCCCCGCGGATACGACTCCGTGATCGGCGAGGACGTGGGACTCTCCGGCGGTGAGGCGCAGCGCCTGTCCATCGCCCGGGCCCTGCTGATCGACGCGCCCGTGCTGGTCCTCGACGAGGCGATGTCCTTCGCCGACGCCAGGACCGAGGCCGAGATCCGCGCCGCCCTCGACACCCTCGTCCGGGGCCGGACGCAACTGGTGATCGCCCACCGGCTGGAGACCGTCGCCCGGGCCGACCGGATCGTGGTCATGGAGGAGGGGCGGATCGTGGAGAGCGGTACCTATCGCGAACTGCTGGACCTGAACGGGAAGTTCGCCGCCATGTGGCATGCCCGGCGGGCCGGCCGGAAGAGGGAGATCCACCGATGATCAGGCTGCTGCTGAGGGTCCTGGGCGAGCGGCACTCGGGCCCCCTGCGCCGCACCGTGGCGCTCATGTCCGTCTGCGCGGTCGTGGAGGGCCTGTCCTACGCGCTGCTCATCCCGCTGCTGCGGGCCCTGCTCGACGACGACGCCCGGGGCGCCTGGCCGTGGCTGGCCGCCTTCGCCGCGGCCGTCCTCGTCACCTCCGTGCTCGGCTACTTCAGCGACAAGTCCGGGTTCCGCACCGGCGGCGAGCTCTCCCGGGGCCTGCACCACCGCCTCGGCGACCACCTCGCCAGGCTGCCGCTGGGCTGGTTCACGCCCGGCCGGATCGGGGACGTCTCCGGGCTCACCAGCCGCAGCGTGATGGAGGTCATGTCGGTCCCGGCCCACCGGCTGCGGCCCCTGATCAACGCCACCCTGATCCCGCTGTCCGTGGTCGTGGTGCTCTTCTTCTTCGACTGGCGCCTCGCCCTCGCCGGTCTCGTCGCCGTCCCGCTGATCACCGGAGTGCAGCGCTGGACGTCGAGGGCGACCGCCCGCCAGGACGCCGAGCGGGCCCGCAGCAGCGACGAGGCCGCCGGCCGTGTCGTCGAGTTCGTCCGCGCCCAGCCGGTGCTGCGCGCCGGCGGCCGGACGGGCGAGCGCTTCGGCCTCCTGGACGACGCACTGCACCGGCAGTGGCGCAGCAGCCGGCGCGCGGCCCTCAGCGGCGTGCCCGGCATGCTCGGCCTGACCTTCTCCGTCCAGGCCGTCTTCACCGCCGTCCTCGCACTGGGCGTGTACCTGACGCTGGACGGCAGCCTCGGAGCCCCCGAACTGCTGGCGATCATGGTTCTGGCGGCGCGCTGTGTCGACCCCCTGCTGTCCCTCGCCGACCTGGGCGGCATCATGCGGGTCTCCCGGGGCGAACTGGAGCGCATCGACGCGGTCCTCACCGAGCCCCCGCTGCCGCGCGCCGAACGGCCGGCGGTGCCGGCCCACGACGGCGTCCAGCTGGAGTCGGTGAGCTTCCGGCGCGGCGACCGCCGTGTCCTCGACGGGCTCAGCCTGGACGTCGGGCCGGGCCGGCGCGTCGCCGTCGTCGGGGCCTCGGGCGCCGGCAAGAGCACCCTGCTCCAGCTCGTCGCCCGGTTCCACGACGTCGACTCGGGCACGGTGCGCCTCGGCGGGGTGGACGTGCGCGACATCGACGCCGAGGAACTGATGTCCCGGCTCTCCATGGTCTTCCAGGACGTCTACCTCTTCGAGGGCACCATCGAGGACAACGTCCGGGTCGGCCGGCCCGACGCCACGCCCGAGGAGGTGCGCGCGGCGGCCGTGGCGGCGTCCCTGGACGAGGTGGTGGACCGGCTCCCCGACGGCTGGGCCACCCAGGTCGGCGAGGGCGGCGCCGCGCTGTCCGGAGGCGAGCGGCAGCGGGTCTCCATCGCCCGGGCCCTGCTGAAGGACGCCCCCGTGCTGCTGCTCGACGAGGCCACCTCGGCCCTCGACGCGGAGAGCGAGGCGGCCGTCCAGGAGGGCCTCGACCGCCTCATGGCGGGCCGGACGACCATCATGGTCGCCCACCGCCTCAGCACCGTCGAGAGCGCCGACCTGATCGTCTTCCTGGAGGACGGCCGGATCGTCGAGCAGGGCACGCACGAGGAACTCGTCACGCGCGGCGGCCGGTACGCCGAATTCCGGCGAATCGCCGCGCAGGTGGCGGCCTGAAGACACGATGGCGTTCGTCCGTCACACACCGTCCGACACACGGGGGTAGGGATGTCACGCACTACCGCAGGGCAGCCGGTGGATCTGCGCAAGGAGGTCGCCGCGCTCCTCGGGGCCGAACTGGGCCCCGAGGACGACGACGCGAACCTCTTCGAAAGGGGCTTGCAGTCCCTGCAGTTGATGTCCCTGGTCAACCGGATGAACCGGTCCGGCGCGGGCGTCGACTTCACCGAGATGGCCCAGGACCCGCGGCTGCGGGCCTGGTACGCACTGCTCGCCTCACGCGGGGCGGCGCGCGTGCCGGAGCCCCGGACGGAGGAGCCGGAGCGCGCGGCCGGCCCGGCCGCCCCCGTCGACGAGCACGCGCCGTTCCCGCTGACCGCCGTCCAGCAGGCCTACTGGATCGGCCGCGACGCCGACCGGCCCCTCGGCGGCGTCGGCTGCCACGCCTATCTGGAGATCGACACCCGCGACGTGGAGGCGGACCGCCTCGAGCGGGCCGTCCTCGCGCTCGTCCGCCGGCACCCCATGCTGCGCGCCTCGTTCGCGGACGACGGGACACAGCGGATCGGCGAGGACGTCACCTGGCCGGGCCTGACGGTCCACGACCTCACCCGGCTCCCGGCCGGGGCCGCCGAAGACGCCCTGCTGGAGCTGCGGAAACGTCTCTCCCACCGGGTGCTCGACGTCGCCGGGGGCCAGGTCCTCGACGTCCGACTCAGCCTGAGCCCCGGCGGGGCGCAGCGCATCCACGTCAACGCCGATCTGCTGGTCGCCGACGTGCACAGCATCCGCGTGCTGCTCTCCGACCTGGCGGCGCTCTACGCCGACCCGGCGAGCACCGCCGAACTGCGGTACACCTTCCCCCAGTACCTCGCCGACACCGCCGCGTCGCGGACGGCCGACCGCGAGCGGGCGCGGGAGTACTGGCAGGGGCGCCTGCCGGAACTCCCCGGCGGGCCCGCCCTCCCGCTGGCGGCGGACCCGGGGGAGACCGGCGTGCCGCGGTTCGTGCGGCGGGGCCACACCCTGACTCCCGAGGAGTGGCGGGCCCTTCGGCGGCGGGCCGCCGAACACGGCCTGACCCCGGCCGTGTTACTGATCACCGCCTTCTCCGAGATCCTCGCGCGCTGGAGCGGACAGCAGCGGTTCCTGCTCAACATCCCGCTGTTCGACCGCGACCAGGACCTCCACCCGGACATCGAGCGCCTCGTGGCGGACTTCACCAGCCTGCTGCTCCTCGAGGTCGACCTGCCCGGCGGCGCCGGCTTCGCCGACCGGGCCCGCGCGATCCAGCGGCGCCTGCACGACGACGTCGGCCACTCCGCGTACACCGGGGTCGACGTGCTGCGCGACTTCGTCCGCACCGACACCGGGACCCCGCGCACGGCGCCCGTGGTCTTCGCCTGCAACCTCGACGCCCCGCTGGTGCCCGACGACTTCGCCGCCCGCTTCGGCGAGCTGTCCTGGATGGTCTCCCAGACCC
The DNA here is from genome assembly GCF_044328485.1 of Streptomyces sp. NPDC017936. Classification (NCBI taxonomy): domain Bacteria; kingdom Bacillati; phylum Actinomycetota; class Actinomycetes; order Kitasatosporales; family Streptomycetaceae; genus Streptomyces; species Streptomyces sp. NPDC017936. The sequence continues at coordinate 317,932 of NZ_JBIRHK010000001.1, read as the reverse complement.
CGCAGGTCTGGCTCGACCACCAGGTGTACGGCACCCGCGAGGGCGGTCTGCTGCTGGCCTGGGACGTCGTCGAGGCGCTCTTCCCGGAGGGCGTGATCACCACGATGTTCGCGGCGTACACCGGCCTGCTGCGGCACCTGGCGACCGCCGACTGGAACCTCCCGCCGGACATACCCCTGCCCGAGTCCCAGTTCCGATGTCGCACCGAGGTGAACTCCGTCACCCGGCAGGAGAGCGGTCGTCTCCTGCACCAGGCGTTCTTCGAGCGGGCGGCAGGCCGGGCCGCGCGGCCCGCGCTGCTGTGGGGGGAGGACGGCCGGCTCGGCCACGGCGAACTGGCGGACCGGGCGCTGCGCGTGGCCGGCGCGCTCGCCGCACGGGGGATCGGACCGGGCAGCCCGGTCGTCGTCACCGCCCCCAAGGGCCCCGACCAGATCGCGGCGGTGCTCGGCATCCTCGCGGCGGGCGGCACCTACGTCCCCGTCGGCGTCGACCAGCCCGCCGAGCGCCGGGACCGCATCCACGCGCTCAGCCGCTGCGTGCTCGTCCTGGACGGCACCGGGGCGACGCCGCCGGCGGGCTCCGCGGTCCCCGTCCTGTCCCTCGCCGAGGCCCTCAGGGCGGAACCCCTGGACGCCCCGGTGGAGACGTCCGCCGACGGGACCGCGTACGTCATCTTCACCTCCGGCTCCACGGGCACGCCCAAGGGCGTCGAGGTCAGCCACCGCGCCGCGGTCAACACCGTCGAGGACATCGACGAGCGGTACGGCCTGGGGCCCGAGGACCGTGTCCTGGCCGTCTCCGCCCTGGACTTCGACCTCTCGGTGTGGGACGTCTTCGGCCCGCTCGCCGAAGGGGGCGCCCTCGTGCTGGTCGACGAGGGCGACCGGCGCGACGCCCGCCGGTGGCTCGCGCTCTGCGAGCGCCACTCGGTCACCGTGTGGAACTCCGTGCCGGCGCTGATGGACATGCTGCTCACCGCGGCCGACGGGGCGCCCCTTCCGGCGGCCCTGCGCCTGGCGCTGCTCTCGGGCGACTGGATCGGCCTCGACCTCCCCGGGCGGCTGGCGCGCGCGACGGACGGCCGGTGCCGGCTGGTCGCCCTCGGCGGCGCCACCGAGGCCGCGATCTGGTCCAACGCCCACGAGGTGACCGCCGTGCCCGCGCACTGGCGCTCCGTCCCGTACGGCAGGCCGCTGGCCAACCAGCGGTTCCGGGTCGTCGACCCGCACGGCCGGGACTGCCCGGACTGGGTGCCCGGGGAACTGTGGATCGGCGGGGCCGGCGTGGCACAGGGGTACCGAGGCGATCCCGAACTGACGAGGGAACGTTTCCCCCGTATGCCGGACGGCCGCTGGTACCGCACCGGCGACCAGGGACGGTACTGGCCGGACGGCACCCTCGAATTCCTGGGCCGCATCGACCACCAGGTCAAGATCAACGGCTTCCGGGTCGAGCTGGGCGAGATCGAGTCCGTGCTCCAGGCCCACCCCGCCGTCTCGCACGTCCTCGCCGCCGTCGTCGGTGACCGCACGCGGGAGATCGCGGCGGCCTTCCTGCCCGCCCCGGCCCCCGCCCCCGCCCCGGCCGGGCCCTGGACGCCGCCGAGCGCCGACGGCCGGGGGCGGGAAGCCCGCGAGCAGGAGGCGGAGCTGGCCGAGACGCTGCTCGCCGCGCTGCTGGACCCCCTGCTCGGCCCCGGTGAGCGGCCCGTCGAGGTGAGCGCGCTGCCCGTCGCCGAGGCCGGCCGCCGGCTGTTCGCCGGCTGGCTGGACTTCCTCCGGGAACGCCAGGTCCTGACCGGCTCGGCCGGGACCGCGGCCCGTGGCCCCCGCTGGACCACGGTCCGCGACGGGGCCCGGGCCGGCGCCCTGCGCGACAGGATCGCCGGCGGTCATCTCCAGCAGGTCGTGGACGGCTGGGCCGGGGCGATGCCCCTGCTGAGGGCGGTGCTCGCCGGCACGGCGGACACCGACGCCCTGGCGGACGACCCCGTCCTGTCCCCCGACGGGCTCGCGCTCCGGCTGCCCGGCGCCGGCGCCTGCCTGGACGCCGTGGCGCAGGACGTGGAAGCCCTGTACCACGAGGGCGCCCGGGCGCTCGACGTCGCCGAGTGGGCGGGCGCGGGCGGCCGCAACGCGGCGGCACTGCTGGAGCGGCTCAAGCCCGGCACGGTCGACTACGTGCTGCTCGACGAGCGGGAGGCGCGGATCGCCGCCGCCGGGGCCCGGCTCGCCGGTTGCGGGCACCAGGTGCGGACCGTCCGGCAGGACGCCTTCGCCGTGCCCGAGCCGAGGCTCGCCGCCTTCGACGTGCTCGTCGTGAACGACGTCCTGGGCCGGGAGCCGGATCCGGACGCCGCCGCGCGGGCGCTGGCCCTGCTGGGCAGACCCGGCAGCCGGGTGTTCCTCGTCGCGCGGGAGACCGCGTCCCCCCTGGCGGTCCCGACGGTGCCCGTCCCGTCCCCGGCCTCCGACGTGTTCCGGTGGCTGGGAGCCCTGGAACGGGCCGGGTTCACCGAGGGCGGGGTGTCCCGGCGCGAGCCCGACGGGGTGGTGCTGGTCACCGCCCGGCGCCCGGACGACGCCGGCCGGGCCGCGGACCCGTCCGCGATACGTTCCTGGCTGGCCGACCGGCTCCCGGCCCACATGATCCCCGGCTCCCTCGTCGGTCTCGCCGAACTCCCGCTGAGCGCCAACGGCAAGGTGGACCGGCGGAGGGTGGAGCAGGCCCTCGGGCACGGCACGGCCCCGGCCGAGGGCCTCGAGGACCCGCCGCGGGGTCCCGTGGAGGAAGCCGTGGCGGAGCTGTGGTCACACGTCCTCGGCACGCCCGTCACGGCGCGCGGCGCGGGCTTCTTCGCCCTCGGCGGGGACAGCGTGACGGCGACCCGTCTGGTGGCCGCGGTCCGCGGCCGGCTGGGCGTGGAGCTGCCGATGCGCGACGTCCTGCGGGCCCCGACCGTGGCGGGGATGGCCGCGCTGGTGAGCGAGCTGAGGGCCGGGCGCGGCCCGGACCCGGGCGGCGACGCTCCGGCGCACGCGGCGGGCGGCCCGGCCGAGGAGTTCGAGGAGGGTGAGCTGTGATCCCGGCGGACCACCGCGCGTCCTGCGCGCCGCGAGCCTTCTCCCGGCGCTCCCACGCCCGCTCCCGGCTCGTCTGCTTCCCCCACGCGGGCGGGGCCGCCGGCGCCTACCGGGACTGGTCCCTGGACGCTCCCTGGGACGTCGAGGTGCTCGCGGTGCAGTACCCCGGCCGCGGCGACCGCTTCGACGAGCGGGCCGCCGGCGACATGGAAGGCCTCCTGGACGACCTCGTCCCCGGACTGACCGGGGAGTTCACCCGCGACGAGCTCGCCTCCTGCGTGTTCTTCGGGCACAGCATGGGCGCGTCCGTGGCCTACGAGGCCGCGCGCAGGCTCGCCGTGACCGGCCGCCCGCCGGCGGCGCTCGTCGTCTCCGGCCAGCCCGCCCCGCAGCGGAGCAGGGGCGGCGACCTGCACCGCGCCGGCGACGCCGAGCTCCTCGCGGACCTGAGGAGGCTCGGCGGCACCGCCCGGGACGTCCTGGACAACGACGCGCTCCTGCAGGCCCTGCTGCCCGCCGTCCGCAGCGACTACCGGCTCATCGAGACCTACCGGCCGCTGCCCGGTGAGGCGCTGGGCATCCCGGTGACCGTGCTGTACGCCGACGACGACCCGGAGGTCACCGCGGCGGAGGCCGCCGCCTGGCGCGAGGTCACCACCGGACCCTGCGAGGTCGAGGTCTTCACGGGCGGCCACTTCTATCTCGAGACCCGGCGTGCCGCCGTGCTCGCGCGCGTCCTCGGGGCGGTACGGGCGGCACTGCCCGAGACCGCCGCCTGGCCGTCCACACCGTGACGCACCGCCGCACGACAGCGGCCGCACACACCATTCCCGTCAACGGACGAAGAGAGGATCCCCATGCTGGAGGGCTGCGTGCCTTGGCCTGAATCGGCGGCCCGCGCGTACAGGGAGCAGGGGTACTGGAACACGGACGTCCTCGGCACCTGGACCGCGCGCCCGCCCGAGCGGCCGTCCGGGACCGCGCTGGTGACGCCGGCCGGCAGCGTGACCCACGAGGAGCTCGACCGGGCGGCCGACCGCACGGCCGCCGGCCTGCTGCGCCTCGGCCTGGCGCCCGGCGACCGGGTCGTCGTGCAACTCCCCAACGAGGTGGACCTCGTGGTGCTGAGCCTGGCGCTCTTCCGGACCGGCGTCCTGCCGGTGTACGCCCTGCCCGCGCACCGCTCGGCCGAGATCACCCACCTCGTGGCCACGTCCGGGGCCGCGGCCTACGTCTGCCCCGAGCGCCTCCTCGACTGCGACTTCCGGCTCGTCGCCCGGGAGGTGCTCGACAGCACGGAGAGCCTGCGGCACGTGCTGGTCGCGGGAGACCCGGGCCCGTACACCGCCCTGTCGTCCGTCGACGCCGACCCCGTCGACCTGCCCGCGCCGGATCCCGAGGACGTCGCCCTGTTCCTGCTGTCCGGCGGCACCTCCGGACCGCCGAAGCTGATACCGCGGACCCACGCGGACTACGCGTACCAGCTGCGGGAGAGCGCGCGGCTGTGCGGGGTCGGACCAGACAGCGTCTATCTCGCGGCGCTGCCCGTGGAGCACAACTTCGCGCTCGGCTGCCCCGGCGTCCTGGGCACGCTCCGGGCCGGCGGGACGGCCGTGCTCGCCCCGGCGCCCACCGCGGACGTCTGCTTCCCGCTCATCGAACGGGCCGGCGTGACGATCACCTCGCTGGTGCCCCCGCTGGTGCCGCTGTGGCTCGACGCGGCCGAGTGGACGGAGCACGACCTGTCCTCCCTGCGGGTGGTCCAGGTGGGCGGCGCCCGCCTCGATCCGGAGACGGCCCGTCAGGTGCCGGACACACTCAGCTGCACCCTGCAGCAGGTGTACGGGATGGCGGAGGGACTGCTGAACTACACCCGGCTCGACGACGCCGAGGACGTGATCGTCCACACGCAGGGGCGACCGCTGTCGCCGGCCGACGAGGTGCGGGTGGTCCGGGAGGACGGGACCGAGGCCGGACCGGGGGAGACGGGCGAGCTGTTCACCCGCGGGCCGTACACCCTGCGCGGCTACTACCGCGCGGAGGAACGCAACCGCACCCGGTTCACCGAGGAGGGCTTCTACCGCACGGGCGACCTGGTGCGCCGGACCGCGGAGGGCAACTTCGAGGTCGTCGGCAGGAACAACGACGTCGTCAACCGGGGCGGGGAGAAGGTGCCGACGCTGGAGGTGGAGGAGCACCTGCTCGCCGCCTTCCCGCTCCTGGGAGTGGCCGTGCTCGCCCTGCCCGACCCCCTGATGGGGGAGCGGACCTGTGCCTGCGTCGTCCCCAAGGACAGCGCGCAGCCGCCGACCCTGCGGGACGTGCAGGCCGCGTTCAGGGGCCGGGGCGTCGCCGCCTACAAGGTGCCCGACCAGCTGGTCGTCCTGGAGCGGCTGCCGATGACCGGCGTGGGCAAGGTCGACAAGCGGGCCCTGCGCGCGCAGCTGGAGGCCTGACCGCACCGCGGGCCGTGGGGGGGGGGGGGCCCCCCGCCCCCCCCCGGGGGGGGGGCGGGGCCCCCCGGGCCCCCCCCCCCCCCCCCCCGCCCCCCCCCCCCCCACAGACGGCGCGCCTGGCCCCCCACCCC
>NZ_JBIRHK010000001.1:210025-312249 GCF_044328485.1 Streptomyces sp. NPDC017936 | reverse complement strand
CGTGTGCCGGGGGGGGGCAGGGTCCCCCCGGGGCCCGGGGGCGCGGGGGGGGGGGCGGCCCCGCCCCGGGGGGGGGGGGCCGGCCCCCCCCCGGGCCCCCGGCGGGGGGGGGCGCGGGCCCCACGGTCATGTCGCCTGCCGCGCCCCGCTCGCCCGCGACAGCAGTCCGTCGACGATGGCCACCAGACCGGCGCGGTGGGTGTCCTGTGTGGTGATCTCGTCCCACCGGTCGGCGAGTGAGGCGAGCCGGGGGAACTCCTGCGGCGTCAGGGCGGCGAACGCCTTGTCGCGGTGCGGCGGCCGCTCGAGCCCGGCGCGGTGCCGCTCGCGGTTCACCCGGATGGTGAGTTCGCCCGCCGTGTAGTACCAGATGACGCGGTAGGCGTAGACGGCCTCCTCCGGGGTGAGCCCGCACCGGATCCCGGCGTCGATCATGTTCTCCACGATCCACAGCGCGGACACGGCCATCAGGTCGTCGGAGGCGAGGACCTCCACGATCCACGGGCACTCGGCGAGGATGTCGTGCAGCGCCTGGCTCGCCGAGATCAGCCGTTCCCGCGGATCGTCGGGCAGCGGGGGGCGCGGGAACCGCTGGGCGTGCCGTTCGAGCAGCAGGAGCAGCAGTTCGTCCTTGTCGCGCACGTAGTGGTAGAGCGCCATCGCCGTGCTCGACAGCTCCTGCGCGAGCCGGCGCATCGACAGGTTTTCCGGCCCCTCCTCGTCCAGGAGGCGCTGGGCCGCCGTGAGGATGGCCTCCTGGGACAAGCGGGGCGGGCGGCCGGTTCTGCCGGTGCGTCGGGTCTGAGACGTCATCCCTGTGTCTTCCTGTTGTTCGTGCCGGATCCGGAACGGGGCGTCGGCCGTGGGGCGGTGGCGGCCTCAACCGGGGCGCCGGGCGGCCGGCGGCGCCGTCGTCGTCCTGCCCGGCTCGCCCGTCGGGACCTCCGTCGTCCGCGCCGTCGTCCGCGGGAGGTGACGCACGATCCAGTCGGCGGTGTCCCTGGGGGGCAGCGTAGCCGCCATGACGTGGACACCCGACGGGACCCGGCCCCTCGTGACCTCGTGCGCGGTGATCGAGGCGAACACCCCCACCAGTCCGGTCACGTCCGTGCAGTGCAGGAGCGCGCTCCTGCGCACGCCGGCGCCGTCGGCCCTCGTTCCGTCGAGCGTGCCGTACATGACCTGGTACGGGGAGCTCCCGGCCGCGTCCCGCAGGCTCGCCCTGGCCAGTTCCCGGGCGGCGGCCATGAGCGCCCGGTCCTCGCCCGCCGCCGGCCCCCGCAGGGCGAACCGGTCCAGGAAGGCGGGCACTCCGGGGCCCTTGAGCACCTCGTGCCAGCGGGCCTCCCGCAGCCGCAGCAGGTAGGCCTGCTGCCGCAGCTCCTCGGGGAGGACGCGGCGGACGGCGACGGCGTGGGCGGGCGGTTCGGCGGGCGACGCGAGGGCCTGCGGCACGTCGAGGGTCTCCTCGCCCCGCGAGCCCTGGCCGTCGCACGTCGGACAGTCCTCGGGGTGCCCGTCGCCGGGCAGGTCGACCGCCCGGCGCTTGCCGAGCAGACAGGAAACCGCCGTGTGCGGCGGGATCGCGCCGAGGCCGCCCCACCAGCCGCTGAAGCGGGTCGCGGAGTCGAGCCCGTCGGCCAGCCAGCGCGGCACCCAGCCGGCCAGGGTGCCCGAAAGACCCGTGAAGAGCACGGCCGAACACGGCCCCGACGGGGTGCGCGAGCCGCCGTCGTCCGTCATGCCGACGTAGTGGACGCCGGCCGCGAGGACCGCGGCGCGGACCCGGCCGCGGAGCGAGAACGCGGTCCCGGAGCAGTCGAGCACGGTGTCGCAGCCCCGGACGAAGTGCATCAGGCTCTGGCTGTCGCGGGCGTCGACCACCGCGGCCTCGGCGCAGTCGCCGAGCCGGCGGGTGAACCGCCAGGCCCGGTCGGCGGAGCGTCCGCCGATCCGCAGCCGGTAGCCGCCGCCGTCGGCGAGGAAGCGGGCCGCGGCCGCGCCGACGCGCCCGTACCCGCCGAGGATCCCGATCATGGGTGCCGTCTCGATGCTCATGCGTGTTCTCCCGGATGTGTCGGACGTCCGCCGAGCAGTCCCTCGACGATGTCCTCCAGGGCCTCCCGGTGGGTGTCCCGCGCGGTGAGCGAGGACCAGCGGTCGGCGAGCGAGGTCAGACGGGGGAAGGCGTCGGACGACAGGGTGGCGAAGGCCTGCTCGCGCCGGGTGGGGCGGGTCAGTTCGGCGTGGTGCCGGCGGCTGGTCGTGCGGATCAGCAGGACGCCGACCGTGAAGTGCCAGATGGCCTGATGCGCCTGGGCCGCCTCCTCGAGGGTGAGACCGCACTCGACCGCCGCGTCGAGGAGGGCCTCCATGACCCACAGCGCGGACACGGCCAGGAGGTCGGGGGAGGCCAGGATCTCGTTCAGGAAGGGGTACTGGGCGAGGACGTCGTGGAGCAGCTGGGCGGCCGCGAGGAGTCTCTCGCGCGGATCCTCCGGCAGGACCGGCCGGGCGTGGCTCCGGGACCGGTGGGCGACCAGCAGGAGCAGCAGTTCGTGCCGGTCGCGCACGTGGTGGTAGAGCGCCATCGGCGTGATGGACAGCTCCTTGGCGAGCCGTCGCATCGACAGCCGCTGGGGTCCCTCGCTGTCGAGGATGTGCAGCGCGGCCGTGACGATGGCCTCCTGCGAGAGGGGCGCGGACTGCCGCGCGCCGCCTTTGCGCCCGTTCCGGGGCTTCATCCCTGGTTCTCCCATCCGAGTCGTGGAGCCGTCCGTCCGCGCTCCGACCGCCGGCCGGATCACTGCGTTGTGCTGGGTCGTTCGGGGCGGGGGTGACAACGGCAGGAGTCCGGGCTACAGTTATTGTACGCGTACGACTTACAAGTATAAAAACCCGAGGGAGGGGGCTCGGCGTTCGGATGGGACGGGCTCCGTCGCACACCGCTGTCACCCGGTGCGGCGGACGGGGCCAGGCGGCCCGGTCAATCCCCCGTGCAAAAGCACCGGGCCGCCTCCACATCGTTTTCCGTGGAGGGAATTGAATTCAGCCAGAGTGGCGCTGCGCGCAATGTCTGTCGAGCGAGGGAAAGTCAAGCCACGGTAAAGTCTCGAAGGTGTCATGGAATGTTGTTGATGCGGAGATAAGTCCTTGGGTAGAGTCGGCCTCGGTTCGGCCGCTCTTGGGGTTTGCAAGCGGGAGTCACAGGGGTATTCAGCCGCCGGGGTGATGGTGTTTCTGGCGGTCGGCCTCCTGTGAAACAAGGCTTCACGGGGTGTTTTCGCATGCCCAAATGTCCCTTCGGGCTGCGCTGGTGGGCTGGTCGCCGCCTGCGGAATCATCGCGTGATGACTTTCCCGTAACATGGACTTCACCACCTCCTTGAATTCTCCTCGGAGGAACGGTCGAGTGTTTTCCGCCCTTGTAGTGGTCAATTTCGGTCGTTAGCTCCAAGGAGGAAGAACCGTGGTTCTGTCGTACCAGACGAATACCGTGCGCACGGGTGTCGAGCCACTGGTCGCGGCGACGAGTCTCGCCGCGTCGGGCCTGTTTTCCACTTATGTCGTGTACGAAGCGGCGGACGGCTGGTCGGTGGCCGGCGGCACGGCGGCCGAAGTCATACTCAAGCCGGACACCGTGCGATGTACGAAGGACGGCACCACCGTGGAGCGCCCCTGGCAGGGCGACCCGCTGGCCCAGGTCCGCGAGTTCCTCGACGGCCTGGAGCTGGCCGACTGGCGGGCCTACGGCTGGAGCGCCTTCGAGCTCGCCTACGCCGTCGCCGGCCGTCCGGTCGACAACGACGTCCTGCTCCACCTCGTCGTCCCGCGGACGGAGACGCGCCTGTCCGGGAACCACGCGCTCGTGCGCGGTCTGGACCCGCAGGAGATGGCCCTCGTCGAGAAGACCCTGACCGGCCTGGAGCCGGAGGCGGCCCCCCGGGGCCGGCCCGTCGACGTGGACATCGAGGCGGGCGCCGACGCCTACCGCGGCTCCGTGGCCGCCGTCGTGGACCGCATACGCGCCGGGAAACTGCAGAAGGCCGTCGTCTCCCGGATCGTCCCCGTCACCGCCGACGTCGACTTCACGGCGAGCTACCTCGCCGGACGCCGCGCCAACACCCCCGCGCGCTCCTACCTGCTGAACATGGGCGGCCTCCAGGCCCTGGGATTCAGCCCGGAGACCGTCGTGGAGGTCGAGCCCGACGGCACCGTCTCCAGCCAGCCGCTGGCCGGCACCAGAGCCCTGACCGGCGACGCCGACCAGGACCGGCGGCTGCGCGAGAACCTCCTGGCGGACCCGAAGGAACTCCACGAGCACGCCATCTCGGTGAAGGTCGCCGTCGACGAACTCGCCGGGCCCTGCAAGCCGGAGACGGTGGTCGTCCAGGAGTACATGGTGATCAAGGAGCGGGGCTCCGTGCAGCACCTGGCCTCCAGGGTCGTGGGCCGGATGCCGCGGGAGGCCGGCCCCTGGGACGCCTTCGCCGCCGTCTTCCCCGCCGTCACCGCCTCGGGCGTGCCCAAGCACCCCGCGTACGACGCCATCACGGCCGTCGAACCGCGCGAGCGCGGCCCCTACGCGGGCACGGTGATGACGCTGGCGCAGGACGGCTCCATGGACGCCGCGCTCGCCCTGCGCAGCGTCTTCCGCCGGAACGGCGAGACCTGGCTGCAGGCCGGCGCCGGCGTCGTCGAACAGTCCCTCCCCGAGCGGGAGCTGGAGGAGACCAGGGAGAAGCTCAGGTGCGTGGCCGGGTGCCTGGTGGCGCCCGCGGCCGAACGCGCGGCGGCGGCGCCGGACGCCGCGCCCGAGAAGCGTCTGTACGTCTGAACCACCGGCAGGAGCGGATCCGGTGACCGTGACCACGATCTCAGGAGGCGACGGGGCCATGCCGACAGCGGGGGAGCCCTTGGAAGTGCAACTGCTCGGTCCGGTCCGTGCCTGGAGGCACGGAAGAGAGGTCGTCCTCGGACCACCCAAGCAGCGAGCCGTGTTCGCGTTGCTCGCCGGCCGGGCGAACGACGTGGTCAGCGTGGATCACATCATCGACGCGGTGTGGGGCGGAGACATCCCGCAGACGGCGGCCAACGGCGTCCACACCTACGTGGCCGGACTCCGCCGGATCCTCGAGCCGCAGCGCAGCCGGCGCGAGAGCGGCGAACTGCTGATCTCGACCGCCGGCGGATACGCGCTGCAGACCAATCCCGAGGCGGTCGACGCCACGCTCTTCGCCCAGCGCCACGCCCAGGCGCGGCGCGCACGCGCCGAGGGCAGGCTCCAGGAGGCGCTGGAGACCGCCGAGTCCGCCCTGTCCCTGTGGCACGGGGAGGCGCACTCCGGCGTTCCCGGCCCGTTCGCGGCGATGGAGCGGACGAGGCTCCAGGACCTCAGGCTCACGGCCGTCGAGGAGTGGGCCGCCGACATGCTGGCGGCGGACCGCCCCGTCGAGGCGGTCACCGTGCTCCTCGGCGCCGTGGCCGAGGAGCCGCTGCGCGAGAAGCTGCGCTGGCTGCTGATGACGGCGCTGTACCGGTGCGGACGCCAGGCGCACGCCCTGGAGGTCTACGCCGAGACCCGGCGGCTGCTGCGGCACGAGCTCGGCATCGACCCCAGCGCCGAACTGCGCACGCTGCACCAGCAGATCCTGACCGGCAGCCCACTCTCCCCGGGCGGAGCCGCCCGCGCGAGCGCCGTCGTCGCCGGGGGCGCCCGGACCGCCGCCCCGGAGCCCGCCGCGCCCCGCATGGTGCTCGCCGAGACCCCCCGGCCCGCCCAGCTTCCCCCCGTGGCCAGGGGGTTCGTCGGGCGTCACCGGGAACTGGAGCACCTGGCACGGCTGCTCACCGAGAACGACAGGCGGGGGACCTCCACGCCCATCGTCGTCATCGACGGCCCGGCCGGAGTGGGCAAGAGCGCCTTCGCGCTCGAACTGGCCCACCGGCTGTCGGAGCACTTCCCGGACGGGCAGCTCTACGTCGACCTGCGCGGGACGAGCATGGAGGGCCGTTCGCTGAGCGCCTCCCAGGCCCTGCTCCAGGTGCTGCGCAGCCTCGGGGTCGACGACGCCCGCATCCCCGCGGATCCCGTGAGCCGCGCGACGCTGTACCGGAGCCTGCTGCACGGCAAGCGGGTCCTCGTGATGCTCGACGACGTGCTCAGCGCCGACCAGTTGCGGCCGCTGATCCCGGGCGGCTCCTCCTGCGTGCTCAGCACCGGCCGACAGCGCCTGGGCGGGCTCGCCGTCCGCGACGGCGCGCATCTGCTCCGGCTCGACCCGCTCGGCACCCAGGACGCCCTGGCCCTGCTGCGGTGTCTCAGCGGGGACCGGCTGCTGCGTCAGGAGGCCGTGGCCAGGCGGCTGGTGGGACTGTCCGGCGGACGGCCCCTGACGCTGCGCATCATGGCCGAGACACTGGCCGCCAACCCGGACGTGCCCCTGACGGCGCTCGTCGAGCGCTTCGCCGAGGAACACGGCCGGCTCGACCGGCTGGCGTCGGGAGGCGACGCCTCGACCAGCCTGCACGCCCTGTTCGAGACGGCGTACCAGGCGCTGCCCGACGAGGCGGCGAGGATGTTCCGGCTCCTCGGGCTCTTCGGCGACGGGACGATCACCGTGTCGGCGGCGGCCGAGCTGACCGGCACCGGCGAGCGGGAGGCGGCCGGCACGCTGAGGCTGCTCGCGCGCCGCCACCTGCTCGTCGAGGACGACCGGGGTACCTACCGGTTCCACGAGCTGATGCGGCTCTACGCGGCCGAGTGCGCCGAGCGCGAGCCGCTGACCCACCGCAGCGCCGCCGTCGCACGTCTGCTGCAGGCGACCGCCTCGGTCGCCTGAGGACCGGGACCGTCCCGCCCCCGGGGGTGCGACGCGGGCCACGGCGGCCTCGCCGCGTCCGCACGCCCGGGGCGTACGGACGGCCCCCGCCCCGGTGGCACTCGCCCGGACGCCGGACGCCGGTCCGCCCCGGGCCACGGGACCCCCCGGGGGTCCCCCGCGTTACCGCGCCCCGTGACACCTCCCCCTGGTCACGGGGCGCCTCGCATGCCCGGGGCCGGGGACCCGTGACCGGCCCCCGGCGGGGCGTCGCGGGCGTTAGAGACCGTTCAGAGCATCTGTAGGCGGCTGAAGGAGAGTGGTCGCCATGGACGGTAATCAGGTGGCATTGCTCCTCTTCGACCTCGCGTTCATCCTCGCCCTGGCCCAGGCACTCGGGCACCTCGCCACCAGGATCGGACAGCCGCCCGTGGTGGGCGAGATCCTCGCCGGCGTGCTCCTCGGGCCGACGCTCCTGGACGGAGCGGTCTCCGACGCACTGTTCCCCGACGGGATACGGCCGTTGCTGAGCGCGATGGCCGACGTCGGCGTCACCCTGTTCATGTTCGGAGTGGGACTGGAGATCGAGCGCCAGGCGCTGCGCGGCCGAGGGCGGATGGCCGCGGTCGTCAGCCTCGGATCGACGGCGGTGCCGTTCGTCCTCGGCACCGGCCTCGGCTACCTCCTGCTGCGCCACCACGAGACCGACCAGAAGGCGGCCTTCATCGTCTTCATGGGCCTGGCCGTGTCCGTGACGGCCTTCCCCGTGCTGGCGAGGATCCTCACGGACCGCAAGCTCACCGGCACCACGCTCGGCGGCATCGCGCTGGCCGCGGCGGCCCTCGTGGACATCGTCGCCTGGACCGCCCTGGCCGGGGTGCAGGCCGCGATCGGCGGCGGGGGCGCCCACTGGCGGGTGGCCCTGATGATCCCGTTCGTCGCGGTGCTCGTCCTGGTCGTACGCCCCTGGCTGCGCCGCACGCTCCGGGGCGACGGCCGCGGGCCCGCCGCGTCCTGGTGGTACGCGCTGGTGCTGGTCGGCGCCCTGCTCTGCGGCGCGGCGACCGAGGCCATGGGCATGCACTACATCTTCGGCGCCTTCCTCTTCGGCCTGATCATGCCGAGCGAGGACGCGGACCGGCTGCGCGCCGACCTCATGCAGCGCACCCGCACCGTGACCTCCGTGCTCCTGCCCGTCTACTTCGTCGTCGCCGGACTCAAGGTGGACCTCAGGCAGTTCGGCTGGGCGCAGATCGCCGAACTGGCCGGTGTCCTGGCGGTCGCCGTGCTCGGCAAGTTCGGCGGGACCTACCTGGGCGCCCGGAGCACGGGGCTGCCCGCGAGGGCCGCCACGGCGCTCGCCGCGCTGATGAACACCCGCGGCCTCACCGAGCTGGTCATCCTCGGCGTCGGGCTCCAGGCCGGGCTGCTCGACGGCGGCCTGTACTCCCTCATGGTCGTCATGGCGCTGGTGACCACCGCGATGACCGGTCCGGTGCTGACCCGGACGTACGCGAAGCCCGTGATCGTGCCGGAGACCACGCCCGGGCCGTCCGACCGCTCCCCCTCCGTCACCCCCGCCGCGTAGCCGGCGGAAGCGGGACAAGGACCAGAAGGAGAAGAAGCAGACATGCTCTCGGCCGAACTCGGGGAATCCGTCCGCCCAGGCACCCGCCGTCAGGATCACCAGACCGGGTCGGTCCGGACACTCGACGGACTCTTCACCCGGGCCGCCCGGCGCCACCCGCGGGCCGTCGCGGTGCGCGAGGGGCCCTACACCCTCTCGTACGGCAAGGCCGACCTCCTCTCCGCCCAGCTCGCCACGGCGCTGCTGAGCGCCGACGTACAGCTCGGGGACCCGGTCCTCGTGCACTGCGCCGACCACCGGCAGGCGCTCGTGGCCCACTTGGCGGTCATGAAGGCGGGCGGGGTGTGCGTCCCGGTGCCCGCCGGCCTCACCGTCGGCCAGACCCGCCGGATCGCCGTGGTCAGCGGCGCCGACACGGTGCTGTGCAGCCGCGCCACCCAGGCGGTGTGGGAGCAGGCCCGCCGCCGGCGGTTCGCCGTGGACGACGCCGAACTGTGGAAGCGGCTCGGAGCGCGCCCCGTCGACCGGGCGCTGCCGCGCTCCGCGCCCGCCGAGCCGGCCTACCTGCTGGCGGCACGGACGGACGGGGCGTGCAGCTCGGGACACCTCGTGGACCACCGGGCCTGGCACCTGGCGATGGCCGCCAGGTCCGATCAGGCCGGACCCGCCGGCCGGACGGTCGTCGTCGCCGAACATCCCACCGGGCCGGCCACCCTGTCCGCGATGTGGTGGGCCTTCGGCTCGGGCAGCACCCTCGACGCGCGGCCCGACGCCCCCGTCGCGGGTCTCGACGGGGCCGTCGCGGTGTACGACTCGCAGGAGTACGCGCACGTGCTCGACGCCCTCGCGCGGGAACCCCGCCCGCCGCGGCCCCGGATGGTCCTCCTCGTGGGCGCCCCGTGCGCACCCGGGCTGGTGGCCCGGCACGCCGAGATCCTGCCCACCACGGTCCTGCGCGCCGAGTTCGCGCCCGGCGGGAGCGTGCTGCCGTGGGCGGTGAGCACGCACCCCGCGGAACAGGGCACGTCCTGCGGCGGGAGCCCGGTGGTCGGGGCGGCCCCGGGCGTACGGCTGAGCGTGCGCGGAGCCCTGGGGGAGGACCTCCGCGGCGGGCAGCCGGGGGAGGTGTGCGCCCGGGGGCGGACCCTGCCCTTCGACGTCATCGGCGACGGCCCGGCGCCCGGCCGCGGAGGCGCCCTCCTGCGTTCCGGCTTCGCCGGCCGGCGCAACCCGGACGGAGGCGTCGTCCTCACCGGCCTCAGCCCCGCGGACGCCCCCTAGCACCCACCCCGTGAGCCGGGACGACGGAGGAGGGCGCCCCCCCCCCGGGGGCGGGCCCCCCCCCCCCCCCCCCCCCGCCCGCCCCCCGCGCCGGGGGGCCCACGCCCCCCCCCCCCCCCGGGGGGGGGCCGCGGGGGGGGGCCCGCCCCCGGGGGGGCGGCGCCCTCCTCCGTCGTCGCACGGGGCGCGGCCCCGGGGGCGGTGTCAGGCAGGCCCGTCGCTCCGGGCCGTGATCCACTGCCACTGGGTGTACGAGTCCCAGGCGAACTGCGCCCCGTGCCGGGCGCCGTTGCCCGAGGCGCCGAAGCCGCCGAAGGGCACCACCGCCTGGTGGTTGACGGTCTGGTCGTTGACGTGGATCATGCCGGTGCGCAGCCGGTCGGCCAGGCGGAGCCCCCGTTCGGCCGAGCCCGTCCGCACCGCCGCCACCAGGCCGTAGTCGGTGTCGTTGGCGACGGCCACCGCCTCGTCGTCGTCGCGGACGACGACGACCGGCGCCACCGGACCGAAGATCTCCTCGGTGAACGCGGGCATCTCCCGGGTGACCCCGGTCAGGACGGTCGGCGGGTAGAACGGCCCGTCCGGGACGCCGCCGCACCGGACTTCGGCGCCGGCCGCGGCGCTGTCGCGGACGATGCCGTGGACGCGCCGCAGCTGACGGGCGTCGATCACCGGGCCCAGGTCGACCCGGTCGGTCCACGGATCGCCGACGGTGAGCCGCCGGGCCTCCTCGACCAGCCGGCGCACGTACTCCCCGGCGACCGACGCGTGCACGATGTGCCGCCCCGCCGCCATGCAGATCTGGCCCTGGTGGAAGAAGGACGCGAAGGCTCCCGCCGCCGCGGCCGCGTCCAGATCGGCGTCGTCGAGCACGATCAGCGCGTTGTTGCCGCCGAGCTCCAGCGAGACCCGCTTGAGGGTGCGTCCCGCCACGGCTCCCACCTCCCGGCCGACCGCGGTCGAGCCGGTGAACGACACCATCGCCACGGCCGGGTCGGCCGTCAGCGCGCCGCCCGCGACCGCGTCGCCCGGCAGCACGTGCAGAACCCCCTCCGGGAGCCCCGCCTCCTCGAAGAGGCGCGCCACGACCAGGCCGCCCGAGACCGGGGTGCGGACGTCCGGTTTGAGGACCACGGCGTTGCCCAGGGCGAGCGCGGGGGCCACCGCGCGCAGGGCGAGCAGCAGCGGCACGTTCCACGGGCTGATCACCCCGACCACGCCCAGCGGCACCCGGCGGGCCACGCTGGACCGGCCCGGCGCGGACGGCAGGACCTGCCCGTGCGGCTGGGTGGGCAGCGCCGCCGCCTGCAGGAGTTCCTCCACCGTGTCCGCGATCTCGGTCTCCGCCTTCGCCCGTACCGCGCCGCCCTCGCGGACCAGCCACCGGACGACCTCGGCGCGGTGCTCCTCCAGCACGGCGGCCGCGCGCCGCAGCACCGCCGCCCGGGCGGCGGCGGGGAGGGCGCCCCACGCCGGCTGCGCCCGCGCCGCCCCGGCCGCGGCCCGCGCGACGTCCGCGGCGTCGGCGACACCGACCCGGGCCAGCGTCTTCCCGGTCGCCGGTTCGGTCACCTCGACGACGGCGTCGCCGGACGCGGACCGCCAGCCGTCGCTGAACACCGTCCCGGCCGGCCCGACCGTGTCGACCAGGCTCGTCATGGCTTCCTCCTGATGTTCCGATGTCGTCTTCGGGTCCGTCCGCACGCCCGTCAGGCACTGTCGGCGTGGCTCGTGACGGGGACGTCGATGAGGACCGGCTCCGCTCCCGCTGCGGCACGCGCCACGGCCTCGGCGAGGTGGTCCGTCGAGCGGGCCCGCACCGCGGTGATGCCGAAGAACTCGGCGACGCGGGTGAAGTCGAGCTCCGGCGGCGTGAGATCCAGGCCGTCGGGGGTGCCCGGTGTTCCGTCCGCGAGGCCCAACAGGCCCGCGGCGGGCGTCAGATCGAGCCGCGGCGGCGTGAGCTGCAGGCCGCCGGCGCTGCGGCGGGCGGCCCGGCTCCGCTCGCGCCGGGCGGCCGTCTCCTTCAGCGTGCGGTACTCGCCGTTGTTCATCACCACGAAGGTGACCGGGACCCGGTAGTGGGCGGCGCTCCACAGGCCCTGGAGCCCGAACAGGGTGCAGCCGTCACCGAGCACGGCCACCACCGGGCGGCCGGGATCCCCCATCCGGGAGCCGATCGCGGCGCCGATGCCGGAGCCGAGCCCGCCGCCCACCGTGTGGACGTAGGACCGGGGACGCTCCAGCGGCAGGACGCTGCGCAGCAGCAGCCCGCTGGTGATCGCCTCCTCCACCACGACGCAGCCCGCCGGAAGCCCGCGGACCACGGCGTGGACGGCGGCCAGCGGGTCCATGGGGGCGTCGCCGCGGCGCCGCAGCGCGCGCTCGCGCACCCGCGCGCGGGCGGCCTCGTGCACCCGGCCGATCGCCTCGGCGCGCGACGGCGCCTCCGGCACCTTCCCGGCGAGCTGCGACGCGAGCGCCGCCAGCGTGGTCCGGACCCCGCCGACCAGGCCGAGCGCGACGGGGAAGGTCCGCCCCGGCTCGCCCGGGTCGTCGTCGAGCTGGATGACGGCCGTGCCGGCGGGAATCGGCGAACCCGGCTCGTAGTGGTGCGCCATGAACGCCCGGGTGCCGGCGATGAGCACCACGTCGTGGTCCTCGAGGGCGGCCCGGATCGCCGAGTAGCGGGCGTCGAGCATGCCCGCGTACAGCGGATGCACGGTGGGGAAGTCCACGCCGTCGTGCATCGGCTGGTGGAAGACGGTCGCCCCGGTCGCCTCGGCGACCGCCACCAGCTCGGCCACGGCGTCGTCGCGTCCCACCCCGTCGCCGGCGACGATCGCCGGGCGCCGCGCGGCGGCGAGCCGCTCGGCGGCCTCCGGCCATCCGGCGGCGGGACCGAGGCCGCCGAGGTGCGACCGCGGCGCGGGCGGGGCGACGGGCGTGTCCTCCTCCAGGAGGTCCATCGGGACGGAGAGGAAGACCGGGCCCGCGGGCGGCTGGACGGCGAGCGCGAAGGCCCGCCGGAGCATGCCCGCGAGGTCGTGGGCGTGCTGGACGTCGAAGGTGTGCTTGACCGCCGCGCGGGCGATCCCGGTCAGGTCGCCGGAGAGCATGGGGTCGTGCGCCAGATGGCGGCGGTCCTGCTGTCCCGCGGTCACCACCAGCGGCGTCCGCGAGCGCGTGGCGTTGAGGAGCCCGACCAGGCCGTTGGCGAGGCCGGCGGCGATGTGCAGGCTGACGAAGGCGGGACGGCCGGTGGCCCGGGCGTACCCGTCGGCCATCGCGACCACGGAGGCCTCCTGCACCCCGAGGACGTACTGGAGGTCGGGGGCCGCCGTGACCGCCTCGACGAAGGGGAGTTCCGTCGTGCCCGGGTTGCCGAAGACGCGGGTCACGCCTTCGTCGCGCAGCACCTCCAGCATCGCGTCGACGGGCCTCACGAGCCGCTTCCCGTCCGCCGCTCGGGGGACGCGCCGGCGCTGAACCGGTCCACCTTGTCGATGACGTCGGCGCTGTACAGCCGCAGCGACTGCTCGAGTGCGAACTCGGCGGCGTACGCGCGCAGGTGGTCCATCGGCTCCTCGGCGAGATTGATCATGTGCCGGTTCGGGACCACGGCCGGGCTCGCCAGGCGGGCGACGGCGGCCTCGACGCTCGCGTCCATCAGCTTGGGGTCGACCACCTCGTCGCAGACGGCCCCCGCCTCGGGCTCGTGCGCCCAGAGCTTGCGGCCGGACAGGATGACCTGCCGCGACAGCCGCCCGCCCGCGAGCGCGGTCAGCCGGAGGTTGGCCATGCCCGGCACGATGCCCTCCTGGGCCGCCGGAAGGCTGAAGTAGGAGTCGGCGGCGGCGACGACGTGGTCGACGGCGAACAGCAGCTGCATGCCGCCGCCGATGGCGAAGCCGTCGACCGCGGCCACCCACGGCTTCTCCACCAGGGGCCGGGGCCAGGCGCCGTCGACCCGCACTCCGCGGATCAGCTTGTGGAGGTAGCCGAGTTCGCGGCGGAGCAGGAAGTCCACGAACGAGATCCGGCCCTGGTGCAGGTCGACCAGGTTGATCCCGGCGCAGAAGACCCGGCGGCCCTGGTAGCGCGGGTGGGTCATCTTCCCGCCGCGCAGCACCCCCACCTCGACCCGGTCGTCGAGCAGGGCCAGGTCGACGGCCGTCTCCAGGTCGTCCACGAGCTGGTTGTCCTCGGCGTTGAGGAAACGGCCGTTGCACAGGGTGAGGTGAGCCGCCCGGTCGACCCGTTCCAGCCGTACGGTGCCCAGTTCGAGGTTCCCCGTCCGGTCGAACTCGCCCAGCAGCGACCGGGCGCGCAGGGTGGGCCGCAGCAGGGCGTGCATCAGATGGGGGCCGGCCTGCGGCGACCGCAGCACCCAGTGGAAGAAGATGCCCTGGTCGATCTCCCGCCCGTCCTTGTCGGCCTGCGTCGCGCACGCGCGCTCCGCCGCCATCTGCGCCTCGGTCGGGGTGAGGCCGGGAAAGGCCTCGGACGCGGCCAGCACCAGCTCGGACAGCGAGCGCTGCTCCCGCAGGCCCCCGGTCAGCTCGTGGTAGACCCGCTCGGCGTGCCGCTCCATGAAGGCGCTGCGCAGGCGCCGCTGGTCGTCGATCACCTCGGCGGCGAGCTGCTGCTGGCCGGGATCGCGCCCGGCCTTGGCCGGGAGTTCCGCGAGCACCTTCTCGGCCTCGGCCGTGTACGCCCTCAGGGCGTCGGCGTCCGCCCTGAGGGAGCCGCTGAGGACCGGTGCCTGCGCGGACCACCGCGCCACGCCCGGTACGGGAGACACCGTCATGCTCCCCACTCCTTCCGTGCCGCTCATCACGCGTTGCCGCGGGCGCCCGCGAACTCGCCCCTGGTCCGGCGCAGCGTCCGGTCGCAGGCGGCGAGATGCTTGCCCAGCGCCTCCTCGAAGCCGGTCACCCCGGCCTCGAGGACGAGCTGCCGACGGATCGCGAGCTCGGCGGCGTCCAGCCGGGCGAAGCGCCCGGCCAGCCGCGCGGCGACGGCCGCCGGGTCCTTGGCGGTCTGGTCGATCAGCCCGACGGCCAGGGCCCGCTGCTCGGACAGCTCGGCGCCGAACAGGACGAGCCGGCGGGCGTGCAGCCCGCCGAGCTGGTTGGTGAGGCGGTGCACGGCCATGCCCGCCCAGACGCCGTCGTTGTTCACCGGCACGGCGATCCGCAGGCCGGGCGCGCCGATGCGGTGGTCGGCGGTGAGCAGCACGTCGAGGGCGGGGCCGCTGCAGTAGCCCTCGACGGTCACGATCTTGGCGAAGCGGCCCTGCTCGAGCCGCCGCAGGGCCTTCTCCCAGCGGCTCACCACGTCGATCCCGACGTCACCGGGCCAGTTCCGGGCCGGGCCCGTGCCGTGCAGCCGGATCACGGCGCTCGTCGTGCCCTGCGCGTCCTCCAGGCGGTCGCAGAGCGCGTTGACGTCGGCGACCAGCAGGGGGCACAGGGGGCGGGTGCTGTCGATCTCGAGGGTGTGGGGGGACGGGGCGGGGGCGAGGTCCGAGGAAGACATGTGTGAGTCCCTGGTCGTGGGTGGCGTGTCGGAGAGGAGCCGGGAAACGGAGGGTGCGGCGCGGGGGCCGTTCAGTAGCGGACGAGCGCCGTCTCGAGCGTCGAACCGGGGCCCATCGTCATGAGGACGCCGTAGTCGCCGGGGCGCGTCACGCCTTCCCGCATCTGCTGCTCGTACGAGAAGAGGAAGGAGCCGCTGGAGAGGTTGCCGTAGTCGCGCAGCACGTCGGTCGTGTGCCGCACGTCGTGCCGGGTGAGGCCGAGGTTCACCGACACCGAGTCGATGACCTTCTTGCCCCCGGAGTGCACCAGCCAGTGGGCGATCTGACTGCGCCGCAGCCCGGTCCCGCTGAGCAGGGACGACACGACGCGCTCGGCGTGCGCGCCCACCACGTAGGGCACGTCGCGGTCCAGGTAGAAGCTGAACTTGCCCTGCTCCTCGTCCCAGTCGTAGCGCATGGCGTCCACGGCGTCGGGGACGATGCAGCTGGCGTACTTCAGCACCTGCGGGCCGGGCTTCTCCGGGTCGTGCGAGACGGCGATCGCCGCGGAGCCGTCGCCGAAGAGGCTGTTGACGACGGAGGTGCGCATCGTGCCGTCGAAGACGTACGCGGCCGAGCACACCTCGATGCACACCATCATGGCGATCTTCCCCGGGTTGGCCGAGGCCCAGCCGGTGGTCGCGTTGAGGGCGTTGAGGCCGGCGTTGCAGCCCATGCCGACGATGTCGAGGCGGCTGCAGTCGGTGGGGATGCCCAGTTCCCGGATGAGCAGGGCGCTGAAACCGGGCGTCAGCAGACCGGTGGAGGTCACGCAGACCAGGTAGCCGATGTCGCTGACCGCGGCCCCGATCCGCTTCAGGCAGGACTGCAGCGCACGGGCGCCCATGTCGGTGCCCCGGGCCTTGTGCTTGGCGAGCAGTTCGCCCTGGGTCTCCGCCCGCGGCCGGCCGTCGTCACCGTACGGCGGAACGTTCAGGAAACGCCGGTCTATCGCACTGTTGAGGAAGACGGAACGGATCCTGCTGTCCTGGATGCCGTACAGGTCCAGGAGATCCTGCTGGGAATAGGAGGAATCCGGGGTCGCGGTTCCGACGCCGAGAATGGTCGGTCCGCTCCGCGATGCCGCCCAGGGGGTCGTGTCTTCACCGAGGATCATTCTCACTGCCCCTCGCTCATGTCGGTGGAAAGGCTCTCGATGCTCTGTGAAACAGTCGCGGATTAAGCCTAGTTGAATGATCCGTGGCTGCGGATACCCCAATTTCTGTGAAGGCGGTCACCGTGTCCTCTAGGGGGAATAGGGGGGTGAATCCGAAAACACTTCCGCGAGTAAGGGTTCCGCCCCTGTCGTGTTTTCCGGCGTCTCCCAGAAGACCGGCAGATCGGTGCGGCGGCGCACCTGGAGTTTTCTGTAGATCTGGGTCAGATGCTGCTCGACGGTGCTCACCGTGATGCACAGCCGCTGCGCTATCTGCCGGTTGCTGTGACCGTGCGCGGCCAGGGCCCCGACCCGGCGCTCGGCCGCGCTGAGTTCCGCCGCGCGCTCGCCGCCGGGGCGGGGCTCCGCGAAGGCCGCCCCGGCCGGCGGCGTACCCGCCAGGCCCGGCTGCAGGGACCGGGCCAGGCGCTCCGCGTGGCACTCCCGCGCCGCCCGCCACGCCCGGCGCAGGGTCGGCCTGGCCCGCCGCCCGTCACCGTTCGCGGCGTAGGCGTTGCCGAGGTCGGCGAGGGCGTGGGCGAACTCCACCCGGTCGCCGGCCGCCTGGGAGGCCCGTGCGGCGTCGTCGAGCAGGGGCGGCCGCTCGTGCG
This sequence comes from Streptomyces sp. NPDC017936, assembly GCF_044328485.1. Taxonomy (NCBI): domain Bacteria; kingdom Bacillati; phylum Actinomycetota; class Actinomycetes; order Kitasatosporales; family Streptomycetaceae; genus Streptomyces; species Streptomyces sp. NPDC017936. The sequence goes on along the minus strand of NZ_JBIRHK010000001.1, from coordinate 295,212 downwards.
GCTCCAGCGTCGCGGCCAGGTGCCGCAGTGCCCGGCCGAGGGAGCGCTCGTCGTCGGCGGGGAGGCCGTCGAGCTGCTCCTCCAGGAGCGCGCGCGCCTCGTCCCGGCGGTCGAGGTGCACCAGGGCCTGGGCGGTGTCGATCCGCCAGGGCGGCTGCCGGGGGCCGTCGGCCTCCCAGTCGCGCAGCAGCCGGCCGCAGGTCCGGAAGTCGCTGAGCGCGGCGTAGGGCCGGCCGACCGCCAGGTGGTACTGCCCGCGCGCCCGCAGGTAGCGCAGGCCGAACGGCGTCTCGAGCAGCGCGGCCGGCACCGGCGCGTTCAGGTACGCGGCGGCGTCCTCGTCGCGCCCGGTCTCCACCGCCGTGGTGAGCAGACAGGCGAGCGGCGCGCCCGCCAGTACGCCCCAGTGCGCCCGGGACGTCTCGTCCAGGGCCGCGGACGCGAGCTCGCCGGCGGCCCGCAGGTCGCCCTGGAGCAGCGCCGCGTCGGCGCGCGCCGCCGTGAACAGGCCCTGCCACCGCGGGCCGTCGTGCCCCGCCGCGTCCGCGAGCATCGGCAGGCACCACGGCGCGACCGTCGCCAGGCGCTCGGGCCTGGCCAGCGCCAGCAGGGCCAGGGCGATCCGGGAGAGCGGCTCGTCGGTGCGCAGGTCCTGCCAGAGGTGGTCGCCCGACACGGCCACGTCGCCCCGCACCGCGGTGAGCACGGTGCCGACCAGGGAGGGGGCGGCGCGGGGGTCGACGGGCGCGGCGGCCGGGGCGCCGGCGCCCGCGCGGCGGCGCCGGGCGGGATAGCACAGCTCCAGACAGGCGCGCACGGCACCGAGCCCGGCGGCCGTCGGCCCGGTCGCCGTCGCGGCGAGCCGGTCGAGCAGCGTGCCCGCCTCGTCCACCCGGCCGTGCCACAGCAGGTACTCGAGCACGGCCAGGGGCTGGTGCCCCGTCAGCAGACCGCGGCCCGCCGCGTCCGCGAGCGGGCCGAGGTGGCGCACGACGCGGGCGGGCGCGACGCGCCACTCGGCCTCGGCGAGCACCGCACGGCTCACGGCGCGCTGCTGCTCGTCGTCGGCCAGGGAGTGGGCCAGTTCGAGGCAGTCGAGGGCGAAGTCGACCTGGCCGCTGGCCGTGGCGCTGGCGGCGGACTCCCGCAGCACGTCCGGCGCCCAGGGTTCGCGGGTGTCCCCGGCGGCGATGAGCTGGTGGGCGATCGAGGTGGAGCGGCCGCCCTCGGCGTGCAGCATCGCGGCGGCGCGCCGGTGCCACGCGACGCGCCCGGGCGCTCCGAAGTCCCGCAGGACGGCTTCCTGGGCGGCCCGGTGCCGGTAGCGGCCCCGGTGCAGCAGACCCGACTCGTCGAGCAGTTCGACGAGCGCGCGGGCCTCGATGACGCCGGTTCCGGCGAGCCGGGCGAGGAACTCCGTGCGGTGCGTCTCGCCGACCACGGCGACGGCCCGGGCCACGGCGAGCGCGTCCGGTTCGAGGCGGTGCAGACAGCTCACGACCCGTTCGGCGAAGCGGTCGCCCACCACCAGACCGGTGGGCGGCTCCCTCACCGCCGAGCGGGCGGACGCCTCCCAGTCCTCGGCCAGCGCCCTGACGAGCAGGGGGTTGCCGCCGGTGACGGCGAACGCGCCCGAGGCCAGGCTGTGCGCCACGTGCGCGTCGAGGTCGTGGGCGAGCAGTGCCGCGACGCCGTCGCTGGTGAGCGGGGCGAGCCGGATCTGCGTGCAGTACGGGTGGCGGGACAGCTCGGTGCGCAGGTGCGCGTGCCGGGCGCCGGAGCGGTCCTGGTCGCCGAGGACCATCATGACGCGCGACCGGCGCAGCCGCCGGGCGAGGAAGAGCAGGCACTGCAGCGAATCGGCGTCCGCGTGGTAGACGTCGTCCACCCCGATGAGCAGCGGCTCCTCGGCGCTCATGTCGAGGAAGACCCGTGAGACGCCCTCCAGGACCTCGGGGCCGGCCGTGCCGTCCGCACGGGCCCCGCCGTCGATGACGGCCGCCGCCCGCCGGGCGTACCCGGCGTCGGCGCCGTGCAGGAGCTGGCTGAGGAGGCCGAAGGGCAGGTGGCGTTCGGTCGGCGAGGCGGCGGCGCCGAGGAAGCGCACCCGGGGACCCGCCACCCGCTCCGCGAAGGTGTGCAGCAGTTCCGTCTTGCCGACCGCCACCGGGCCCCGGAGGACGACGACGCTGCCGGCTCCGTGCAGACAGTTCTCCAACAGGTCGGACAGCTGCGCGAGTTGGGGATCCCGCTCGACCAGCACCATCCGTGTGCACCTCCTTGCGCCGTGACGGCTCCAGTCTGCGCGGAGCCCTCTGAAGGAGTGCTGGACGTTCTCTCCCCGCGGCCGGCGGGGTGTGCGGGAGGGGCCGGTGCCCGGAGAGGGCGGTGTCCGGGAGCGGACGGTGGGCGCGGGCGAGGCCGTGCACACGAAGGACCGGCCGCGCGGGTGCCCCTGCGCGGCCGGTCGGGTGGTGGGTGAGGACGAGGGGCGTCAGTTCCGTTCCGCCGGGGTCGCCTCCTCCTTGCGCGCGCCGGGACGGGGGGTGCGTCCGGCGTCCTTGCGGGCCGCCGGGCCCGGTACGGGGCCGGCGCTCGTGCGGGGGAGGAGGAACACGGCGACGAGGACGGCGAAGACCAGCAGACCGCCGTTGGAGGCGAACACCCTGCCGTACCCGTCGGTGAGCCGCGAAGCGGCGGAGGCGGACGCGGAGGCGTCCGAGGTGGCGGCGGCCGCGACCGTGCTCATCGCGGCCAGGCCGATGCTGCCGCCGAGCTGACGCGCGCTGTTGAGCAGGCCCGACGCCATGCCGGCCTCGTTCGGGGCGACCCCCGCGGTCGCCGCGTTGGCGATCGGGACGAGGAGCGGGCCGATGCCGAAGCTGGTCACCAGGGACGGACCGAGGACATCGGCCGGGAAGGTGCCGTCGGGCCTGATCCGGCTGAACCAGAACATCCCGACGGCGCCGATGATCCCGCCCACGATGAGCAGCTGCCGGGGCGAGAACCGGGCGAGCAGCTTCACCGCGTACAGCGACCCCACGACGAGACCGAGGCAGAACGGCAGGAAGGCGAGGCCGGCGCTCAGCGCACCGAACCCGAGGACCTGCTGGAGGTAGAGGGAGACGAAGTAGAAGGAGGTGAAGATCGTGATGGAGACCATCATCATGTAGAGGTTGGCGCCGGCCACCGACCGGTTGGTGAGCACGCGCAGCCGCAGCAGCGGTTCCTTGGCGGCGGTGCCCTCGTAGACGAAGAAGCCGGTCAGCAGGACCGCCGCGACGACCAGACCGGCGATCGTGCTCGTCGAACCCCACGACTCGGTCTCGGTCCTGACGAGCGCGAAGACCAGCAGCGACGTGCCCAGGGTGGCCAGGACCGCGCCGACCACGTCGAGCTTGCGCGCGGTGTCGCCCGCACCGGCCGCCGCCACGTGCCGCCGCGCGAGCCACATGCCGACGACCGCCATCGGGACGTTCACCAGCATGACCCAGCGCCAGTTCAGGTACTCCGTGAGCAGACCGCCCACCACGACGCCGACGGCGGCGCCGCCGGCCGTGACGGCGCTGTACACCCCGAAGGCTTTGCCGCGCTGCGGCCCGGCCGGGAAGCTCGTCGTCAGGACCGCGAGCGCGGCCGGGGCGATCAGCGCCGCGCCCACGCCCTGCACGGCACGCGCGGCGATCAGCTGGCCCGGGTCCTGCGCGAGACCGCCCAGGAGCGAGGTGACGCCGAAGAGCGCGAGACCGATCAGGAGCAGTGGCCTGCGGCCGAACCGGTCGGCGGCCCGTCCGCCCAGGAGCAGCAGTCCGCCGAAGGTGAGTGTGTAGGCGTTGACCACCCAGGACAGTCCCGACTCGTCGAAGCCCAGCGCGGTGCGCATCGACGGCAGAGCGACGTTCACCACCGAGACGTCGAGCGAGACCATCAGCTGGGCCACCGAGACGGTCCACAGGACCCCTCCGGGGCTTACGGCCCGTTCCTCTCGTGCCGAGTTTTTGTACATGTAAAAATAGTAGCCCCGCGGAATGGTCTTGTCGAGCGGGGACGGAGGGGCTCCCCGCACGGGGAGGCGTCCGTGCGGGGAGCCCCTCATGCCCCGTACGCGGGGGCGGCGCGCAGCAGCTCCGCCGTGAGCTGTCCGGTGGTCTTCACCGCCGCGCAGCAGCTCGCCGCCCAGGCGAGCGCCGCCCGGTGCTCCCGGGCGCTGAAGTCCGCGACCGCGTCGGCCGCGAGGAACACCTCGAGGTTGTGGCTGAACGCGTCCACCGCCGTGGTGACGCAGCCCAGGTGCGCGTACACGCCGCAGATCACGAGCTGGTCGCGGCCCAGCCGCCGCAGCTGCCGCTCCAGGCCCGAGCCGAAGAAGGCGCTGTAGCGCCAGGCGGACAGCACGGCGCCGCTCACGTCCGGGGCGAGCTCGCTCACGATGGCCGCGTCCTCCAGGACGTCGTCGAGGCCCTTGCCCCAGAAGTCCGTGAGCAGACCGCGCTCGCCCGGCGCCTGGGTGCCGGGCTGCACGGTGTGGACGACCGGCACGCGCAGCCCGCGGCAGGTGTGGAGCAGGGCCGAGCAGTTGGCCAGCAGGGCGTCGAGCGGTGACGTGCCGCGGGCGTACGGCCGCAGGAAGAAGCCCTGCATGTTCAGGATGAGCAGAGCGGCCCGCTCGGGGTCCGCGACCCAGTCGACCCTGTTCTCGACGGCCGGGTCCGGACCGGGCATCGGATACGGATGGATCACGGGGACGTCCATGGTCTGCCGTTCCCTCCGCCGCATTCGTCAGGAGATGAAGTCGTACGACAGGAAGCCGTTCTCCATGTCCTCCGCCCAGGACCCGTACCGGCGCATGCCGTAGAGCAGGGGGATCGGCCGGCGCAGGGAGGTGACCCGCGTGGCGCGGGCCATCACCACCGTGTGGTCGCCGACGGCCTGTTCGGCGGTGACCGTGCAGTCGGCGATGGTGTGCGCCGCCTCGGTCAGGTGCGGCCCGCCCTGCCGGGCCGGCGCCCACGGCACCCGGTCGAACCGGTCCGCGGCCCCCGAGCCGAACAGCTCGGCGGTGGACCGGGCGTGCTGGTGGAGCAGGTTCACCGACAGCGACCCGCTGTCCAGGACCGCGCCGAGGGTGGGACTGCCGGCGCGCAGGCAGACGAGCAGGGTGGGCGGGTCGAGGGCGACGCTGCACAGTGACGTGCACGTCATCCCCCAGGGGGTGCCGTCCGGGGACTGCGCCGTCACCACGGAGACGCCCGTGGGGAATCCGGCGAACAGACGGCGCAGATCGGCTTCGTACCGCTGGTGCGACATGGTTCCTCACTCGCCTCGGTCGGCAGGGATGCGGACGGGGAAGGGCTCCGGCCCTCCGGTTCCGGACCGCCGGACGGCCTCGTGGGGAAGGGGGGTGTCCACGAGGCCGTCCGGCGGGGGGAGGCGCCGGGGCCGCGACAGCGCCCCCGGCGGGCCGGGTTCGGGGACCGGGATCAGTAGTCCGCGGAACCGGCCCCGGCCTCCGCCTCCTTGGCGAGCGCCATGCCCCGGGCGGCGTTGAGCATGCGCTTGCCGATCTCCGGCGGCGCCTGGGTGCGCGACCACTCCTCGGCCGCCTCCATCCGCTCCCGCGTCATGTTGAAGCAGCGGTTCTCCGGCGAGCCGAACTTGTCGGCGTGCGCGATGAAGTCCACTTCCTTCTGGATGTACTCGTGGATGCGCGCGGCGGCGTCGCCCGGCTCGACGGTCCCGGCCTCGACCGCCTCGCACAGCTCACGGGTCAGCTTGCCCATGCGCACGAAGGTCTCGCTGATCGGCAGGGGGGACCCCGGGTTCCCGGACCGCTCGGTCTCCAGGAAGACGTCGGGGTCGCCGGTCTCGCTGAACCGGTAGTAGGCGTCCTCGACCATCATGTTGCCGCTCATCGTCCCGAGCATCCAGGTGCGGTTGACGGCGTTCCACAGCTCGTAGTGCCCGAAGCCGACGAACGAGCTGTAGACCAGGTCGTCGTGGAAGTCGAACAGCCCCTGGTGCAGGGCCTCCACGTGGGCGAACCGCTCCTTGGACCAGTCGCCGTCGCGGGAGGCGGCGATGAGCCGCCAGCCCAGCGCGTTGACGAGCTCCAGGGTGTTCGCCAGGCCGCGCGAGTACAGCGCGTCGATGAAGCCGGCGGCGTGGGACGTCAGGCAGTAGCGGTCGCCGACGACCGTCTTGGCCGAGTACTGCAGCCGGCCGGTGGAGACCCACGGACGGACCGTCTTGGCGCCCTCGAACTGCCAGGCGATCTCGGGGAACCGCGCGAGGAAGTCCTGGAACTCCTGCTCCGGGGGCGTGTCGCCCTTCGGGTACTTCCGCGGGTCCAGGGTGAGGCCGACGCTGCACAGCGGGTTGCGGGCCGCGTCGTGGTTGTCGAACGGGATCACCCAGAGCCAGCCGCCGTCGAAGACGTGGTGCAGCGTGCCGTGGTGCCAGGGGCTCGGCTGGTCGTGCTGCTGCGCCGTGGGCGAGTCGTCGAACGGCTTGACCCCGATCATGTGCGTGAAGAGACAGCGCGAGTGGGTCCGGGCGCGCGTGGGCGTCTCGCGCAGCTCGAACTTCTCCGCGAGCGGCGAGCGGAACCCGCTGCCGTCGACCACGTACGAGGCGCGGAACTCCTCGCCGTGCTCCGTACGCAGGACCGCGCCCTCGTCCGGGTCGACGTCGATCTCGGTGACCCGGGTCGCGAGCCGCGCGTCGGCGCCGTACGTGAGCGCGACGTGGAACAGGTGCGCGTCGACGTCCTGGCGGAACAGGTGGGTCTCGGTGCGCAGGTCGACCGGGACCACGAGCTGGTTGATCTCCTGCGGATTCTGCGGCTGCCCCTCGCGGTGGTAGACGAAGCCGAAGTTCTGCTTCTGGCCGCAGTTGGGGGAGATCTCCTCGATGGTCCCCTTGTAGTGCGACAGGGCCTTCAGCTCGGGCACGTCGTAACGCTTGGCGATGAGCCGCGCCATGCCCGAGGTGTACGGGATGGTCGACTCGCCCACCGCGAAGCGCGGGTGGGTGCCCGCGTCGAGGATGAGGGTCTTCACCCCGTTGCGGGCGAGCACCGCGCCCAGCATGCCGCCGGCCATGCCGCTGCCGAGGATCACCACGTCGTACCGGTCTGTCGCCGCGGAGGCGGAGTTCTTGCCGTGCACCAGTTCTTCCTTCCCGTTGAGGGGCGGTCGGTCGCTCAGTTCCCGGCGGTGGCGGAGGGCTCGGTCTGCGGGACGAGGTCGTCGACGGTGATGTCCAGGGCGAGGTGCTTGCCGCGCAGGCCGGCCAGGAGCGTGACGAAGTCGTTCGCCGGCGTGTTCTTCTGCTCCGGGTCGATGATCGACTGGGCCAGCTTGTGGTAGTCCTCCTTCTTCAGCGACCGGTCGTAGAAGCGCTCCACGAAGGAACGGACCTCGTTGAAGAAGCTCAGGTAGGCGGTGGCGTAGCGCTTGAGCGCCACCTCCTCGATCTCCGGGTACTGCAGCACCTTGTCGATGACCCGGGACAGGATGCTGCCCGCGGTCGTCGCCAGCGCGACACCGGTCGAGATCAGCGGGTCGACGAACGCGGCCGCGTCGCCGACGGCGGCCCAGCCCTTCCCGTAGACGGTCTGGTTCGTGTACGACCAGTCCCGGGCGCTGCGGAAACCGGCCGACTGGCGCGCGTCGCGCAGCATGTGCTTGAGCTTCGTGGTCTTCTCGACCTCGTCGCGGAAGAGCTGCTCCAGGCCCTGGTCGCTGTCGCCGGCGACCGTGCTCGGCGTCACGAAACCGACGCTGACCGTCCCCTTGTCGAGCGGGATTCCCCAGAACCAGCCGTTCTCGATGCCCTCGATCAGGATGTTGGTGTACTGGTCGCCGGGCAGCCGCTCGCAGTTGTCGAAGTACGTCCACACGGCGACGTTGCGCAGCTTGTCGTGCCAGTGGATCTCCGAGTACTTGCGGGTGAGGACGCGCGCCTGGCCCGAGGCGTCCACCACCATGGAGGACCTGACCTCGTAGGTCTCCTTGCCGCCGCGCACCGTGAAGCGCACGCCCGTGACCCGGTCGTCCTCCTCGACGGGCTCCTTCACCGTGGCGTCCTCGACGACGTACGCCCCCAGCTCCCGCGCCCGGTCCAGGATCACCGAGTCCAGGTCGGCGCGCCGCGTGTGGTACGCGAACGGGTACTCGCCGCCGTCGACGAAGGAGAAGTCCCAGGCCGCCTGCTCGCTTCCCCAGACGAACGTGCCGCCGTACTTGCGCTCGAATCCGCGCTGTTCCAGCCGTTCGGTCAGCCCCATTTCCGCCATGGGGGCCATCACGACCGGGATAAGCGATTCACCGACGTGGTAACGCGGAAAACGCTCTCGGTCGAGAATCAGCACCTTGTGGCCGCGCTTGGCGAGAAGTCCGGCGGTGGTGGCGCCGGCCGGGCCGCCCCCGATAACGATGACATCGAATTCAGTGGGTATGCCAGTGAGACTGGACGGCATGCTCGACCTTCCCGATCCGAAACGTGCCACGCCCGCCGAGCGGGCTTCCGCAGCACTGCGTTGGCTGGACCCAGCCAGGTTCGGGGAGGCGGGCTGAATGCCTTCTGCACAGCCTCTGGACGACTCCTTGTGAAATCCGGAACGGGCGCTGGATCGGGGGAGGAAATAGGGGTTGTATTCGCCGTCCCGGACTTTCTAGCGTTACGCGAGGTGAGCTCGCCGGTCACGGCGGAGGTATGAGCAGGCTCAAGCAGGCAGGAGCGTACGCGTGACGCAAGTCGAAGACATCCGGCCACTTTCCGCGGTGCTGCGCGACCACGCGCTCCACCGCCCGGACCAGGTCGCGTTCGCCGACGAGGAGCGCGAGGTCACCTACGCGCGGCTCGCCGAGCGCACGGGGCGGCTGGCCGGCCACCTGGCCGGAGCCGGGGTGGGACGCGGCGACCGGGTCGCGATCCTCCTCGGCAACAGCGTCACGACCGTCGAAAGCTATCTCGCGGTCACCCGTGCCGCGGCCGTGGGCGTGCCGGTCAACCCCCAGTCCTCGGACGCCGAACTGGCGCACCAGCTGGACGACAGCGGGGCCCGCCTCGTCATCACCGACGCCGCCCACCTGGAGCAGGTCGAGCGCATGAGGACGACCCGGGAGGGGATCCTCGTCGTCCTCGCGCACGGCGACGCCTCCCGCGCCGGCGCCCGAGCGGCGGGCACCCTCGCCTTCGAGGAGCTCGCCGAGAGCGAGCCGGCCCGGGGCCCCCGGGACGACCTCGGCCTCGACGAGCCGGCCTGGATCCTCTACACCTCCGGCACCACCGGGGCGGCCAAGGGCGTGGTCTCCCACCAGCGGGCCTGTCTGTGGTCCGTCCACCACTCCTACCGGGGCGTCCTCGGCCTCGGCCCCGACGACCGGCTGCTGTGGCCGCTGCCGCTCTTCCACAGCCTCGCGCACATCCTCTGCGTCCTGGGCGTGACCGTCACCGGCGCCACCGCGCGCATCCTCCCCGGGTTCGGCGCCCAGGACGTGCTGGAGGCCCTGCGCGCCGAGCCGTTCACCCTGCTGCTCGGCGTGCCGTCCATGTACTTCCAGCTGGTCGAGGCGGTGGAGGCGGCCGAGGAGAGCGGCCGGACGGTCCCGAAGCCGCGGGTGTGCGTCGTCACCGGCGCGGCGACCGGCGCGGCGCTCGCCTCGGCCGTCGAGCGGGTGCTCGGCGCGCCGCTCGTGAACAGCTACGGCTCCACCGAGACCTGCGGCGCGATCACCATGAGCCGCCCCGGCTCCTCACGGCCGCCCGGCACCTGCGGGACCGTGGTGCCCGGCGGCGAGCTGCGTCTGGTCGACCCGCGCACCGGTCTCGACGTGCGGGACGGCGACGAGGGCGAGGTCCTCGTCAGGAGCCCGAGCCTGATGCTGGGGTACCACGGCCGGCCGCAGGAGACCGCGGCCGCGCTGCGCGAGGGCTGGTACCGCACCGGAGACCTGGCCCGCCGCGACGCCGGAGGACACCTGACGATCACCGGCCGCGTCAAGGAGCTCATCATCCGGGCCGGCGAGAACATCCAGCCCGGCGAGATCGAGGACGTCCTGCGGAGCGTCCCCGGCGTCGAGGACGCGGCCGTCACGGGCCGCCCGGACGAGGCGCTGGGCGAAGTGCCCGTCGCCTACGTGGTGCCCGCCGCCGAGGGGTGGTCGCCCGCCGAGGCGCTGGCGGCCTGCCGGGACCGGCTCAGCTACTTCAAGGTCCCGGCGGAGCTGTACGAGATCGCCGCCCTGCCGCTCACCGCCTCCGGCAAGGTCAGCCGCCGCAGGCTGCCGCACCTGCCCGCGCGGCTGCGGGGCGTCGGCGCCAGCCATCACGACCGGCTGTGGCGCACGGGATGGGTCCCGTGGGAGCCCGGGCCGGCACCGGCCGACGCCGATCACGTGCCGTCGGCGTCGGACCCGGAGCCGGCGGCCGGCCCGGCGCCCCGCTGGGCGGTGATCGGAGCCGGGGACCCGGCGTTCGCGGAGGCCGTGCACCGGGCGGGCGGCGTCACCGAGTCCTTCCCCGGCATCGGGGCGGCGCGTGCGGCCGGGCCGTTCGACGGCTTCCTGCTGACGGCCGGCGCGCCGGACACGGACGCGCTGCTGTCCGGGGTGCTCGCCGCGGAGGCGGACGGGCCGGTGGACGCGCTGTCCGGGGTGCTCGCCGCGGAGGCGGACGGGCCGGTGGACGCGCTGTCCGGCGTGCTCGCCGCGGGGGCGGACGGGCCGCACGGCGCCCGGGTCGTCGTCCTCACCCGGCACGCCCTGGCCGGCCGCCCCGACGAGCGGGTCGATCCGGCCGCCGCGGCCGCGCGCGCCCGGCTCCTCGCGGCCGGGACCGGCCGGACGGTCCTGGTCGACGCGGAACCGGGGGAGCGGCCCGGGGAGGCGTACGTCGCCGCCTGGCGCGCCGTCCTCGAAGCACCCGCGGGGGAGCGGGAGTTCGCCGTCCGCGGCGGGGAGGTCCTCGTCCCGCGGCTCGCGCGCGTACCGGCGACGGCCGAGGTCGCCGACGTCCCGCCGCGACGGGGCGGCACCGCCCTCGTGACTGGTGCGGCCACCCGCCTCGCCCGCGTCCTCGCGGCCCACCTCGTCGTCGACCACGGGGTCCGCGACCTCGTCCTCACCGACGCCGACCCGGCCGCGGCCGAGTCCCTGGCCGCCGAACTGACCCGGCTCGGCGCCACCGTGACGGTGCGCACCGAACGCCCGGACACGCCCGAGGGCGCCGCCGCCCTGCTCACCGCCCCGGGCCCGGACCGCCCGCTCGACACGGTCGTCCACCCGGTGCTCACCCCCGCCGACGCGACGGCCGCGGCCTGGCTGCTCGCACTGACCCGCGACACCGGGCACACGACCCTCACCCTCTGCGGCACGCTCGCCCACCACGGCACCCACCCCGCCGACCCCGCCACGGCGGCGGCCACGGCCTACGCCGCCGCGCTCGCCCAGGGCGCGCCCCACGCCGGCTTCCTGGCCTTCGGCCCGGTCACCGCCGACGGCGACACCCCGGACACCCCGCCGCCGGGCCTCGCGGCGCTCACCGCCCGCGAGGCGGCCGACGCCTTCGACGCCGGGCGGGCGACGGCGGGCGGCCAGGCCCTCGTGCTGCGCACCGACCCGTGGACCGTGCGGTCCGCCGGAGCCGCCCGGCTGCGCCGGCTGCTGCACGCGCCCGCCGCCGACGCCGGCCCGGCAGCCGACGAAGGGCTGCGGGACCGGCTCGACGGGCTGCCCCCCAGGGCCCGCGAGCGGGCGCTGACCGACCTCGTACGGGACGAGGCGGCACGGGTGCTCGGACTCGACGGGCCGGGACGGATCGACCCCGCCGGCGCCTTCACCCACCTCGGGCTCACCTCGCTCACCGCCGTCGCCCTGCGCGACCGGCTGTCCGCGCGGACCGGCCTGCGCCTGCCCGTGCCGATCGCCTTCGACCACCCGACCCCCGCCGCGCTGGCCGCCGCCCTGGACCGCGAACTGTTCGGCCGCCGGCCGGACGCGGCCCCCGCACGGCCGCCCGCGCGCGCCGGCGGCGACCACCACCACGACCCCGTGGTCGTCATCGGCATGGGCTGCCGCTATCCCGGCGGCGTCGCGTCCCCCGAGGACCTGTGGCGGCTCGTCGCCGAGGGCCGCGACGCGATCGGCCCGTTCCCCACCGACCGCGGCTGGGACCTGGAGCGGCTGCTGGACGGCGACGGCACGCGGCCCGGCACCTCCGCCACCGGATCCGGCGGATTCCTCGACGCGCCGGGCGACTTCGACGCCGCGTTCTTCGGCATCAGCCCGCGCGAGGCCCTCGCCATGGACCCGCAGCAGCGGCTGCTCCTGGAGGTCGGCTGGGAGGCGATCGAACGCTCCGGCATCGACCCGGCCGCCCTGCGGCAGACCGACACCGGCGTGTACGTCGGACTGATGTTCCACGACTACGCCAAGAACCCCGGCCCCCTCCCCGAGGACCTGGAACGGCTCCTCGGCACCGGCACCGCGGGCAGCGTCGCCTCCGGACGCCTCGCCTACACCCTGGGCCTCACCGGCCCGGCCCTCACCGTCGACACCGCCTGCTCCTCCTCGCTCGTCGCCGTCCACCTGGCCGCGCAGGCCCTGCGCCGCGGGGAGTGCTCGCTCGCCCTGGCCGGCGGCGTCGCCGTCATGGCGACCCCGAGCACCTTCGTGGAGTTCAGCCGCCAGCACGGTCTCGCGCCCGACGGACGGTGCAAGGCCTTCGGCGAGGGCGCCGACGGCACCGGCTGGTCCGAGGGCGTCGGCGTCGTCGTCCTGGAACGCCTCTCCGACGCGCGCCGCAACGGCCACCCCGTGCTCGCCGTGATCCGGGGCAGCGCGGTCAACCAGGACGGCGCCAGCAACGGCCTGACCGCGCCCAGCGGACCGGCCCAGCAGCAGGTCATCCTCCGGGCCCTGGCCGACGCGGGCCTCACGCCCGCCGACGTGGACGCCGTCGAGGCGCACGGCACGGGGACCGTGCTCGGCGACCCCATCGAGGCCAACGCGCTCCTCGCCACCTACGGCCGGGACCGGGACCCGCGGCGCCCGCTGCTGCTCGGCTCGCTGAAGTCCAACATCGGCCACGCCCAGTCCGCGGCCGGCGTCGGCGCCGTCATCAAGATGGTGCAGGCGATCCGGCACGGCGAACTGCCCCGCACCCTGCACGCGGACCGGCCGACCCCGGCCGTGGACTGGGACTCCGGCGCGATCCGGCTGCTCCGGGAGCACACCGCCTGGCCCGCGACCGCGGACCGCCGCCGCGCCGCCGTGTCCTCCTTCGGCGTCAGCGGCACGAACGCCCACCTCGTCCTGGAACAGGCCCCCGACCCCCTGCCCGCCGCCGCGCCGGCCGCACTCCCCGACGTCGTGCCGGTCGTGCTGTCGGCCCGCACCGGACCGGCACTGCGCCGCCGGGCCGAACTCCTGCTGGACGTGGTCCGCGCGGACCGGGAACGGAGCGTCCCCGACCTCGCGGCAGCCCTCGCCACCACCCGCACCGCCTTCCCGCGACGCACCGCGTTCGTCGTGGAGGGCGCCGCGGAACTGGAGCGCCGGCTGGCGGCCGTCGCCGCCGGCGAGGACACGGGCGCCGCACCGGACGGGGCGTTCGCGGAGGCCTCCCTGGCCATCGGGTTCACCGGCCAGGGCAGCCAACGACCCGGGATGGGGAAGGAGCTGTACGCCGCCTACCCCGTCTTCGCCGCCGCGTTCGACGCGGCCTGCGCCGCCCTCGAACCGCACCTCGACCGGCCGCTGCGGGACGTCATGTGGGCCCCCGAGGGCACACCGCAGGCCGTGCTCCTGGACCGTACCGACTTCACCCAGGCCGCGCTGTTCGCCCTGGAGAGCGCCCTGTTCCGGCTCGTCGAGTCCTGGGGCGTCGTCCCCGACCTCGTCCTGGGGCACTCCGTCGGCGCGCTGGCCGCCGCCCACGCGGCCGGGGTGCTGTCCCTGCAGGACGCCGCCTCGCTCGTCGCGGCCCGGGGCCGGCTGATGGCCGCGCTGCCGCCCGGCGGCGCCATGACCGCGATCGAGGCGACCGAGGACGAGGTCCGCACCGCGCTCGCGGCCACGGCCGGCGTCGTGGCCGTCGCGGCGGTCAACGGCCCGCGCTCGGTCGTGGTGTCCGGCGAGGAGGAAGCGGTGCGGGCCGTGGGCGAGACGTTCCGCACGCGAAAGCGCCGGGTGACCGCGCTCCGGGTCAGCCACGCCTTCCACTCGCCGCTCATGGATCCCATGCTGGAGGAGTTCGCGGCGGCGGCGCGCGAGCTCACCTACCGGCCGCCCCTCATCCCGATGATCTCCGACGTCACCGGAGGGCTCGCCGACGCGACCCGGCTCTGCTCGCCCGCCTACTGGGTCCGCCACGTCCGGGAGGCCGTCCGCTTCGCCGACGCGGTACGCGCCCTGCCCGGCGAGGGGATCACCGCCTTCCTCGAACTCGGCCCCGACCGGCAGCTCACCGCCATGGCGGGCGACTGCGTGCCCGGCTCCCGGCTGGCCCTGTGCGCAGGGCAGCGCCGCGGACGGCCCGAGGCGCGCTCGCTGCTGGAAGCGGTGGCCCAGGCCCATGTGCGCGGTGTCCCCGTCGACTGGCCGGCGCTGTTCGCCGGACGCCCCGCGCACCCGGTCGACCTGCCCGTCTACCCCTTCGAGCACCGGCGGTACTGGCTCGCGTCCGGGACGGCGGACGCCGGCCCCGCCGCGCAGGCGGCGACCGCGGCCCCCGCGCCCCCGCCGGACGACCCCTCGGCCGCGCAGCGGCTCCGCACCGACCTGACCCGCCTCTCCGGGGAGCAGCGGGAACGGACGCTGACCGAGCTGGTACGCGCGGAGGTCGCCGCCGTCGCCGGCTTCGACGGCCCGCACGAGGTCGACGCCCACCGCAACATGACCGACCTCGGACTGGACTCCGTCTCCGCCGTGGACCTGAGCGAACGCCTCGGCGCGCGGACCGGACTGGACCTGCCCGCCTCCCTGGCCTTCGACCACCCCACGTCGACGGCCATCGCCCGCCACCTGCTCGACGCGCTCCACGCCTCGGGCCTCGCCCGGGAGGACGGCGGGGCCCCGGCCCCGGAGGGAACGGTCTTCGGCGAACTGGCCAGGCTCGAGGCGTCCGTCGAACGGGACCGCCCCGCCGCCGCGGCGCGCGTCCTGCTCGCCGAACGGCTGCGCACCCTGGCCGCGCGGCTCGCCGACGGCCCGCCGGAACACTCCGACAGCGCGGAGGAGACCTCGCTCGGCGACCGGATCGCCGGGGCCACCACGGTCGACCAGCTCTTCGACCTCATCGACAACGAACTGAAGGGACCGTGACGTGACGGGTACCGAGGAGAAGCTGGTCGACTACCTCAAGAAGGTCACCGCCGAGTTGCACGAGACCCGTCGGCAACTGCGCAGCGCCACGGAGGCGAGCCGCGAGCCGATCGCCGTCGTGGGCATGGCCTGCCGCTATCCCGGCGGCGTGCGGTCGCCCGAGGACCTGTGGCGGCTGGTCCTGGAGGAACGGGACGCGATCTCCGGCTTCCCCACGAACCGGGGCTGGGACATCGACGGCATCTACGACCCCGACCCCGACCGGCCCCGGACGTGCAACGCCCGCGAGGGAGGCTTCCTGCACGACGCCGCCCTGTTCGACGCGGAGTTCTTCGGGATCTCGCCCCGCGAGGCGCAGGCGATGGACCCGCAGCAGCGGCTGCTCCTGGAGACCGCCTGGGAGGCGTTCGAGCGCGCGGGAATCGACCCGGCCTCGCTGCGCGGCAGCGACACGGGCGTGTTCACCGGTGTCGTCCACCACGACTACGCGACCGCGCGGGTGCCGGACGAGCTGGAGCCCTACCTCGTCACCGGCCTGTCCGGGGGCGTGGCCTCGGGCCGCATCTCCTACACGTTCGGCTTCGAGGGGCCGGCGGTGACGGTGGACACGGCGTGCTCGTCGTCGCTGGTGGCCCTGCACCAGGCGGCGCACGCGCTGCGCTCCGGCGAGTGCGCCCTCGCCCTGGCCGGCGGGGTGACGGTCATGGCGACACCGCGCGCCTTCCTGTCCTTCAGCCGGCAGCGGGGCCTGTCGCCCGACGGGCGGTGCCGGGCGTTCGGCGCCGGGGCCGACGGCACCGGCTGGGCCGAGGGCGTGGGAATGCTGCTCGTCGAGCGGCTGTCGGACGCCCGGCGCAACGGCCACCCGGTGCTCGCCGTGCTCCGCGGGTCCGCAGTGAACCAGGACGGGGCCTCCAACGGACTGTCGGCCCCCAACGGCCCCTCCCAGCAGCGGGTGATCCGCAAGGCGCTGGCCCACGCGGGCCTCACGGCGCGGGACGTCGACGTCGTCGAGGGACACGGCACCGGCACCAGGCTCGGCGACCCGATCGAGGCCCAGGCGCTCCTCGCCACGTACGGCCGGGAACGCGACGCCGACCGCCCCCTCTACCTGGGGTCCATGAAATCGAACGTGGGCCACACCCAGGCCGCGGCCGGGGTCGGCGGCGTGATCAAGATGATCGAGGCGATGCGGCACGGCGTCCTGCCCAGGACACTGCACGCGGACGAGGCGACGCCGCACGTCGACTGGTCGGCGGGAGCGGTGGAGCTGCTGACGAGCCGGCGCGCCTGGCCCGAGACGGGCCGGCCGCGCCGGGCGGCGGTGTCCTCGTTCGGGATCAGCGGCACGAACGCCCACGTGATCCTGGAGGCCCCGCCCGAGGAGCCCGGGCCGGCCGGCGCCACCGGCCCCGCCCGCGACGGCTCGCGGGACGCCGTACCGTCGCCGGTGCCGTGGCCGCTCTCCGGGCGGGACGCCGGCGCGCTGCGGGACCAGATCGCGCGGTTGCGGACGTACGTCGAGGAGACACGGGCCGACCCGGTGGACGTGAGCCGCACGCTCGCCCGGCGCGCGGTCTTCCGGCACCGGGCGGTGCTCCTGCGGGACGGCGCCGGCGTCCGCGAGGTCCGGGGCGTCGCACGGCCGGGCGGCACCGCGCTGCTGTTCTCCGGCCAGGGCAGCCAGCGCCCGGGCATGGGACGGGAACTGTACGAGGCCCACCCCGTCTTCGCGGAGACGTTCGACGCCGTCGCGCGGCACACCGGGCTGCCCCTGAGGGACGTGGTCTTCGGCGAGGCGACGGACGGGCTCCTGGACCGGACGCGCTACGCGCAGCCGGCCCTGTTCGCGGTGGAGGTGTCCCTGTACCGGCTGGTGCGCGACCTGGGCGTCGACGTCCACGCGGTGGTGGGCCACTCCGTGGGGGAGGTGGCCGCGGCCCACGCGGCGGGCGTGCTGTCCCTGGAGGACGCCTGCCGCCTGGTGGAGGCGCGCGGCCGGCTGATGCAGGAGCTGCCGGCCGGCGGCGCGATGGCGGCGGTGGAGGTCTCCGAGGCCGAGGCCACGGCGGCCCTGGCCGGCCTGGAGGACCGGGTGGCGCTGGGGGCGGTCAACGGCCCGGCGTCCGTCGTGCTCTCCGGCGAGGAGACCGCGGTCCGCAAGCTGGTGGACGCCTGGCGCGAACAAGGCCGCCGCACCCACTGGCTGACGGTCAGCCACGCCTTCCACTCACCGCTGATGGACCCGATGCTGGAGGAGTTCCGTGAGGTCGTGGCAGGACTGGAACTCCACGAACCCGTGCTGGCCGGGCTGCCCGCCGAGGTCGTGGACCCCGAGTACTGGGTACGGCACGTGCGCCGCCCGGTGCGCTTCGCCGACGCCGTGGCACGGGCCCGTGAGGCCGGCGCCGCACGCTGGCTGGAGGTGGGCCCGGGCGGCGTCCTGACCGCTCTGGCGCAGAGGATCGTGCCCGACGCCGAGGAACAGGTCTTCGCCGCGGCACTGCGCGCCGACCGCCCGGAGCCCGCGTCGCTCCTCACGGCGCTGGCCCAGGTGCACGTCGACGGGGGCACGGTCGACTGGAGCCGGCTGTCGGACGGACACGGCACGCTGACGGACCTCCCCACGTACCCCTTCCAGTACCGGCCCTACTGGGTCGAGGACCAGCCCCTTCCCCCGGCCGAGTCCGCCGCGCCGTCCGCGCGTCCTGCCCCGTCCCCCGACCGCCGGGGCGACGGGGCCGCCGGGACCGCGGCGGACGCACCGGGCGCGGTGGGCGGACCCGTCGCCGGTCTGACCGGGGCCGAGCGGCTGGCCGCCGTGACCGAGCTCGTACGGACCGAGGCCGCGCAGACCCTCGGCCACACGGGTGCGCCGCTCAGCGCGGACCGCACCCGCCGGGAGCTGGGCTTCGACTCGCTGACCGCGATCGAGCTGCGCAACCGGCTCGGCCGCACGCTCGGTCTGCGCCTGCCCGCCACACTCGTCCTCGACTGCGAGGACCTGGCCTCGATCGCGGCCTTCGTCGACGCGCGCCTGGAGGACGCCTCCTCGGGCCGGCCGGTGGACGACGACCGGTCCGAGGAGGGCGGCGACGCCGGCCTGCTGACCGAGCTGTTCCGGGACGCGGCCGGCGCCGGGCGCATCGACGACGCCGTGACGCTCGTCGAGACCGCCGCACGGATGCGCAGGACCTTCACCGACCCCGCGGACCCGGCCGTGCGGCGCGCCCCGGTCTGGTTCGGCCGCAGGTCGGCCCGCCCCACCGTCGTGTGCCTGCCCTCCTTCAGCGCGATCGCCGGCCCGCACGTGTACGTCCGCTTCGCGGACGGCTTCAGCGACGCGTGGCGGGCGGCGGCCCTCGTCCATCCGGGTTTCCGCCCGGGCGAACCGCTGCCGGAGTCGGTGGAGGTCCTGGCGGAGATGCACGCCCGGACGATCACCGAGACGGTGGGGGAGGCGCCGCTGCTGCTCGTCGGCCGCTCCGCGGGCGGCTGGCTGGCCCACGAGGTGGCGGCCGCCCTGGAACGCAGGGGCAGGACCGCCGACGGCGTCGCGCTGCTCGACACCCCGGCGAGCGGGGACGACCCGCGCGGGTACGCGCTGATGGTCGGCGGGATGCTGGAGCGCGACAGCCGGCTCATCTCGATCGACGACCACCGGCTGACCGCGATGGGGGCCTACCGGCGGCTCTTCCGGGACTGGAAGCCCGAACCGATCGCCGCCCCCACCCTGCTGGTGCACGCCGCCACGCCGTACGGGGCCGACGGAACGCGGATCGCCTCCTGGCACCTCCCGCACGACGCCGCCGAGGTGAGGGGCGATCACTTCACGATCCTGGAGGAGCACTCCACGACGACCGCGGAAGCGGTGGAGCGGTGGTCGCGGTCGCTGCTCTGACCCGGCGACCGCGGCCGGCCACGGTCCCTTCCCGCCCGCGTCCGCCACTCGACGACCGACGACCGACGACCGACGACCGACGACCGACGACCGACGAACGACGAACGGGGAACGACGGATGCCAGACGCCCTGCAATGCGTCCGCTACGACAAGCACGGCCACGTCGCCCGCATCACCCTGGACCGTCCGCGGGTGCTGAACGCCATGAACCTGCGGATGCACGAGGAACTCGCGCAGGTGTGGGACGACTTCGAGTCGGACGACGACATCTGGGTGGGCGTCCTCTCCGGCGCCGGCGAGCGGTCCTTCTCCGTCGGCCAGGACCTCAAGGAACTGGTCCGCCGGGTCGACGAGGGCACCGTCACCTCCACGTTCGGCAGCCGCGGCCAGCCGGGCTGGCCCCGGCTGACCGAGCGGTTCTCGCTGGCCAAGCCGCTGATCGCCCGGGTGAACGGGTACGCCCTGGGCGGCGGCTTCGAGCTGGCCCTGGCCTGCGACATCGTGATCGCCGCGGAGCACGCCGAGTTCGCGCTGACCGAGGCGAGGCTCGGACTCGTCGCGGGGGCCGGCGGGGTGTTCCGGCTCACCCGGCAGGCGCCCTTCCGTGTCGCGATGGGACACCTGCTGACCGGCCGCCGCATGACCGCGGCCCGCGCGTACGAACTGGGCCTGGTCAACGAGGTGGTGCCGGCCGGTGAGCTGGACGCCTGCGTGGACGGCTGGCTGGAGGACGTGCTGAGCTGCGCGCCGTTGTCCCTGCGCGCCGCCAAGGAGGCCGCGACGGTCTCGGCCACGCTGCCGCTGGACCGGGCGTTCGCCACCCGCTACCCGTGGGAGGAGCGGCGGATGCTCAGCCGGGACGC
Source organism: Streptomyces sp. NPDC017936 (assembly GCF_044328485.1). Classification (NCBI taxonomy): domain Bacteria; kingdom Bacillati; phylum Actinomycetota; class Actinomycetes; order Kitasatosporales; family Streptomycetaceae; genus Streptomyces; species Streptomyces sp. NPDC017936. The sequence goes on along the minus strand of NZ_JBIRHK010000001.1, from coordinate 275,121 downwards.
GGTGGAAGGCCCCCGGGCCTTCGTCGAGAAGCGCCCCCCGAAGTGGACCGGAACCTGACCGAGACCGAGACCGAGACCGAGAACGAGACCGAACGACACGACGAGGCGCCGCCCGACGAAAGGTCCCCTCCCATGTCCCTCGACTCCCGACCGGGTTCCGGACGGGCCCCCGTACCGCGACCGAGCGTCCAGGAGTTCATCGACTCGGCCCCGATGGGGCCGCGGCAGTGGCTCGTCGCGCTGCTGGGCCTCGTGGTGATGGTCGCCGAAGGCCTCGACGTCACCATCGCGAGCTTCGTCTACCCGCACGTCATGCGCGACTGGGGCACACCGATGAGCGCGGTGACCACCACCGTGACCGCCGGGGTGCTGAGCATGGCGGTCGGCGGTGCGGTGGCGGGACCGCTGGCCGACCGGTACGGGCGCAAGAGCATGGCGGCGGCCGGGATCCTGGTCTTCGGGACGGCCACGGCGGCGATGTCGCTCGCCACGACCATCGAGCTCCTCGCCGTCCTGCGCGTCGTGGCGTGCGCCGGGCTCGGGGCCGTGGCCCCGGTCGTCATGGCGATCGTCGCCGACTCGACGCCGGCCGCGCGCCGCGCGCCGGTGGTGGCCCTGGCCTTCTCGGGCATCGCGGCGGGCACGGTCGCCGGGGGACTCCTCGCGTCGACCGTCCTGCCCCGGGCCGGCTGGCCCGCGACGCTCGCGCTCTGCGGTCTGGCCCCCCTCCTGCTCGTCCCCCTCGTGGTGGCCTGCGTCCCGGAATCGGTGGGCGTCCTGCTCGCCCGCGGCCGGCCGGCCGAGCAGGTCCACGAGAGCCTCGCCCTGCTGGCGCCGGGCCGGGACACCTCCCACGTCGATCTGACCCGCGGCCGGGACGACGAGCGGCCGTCGATGCGGCGGGCCGGCGCGATCCTGCTGTCCCGCTCCCTGGCGCCGGTCACGCTCCTCGTCTGGCTCTGCTACTTCGTCCTGCTGGGGGTGGTCTTCCTCCTCCTCAACTACCTGCCGCTCATGGCGGGGCGCGCCGGGCTGACGGCCTCGCGCACCGGAGCCGTCGTCGGGCTGTTCGGCGCCGGAACCCTGTGCGGACAGCTGCTGGCGTCCTTCGGCCTCGGACGGTACGACCGCTTCCGCTTCCTCGCCCTGGCGTCGGGCGTCAGCGCCCTCGCGGTCTGCGTCACCGCGGTCCTGGACACGGGCCACGCCGGGATGTTCACGCTGATCTTCGTGCTCGGAACGTGCCTGGGCGGCTCCATGGGCGCGCTCCAGGCCGTCGGAGCGCTGGCCTACCCGCCGTCCCTGCGCGCCACCGGCATGGGATGGATGAGCGGCGTCGGCCGCATCGGCACGCTCGCCAGCGGTCTGCTCGGCGGAGTCATGATCGACGCCGGATGGGGCATCTCGCGGATCTTCTTCGTCATGTGCCTGCCGCTCGCGCTCACCGGCGCGGCGGCGCTGCTCCTGCGCGACCAGGTCCGTCCTGCGGACTGAGACCGCCGCACGACGACGGCCGGCCGACGGCGGCGCGCCGCCGTCGGCCGCTCCCGCCGGGCCCGACGCCGCCGTGGCCGCAGCGGGGGACGACGGATGCGTCAGGCCACGGTGACCTCGACCGGCAGCCGCTTGATGCCGTTGACGAAGTTCGACCGCACGCGCGGCACGTCTCCGGCCGGCCTGATGTCCGCCAGGCGCGGGATCAGCTCCTCGAACATGATGCGGATCTCGGTGCGGGCGAGCAGGTTGCCCAGGCACAGGTGGGGGCTGCCCTTGCCGAAGGTGACGTGGTCGTTGTCCCGCCGGGTGACGTCGAAGTCGTAGGGGTTGCCGAAGACCTCCTCGTCGCGGTTGCCGGAGGCGAACCACATGACGACCTTGTCGCCCTCCCTGACCCGCTTGCCGCCGAGCTCGACGTCGCGGGTGGCGGTGCGGCGGAAGTGGTAGACGGGGGAGGCCCAGCGCAGGAACTCCTCCACCGCCCCCGGGATCAGGGAGGGGTCCTCCTGCAGACGGGCGAGCTGCTCGGGGTGCTGGAGCAGGGCCAGCATCGAGTGGGTGATGGTGTGGCGGGTGGTCTCGTTGCCGGCGACGACCAGGAGCAGGAAGTAGTTGTCGAAGTCCTGCGCGGACAGCGGGACGCCGTCGCGCGGGGTCTCGTTGACCAGCCGGGAGATCAGGTCCGTGCCGGCGCCGCCGCGCCGCTGCCGGGCCAGCTCGCGGCCGTAGGCGAAGACCTCCAGGGAGGCGGGGGAGCGGAACGGCAGGTCGCGGTACTTCTCGCTCTCCTCGCTGTGCAGCAGCACGTCGGCGTAGTCGGGGTCGGTGTTGCCGATGATGCGGTTGCCCCAGTCGATGAGCTGCTGGTTGTCCTCCGGGGGCACGTCCAGGAGGCGGGCGAGGACGTTGATGGGGAAGTCGGCGGAGATCTCCTCGACGAAGTCGAAGGTGCCCTTGGCGAGGGCCGCGTCCAGGGTGGTGGCGGTCAGGCCGCGCAGGAAGTCGGCGTAGCTGTTGATGACGCTCGCGCCGAACTGCCGCTGCAGCAGGCTGCGCAGGGCGCGGTGGCGCACCCCGTCCAGCTCCAGGATGGAGGCGCGCTTCTTGATCTGGTCGTCGTCGACCTCCTCGAGGTTGACGAACCTCGTGGAGGTGAACGTCTCGGCGTCGCGGTCCACGCGGGCGATGTCGGCGTGCCGGGTGACGGCCCAGAAGCCGGAGTTGGGGGCCTCCTCGGGCTGCCAGTGGACGGGGTCCTCGTGGCGGAGGGTGTGGAACATGCGCCACGGGGTCACGCCGTCGGTGAAGTGGTCGAGGTTCGCGAGGTCGACGTCGGCCAGGGGCAGGGGCTCGCGCACGGCGTCGGTCACGGACTGGGCGGCGGTGGTCATGGGGTGGGTGCTCCTCGGCGTCACAGGTGGTAGGCGTACTCGGTGAACTCCCAATCGGTGACGTGCCGTCGGAAGCGCGCGACCTCGTCGCGCTTGTACGCGAGGTAGGAGGTGGTGAAGTCCTTGCCGAGCACCTCGGTCAGCGCCGTGTCCGCCTCCAGCGCGTCGAGGGCGGCGGGCAGGCTCATCGGCAGGACGGCGGACTTCGTGGTGTCGTAGCCGTATCCCTCCAGCGGCGCGGGAGGCTCCTCGCCGGCCAGTACGCCCAGCAGGGCGGCGGCGAGGGTGCCCGCGATCAGCAGGTAGGGGTTGGCGCTCGCGTCGCCGAGGCGCAGTTCGAGGCGGGCGCCGGAGCCGCGCTCGGGCGGGATGCGGACCATGGCGCTGCGGTTGTCCAGGCCCCAGTCGACCAGCCAGGGCGCGAGGGTGTCCGGGCCGAAGCGCTTGTAGGAGTTGACCGTGGGGTTGGCGAGGGCGGCCAGCGCGGGGGCGTGGGCGAGGATGCCGGCCACGGCGTGGCGTGCGGTCGCCGAGAGGCCGTAGGGGGCGGCGGGGTCGGCGAAGGCGTTCGTGTCCTCGCCGGTCAGACAGGACAGGTGCAGGTGGAAGCCGGAGCCGCCGGCGCCGTTGAAGGGCTTGGCCATGAAGGTGGCGAGGCGGCCCTCCGCGCGGGCCAGTTCCTTGACCGCCGCCTTGAAGCGGAAGGCGCGGTCCGCGGCGGCCAGCGCCTCCGAGTGGGTCAGGTTGATCTCGAACTGCGAGCCGTCGAACTCGTGGTTCCCGCTGCTGACGCCGAGGTCCAGGTCGCGCAGCAGGCGCAGGGTGCGCAGCAGGTGGTTGTCGCCGTCGGCGCGCAGGCCCGCGGTGTAGACGACGCCCTCGGCGTCGCTGTAGCGGCGCCAGCCCCGGGCGGTCCCGGGGGCGGCGTCGCACAGGAAGTACTCCAGCTCCGGGCCCACCACCGGGCGCAGCCCGTGCTCGCGGCACCGATCGAGGACGGCGCGCAGCAGGTCGCGCGGGGACTCCGGGGCGGGCAGCCCGGTGGCCGGGTCGCTGACGTCGCCGAGGCAGGTGGCGACCCCGGGCTCCCACGGCAGGGCGGTGAGGGTGTCCAGGTCGGGCGTCACGCAGATGTCGGGCAGGCCGGCGTCCAGGCCGCCGGAGACCGGGACGACGTCGCCCTGCGGGGTGGTGTGGTAGACGGCCCGGCAGAACGCGAGGCCTTGTTCGCAGGCCGAGGGCAGGTGGTCGAGCAGGACGTCCCGGGCTCGTTCGGTGCCGATGAGGTCGGGATAGGTCACCCGGACCACGTCGATGCCCTCGGCGGCCAGCCGTTCCATGTGCCGGCGGACGGGCGGGGTGTCGGATGCGCTCACCGGTGTCTCCTCTGGGGGGAAGGGGGCGCCTCCCGGAGCGCGGGGCGCTGGGGGAGAGGGGACGGCCTCGGGCTGCGCGAGGGGCAGGGGCCGTCCGGTTGTTTGGTGCCAAACGGTAGGGACGGGCGTCACCTTCCCGCAAGGGGGTCGTCGCAGAAATTTATCCATCCGGATAGCTATTGACCAGAGCCCGGCCCGTTCCTATGTTGTTTGATGCCAAACGAGTTGGGGGTGCGGTGATCCGCACCCCTTTGGCCGGGGCCCGGCCCGCGTGGTCCGGGCCCCTTCTCCCCTCTCCCCGACGCCCCCTCAGCACCAGGAGGACCGGCCATGAAGGTCGTCGTCGACATGAACAAGTGCCAGGACCACGGCCAGTGCGTCTTCGCCGCCCCCGACGTCTTCGGCTTCGACGACGCCGGACGCCTGGCCTACGTCCCCGACCCCGACGACGCGCTGCGCGACGAGGTCGAGGAGGCCGCGGACGTCTGCCCGCTGCAGGCCATCCGGATCGAGGACTGAGCGATGAGCGCGACCGTCGTCGTGGCCGGCGCCTCCCTGGCCGGCCTGCGCGCCGCCGAGCAGCTGCGCGCCGCCGGCTGGGCGGGGCCGATCACCCTCGTCGGGGACGAACCCCACATGCCCTACAACCGGCCGCCGCTCTCCAAGGAGGTCCTGGCCGGCAAGGCCCCCTTCGCGTCGCTCGCCTTCCGCCCCCGCGCCAGTGTCGCGGACGTGAGCTGGCGGCTGGGGACCCGGGTCACCGGGGCCGACCTCGACCGCCGCGTCGTCCGGCTCGACGACGGGGAGGAGCTGCCGTACGCCGGTCTGGTCGTCGCCACCGGCATGCGCCCCCGCCGGCTGCGCTGCCCCGGCCCGCTGGCCGGGCGGCACACCGTCCGCACCCTCGCCGACGCCCAGGGGCTGCGGGAGGCGCTGACCCGGCCGGGAGCGCGGGTGGTGGTCGTCGGCGCCGGATTCATCGGCTGCGAGGTGGCCGCCACCGCCGTGGCCCTCGGCGCCGCCGAGGTCACCGTGGTCGACCCGCTGCCGCTGCCGATGGTCGGTCCGCTGGGCGACCTGCTCGCGAAGGCGCTGCTCGGACGGCACGAGCGGCGCGGCGTCCGGTTCGCCCTCGGCACCGGCGTGGCCGGGTTCGAGGGGGACGACCGCGTCACCGGCGTGGTCCTGTCCGACGGCACGGTCCTCGCCGCGGACGTGGTGGTGGAGTCGGTCGGCTCGGTCGCCAACACCGAGTGGCTCGACGGCAACGGCCTCGACCTCACCGACGGCGTCCTCACCGACGCGCACCTGCGGGCCGGCGGACGGCCCGACGTGGTCGCCGTCGGCGACGTCGCCCGCTTCCCCAACGCCCGCTACGACGGCGTCCCCCGCCGCGTCGAGCACTGGTCGATCCCCACCGACACCGCCAAGCACGCCTCCCGCGTCCTCGCCGCCCACCTGACCGGCGCCGACGCCGGTCTCGCGCCGTTCGCGCCGCTGCCGACCTTCTGGAGCGACCAGCACGACTTCCGCCTGCAGTCCTTCGGCGCCCCCGCCCTCGGCAAGGACGACGTGCGCGTCCTCGACGGCGACCCGGACGGCGACGTCCTGGCCGGCTACCACACCGGCGGCCGCCTGGTCGGCGTCGTCGCCCTCGGCGGCCCGGCCGCCGCCGCGGCCGCCGCCCGCCACCGCGCCGGACTGCTGAAGCAGCCCGCCCTCACCGCGTAAGGAACACCAGTGACCAGCGTCCGTGGATTCTTCCACCCCAAGACGGCGACGGGTGCCTCGTCGCTGATCCCCTCCCCGCCCTGGCGCTACTCCGGCGACCTGCTCACCGTCGAGTACCGCACCGATCCCGCACGGGTGCGCGAACTGCTGCCCGAACCCCTCGGACTCGCCGACGAGGACCCGGGCGCGGTCGCGCTGATCTGGGCCGACTGGCAGTCCTGCTCGGCGAGCGGGGAGGAACTGCTCGACCCGGTGCGCGCCCAGTACAAGGAGGCCTTCGTGGTCGTCCGCTGCACGTACAGGGGACGGACCTACACGCGTTGCGTGTACATCTGGGTCGACAAGGACTTCGCCATCGCCCGCGGCCTGCACCAGGGCTACCCGAAGAAGCTCGGCTCCCTCCACCAGACCCGCCCGCACCCCTACGGGCCGGCCCCCCGCATCGAGGCCGGGGCACGCTTCGGCGCCACCCTCGCCGCGGCCGACCGGCGCCTGGCCCAGGCCGTCGTCACCCTGCGCGAGCCGTCCGAGACCAACGGCTTCGTCAACGGCCACCCGATGGCCCACCACCGCTGGCTCCCGTCCGTCGAGAAGGGCAAGGGCCTCGCCCTGGACGAGCTGATCGAGTCCGGCGCCGCCTCCTTCGAGGGCGGCCAGGCCTGGGTCGGCGACGCCGACCTGGAGCTGTTCGAGGCGCCCACCGAGGAACTGGCCCGCCTGGAGATCCGCGAGCCGATCGCCGCCTACTACCGGCAGGTCGGCGTGGTGTGGGACGGCGGCCGCCTGCTGGAGTCGCACACCTCCGGCGCCGAGTGAGCCCGCACCGCACCGCACCGACCCCGAGGAGTCCCAGGACATGAGCGAACACCTCATCACCGTCGCCGGAGTCGCCGTCGACACCCGGCACTGGATCGGCGGCGAACGCGTCGCCTCCACCGAGACCTTCACCGACGTCTCGCCCATCGACGGCAGCACTCTCGGCGAGATCGCCCGGGGCACCGCGATGGAGGCCGCCGCGGCCGTCGCCGCCGCCAAGGCCGCCTTCCCCGGCTGGGCCGCCACCCCGCGCGCCGAGCGCGCCCGCATCCTGCACGCCGTCGCCGACGGCGTCGAGAAGCGCCTCGAGGACCTGGCCGTCGTCGAGACCACCGACAACGGCGCCCTGCTGCGCTCGCACCGCCGCGGCGTGATGCCCCGCGTCGCCCACAACTTCCGCTTCTTCGCCGACCGGCTGCTGAAGCCGGACCACGAGGACTTCGAGACGCGCGGCCACACCAATCACGTCAGCTGGGACCCGGCCGGCCCCTGCGTGCTGATCACCCCGTGGAACGCGCCGCTGATGCTGGCCACGTGGAAGGTGGCCCCGGCGCTCGCGGCCGGCAACACGGTGGTCCTGAAGCCCGCCGAGTGGACCCCGCTGACCGCCTCCCTCCTCGCGGACATCGCGGCCGAGGCCGGGCTCCCGGCCGGCGTCCTCAACGTCGTCCAGGGCTACGGCTCCGAGATCGGCGACGCGCTGACCTCGCACCCGGACGTGCGCCGCATCAGCTTCACCGGGTCCGTGCCGACCGCGAGGCGCATCTGCGCCTCGGCCGCCCCCCACCTGACGCCCCTCAGCCTGGAGCTGGGCGGCAAGTCCCCGCTGCTGGTGTTCGCCGACGCCGACCTCGACCTCGCCGTCGACCTCGCCGTCGAGCAGTACGACAACGCCGGCCAGGTCTGCCTGGCCGCCACCCGCATCCTCGTCGAGGACGCGATCGCCGAGGAGTTCACCCGGCGCTTCGTGGAGAAGGCGAGCGGTCTGAAGCAGGGCGACCCGCGCGACGAGGCCACCGACATCGGACCGAACATCCACCCCCGCCAGCTGGAGAAGATCGACGGCTTCGTGCGGCGGGCGCTCGCGGCGGGCGCCCGCGCGGTCATCGGCGGCCACCGGGGCGACGGCCAGTACTACGCGCCGACCCTCCTCACCGACGTCGCCCAGGACTCGGAGATCGTCCAGGAGGAGGTCTTCGGCCCCGTCCTGACCCTCCAGACCTTCGCCGACGAGGAGGAGGCCGTGCGCCTGGCCAACGACACCCGCTTCGGCCTGGCCGCCACCGTCGCCACCGGCGACCCCGAGCGCGCCGGACGCGTCAGCGCACAGCTGGTGGCGGGCACCGTCTGGGTCAACTGCTTCTTCGTCCGCGACCTCCGGGCGCCCTTCGGCGGCAGCCGCCACTCGGGCGTCGGCCGCGAGGGCGGTACCTGGAGCTTCGACTTCTACTGCGACGTGAAGAACACCGTCACCGCACCGAAGGGACGGCAGGACCATGGGTGAGATCGTCGGGGCGGGCCTGCTCGCCCACGTCCCCACCATCGTGCTCCCGAAGGAGACCCGGCTGGAGCTGAACGAGGGCAAGGAGATCACCCTTGTCACCGGCCTGGAACAACTGCGCGCGGACGTCTTCGAGCGCGACGACTACGACACCGTCGTCGTCCTCGACTCCCACTGGGCCACCACCGTCGAGTTCGTCGTCACCGCCCAGGACCGCCGCGCCGGCCTGTTCACCTCCGAGGAACTGCCCCGCGGCATGAGCCGGATGCCGTACGACTACCCCGGCGACCCCGAACTCGCCCACAACATGGCCTCGTTCGCCGACAAGCACGGCACCTGGATCACCGCGATCGACGACGCGTACCTGCCCGTCTACTACGCCACCATCAACCTGTGGAAGTTCCTCGGTGAAGGCCTGCCCGACAAGCGGTGGGTGACCGTCGGCGTCTGCCAGACCGGCGACATGGAGGACCACCTGCGCCTCGGCCGCGCCCTGGCCGACGGCATCGCCGCCACCCCCGGCCGCCGGGTGCTGCTGATCGCCTCCGGCGCCCTCTCGCACACCTTCTGGCCGCTGCGCGAACTGCGCGACCACGAGGCCAGCGACCCGGCGCACATCTTCACGCCCGAGGCGCGCGAGGCGGACCACGAGCGCATCTCCTGGTTCAAGGAGGGCCGCCACGACAAGGTCCTCGACACCATGGACGAGTTCTGGAAGCACAAGCCCGAGGCGAAGTTCTTCCACTACCTGATGATGGCCGGCGCCCTCGGCGAGCAGGCGTGCACGGCGAAGGCCCGCCAGTACGGCGCGTACGAGAACTCGATCGGCACCGGCCAGGTCCACCTGTGGTTCGACCGCCCCGCCGAGGGCTGGACCGGCACCGGTCTGCCCGCCTCTTCCGCCCCCCGCGTCTAGAAAGGCAACCCCCTCATGCCCGAGTACCGCCGCATCCTCCTCGACGGCGCGGCCGTCGAGGTCACCGTCGACGGCGAGGAGCTCGTCGCCGGGGACGGCCGCCGCGTCGAGATCGAGGACGCGCAGCACCTGCCGCCGGTCGTCCCGTCCAAGGTGATCGCCGTCCACCTCAACCACCGCAGCCGGGTGGACGAGTTCCGGATCGGCCTGCCGGACACCCCGACGTACTTCCACAAGCCGACCTCGTCGCTGAACTCCCACAAGGGCGCGATCGTCCGCCCCGAGGGCTGCAAGTGGCTCAACTACGAGGGCGAGGTCGCCATCGTGATCGGGAGGACGGCCCGCAACATCTCCCCGGCCGAGGCGGGGGAGTACATCGCCGGCTACACGGTCGCCAACGACTACGGCCTGCACGACTTCCGCGACACCGACGCCGGCTCCATGCTCCGCGTCAAGGGCTCCGACACCCTCTGCCCGCTCGGCCCCGGCCTGGTCACCGACTGGGACTTCCGGGGCAAGCGGCTGCGCACCCGCGTCAACGGCGAGGTCGTCCAGGACGGCTCCACCGACGAGATGACGTGGGACATGCACTACCTCGTCGCCGACATCGCCCGCACCATCACCCTGTACCCGGGCGACGTGCTGCTGTCCGGCACCCCGGCCAACTCCCGGCCGGTGCGGCCGGGTGACGTCGTCGAGGTCGAGGTCGAGGGCCTGGGCCGGCTCACCAACCACATCGTGACCGGCCCCACCGCGGTCCGGACCGACGTCGGCGCGCAGCCCACGGAGTCCGAGGAGGTCCTGTCCACCGCTCTCGGCGGCGACTGGGAGTTCCGTGGGATCAGGCCGCCGAAGCGCTGACCCGGGCGCCGCCGGTAGGGTCGGCGCCATGACCGACTCCGTCGAGCCCGCCGGCGAGCGCCGCACCCGCAAGCGCGTGAACCACTACGGGACGGGCCGGGTCGCCCTGCTGGACGCCGCCGTCCGCGTGGTGGCCCGCGGCGGGCTGCGCCGGCTCACCTACCGCGCGGTGGCGGAGGAGGCCGGCGTCACCCACGGGCTCGTCGTGCACCACTTCGGCTCGCGCGACGCGCTGATCGAGGAGGCCGTCACCCACGCCATCCGCGCCTCCCTGAGCAGCAGCACGCTCGGCACCGGCGCGGGCCGGCCGGCCGACTTCGCCACCGGGCTCACGGACATGGTGGAGTCCGGCCCGGAGCTGCAGGCGTTCCAGTACGAGCTGCTCCTGGAGGCGCGGCGCAGGCCGGAACTGCTGACGCACCTGCGCAGCCTGTACGAGGAGTACTTCGAGGCCACGCGCCGCGAGCTGTCCCGGATGCTGCCCGGACCGGTGGACCGCGGGCTGTCCCGGCTCGTGTTCGCCGCGCTGGAGGGCCTCGTGCTGCACCAGCTCGTCTTCGGCGAGCGCGAGGTCACCGAAGAGGCGCTGACGCGGCTCAGGACCGTGCTGGAAGGCCTCGCCGAGGGCTGACCCGCCCCGCCCCACGTCCCGCACCGGGCTCCACGTCCCGCACCGGGCTCCACGTCCCGCACCGGACTTCACCCTCCCGCACCGGGCTTCACCGGGCCTGACGGGCCTCGGTGGGCGACTCCCCGCGCCCACCCCCTTGCCAAACGGATAGTTCCGCCCCACCATGAGGCAACTCGTTTGGCCTGAAACGAACCTCCTCCTTCTCTGGCAGGTGATCCGAGTGGACAGTCGGACGGTCTCCGCTGAGCGGACCGTGCGGGACGCCCCCACTGCAGCAGCCACGCTCAAACCCAATGCCCTGGGTGTCCTGGGCATCCTCTTCTTCGTCCTGTCCGGCCAGGCCCCGCTCACGGGCATCGCGGGCGCTGCCCCGATCTCGGTCGCCATCGGCAACGGCTCCGGCACCCCGGCCGCCTACGTGCTGGCCGGGGCCGTGATCCTGCTCTTCTCCGTCGGCTTCGTCGCGATGGGCCGGCACGTGGTGGACGCCGGCGCCTTCTACACGTACATCGGCACCGGACTCGGCCGCACCGCCGGCGCGGGCAGCGCGGGCGTCGCCCTCTTCTCGTACTGCGTCATCCAGGCGGCGATGTACGGCCTGTACGGCTCCATCGTCAGCGCGCTCGTCGCCGACCACACGTCGCTCGACCTGCCGTGGTGGGCGTGCGCGCTGGTCACCATGGCCGTGGTGCAGGCCCTGGGCGCCGCCGGGATCGAGATGGGCGCCCGCGTCCTCGCGGTCTTCGTGCTCGCCGAGTTCAGCATCCTGCTGGTCTTCGGCCTGGTCACGCTCTTCAAGGGCGGCGGTCCGGAGGGACTGGGCGTCGCCGACAGCTTCTCCCCGTCCGCGGCCCTCCAGGGCGCTCCGGGCGTCGCCGTGATGTTCGCCGTGGCGTCGATGTTCGGCTTCGAGGCCACCGCCATCTACGGCGAGGAGGCCAAGGAGCCGAAGAAGACGGTGCCCCGGGCCACCTATCTCTCGGTGGTCGTCGTCACCGGTTTCTTCGCCCTCACCTCCTGGACGCTGATCTCGGCCTACGGCGCCTCCCGGGCGCCGGCGGCCGCGGGCGAGGCGCTGGCCAGCGGGGACTCCGCCGGGTTCGTCTTCGCCCCCATCGCCGCCCAGTTCGGCGGCTGGGTGGGCGACGTCCTGCCGGTCCTCCTGGCCACCTCCCTGTTCGCCGGCATCCTCACCTTCCACAACTCCGCCAACCGCTACCTGTTCTCCCTCGGCCGCGACCGGCAGCTGCCGGCGGGCCTGTGCCGCCTCAACAGCCGGCACGCCCCGTGGGTCGCGGGCTGCGCGCAGACCGTCGCCGCCCTCGCCCTCGTCCTGCCGTTCGCGCTGGCCGGCGAGGACCCGGTGGTCACCCTCTTCTCGTGGTTCAGCGGCCTCGCCGTCCTGGCGATGATGCTGCTCTACCTGCTGACCTCGGTGTCCGTCGTGGTGTTCTTCCGCCGCCGGCGCGTGGACGGCCGGCTGTGGAACGGTCTCGTCGCCCCCGTGCTGGGCGCGCTCGGCCTCGCCGGCGCCATCTGGCTCATCCTCGCCAACTTCACCACGCTGATCGGCGGCTCGGTGAGCACGGCGCTGTGGCTGGTCCTGTCCGTGCCCGTCGTCATGGCGCTCGGCGTGGCCAACAAGCTCGTCCGCGACCGGCGCGCCGCGAACCCGGCCGGCTGAGCACCCCTTCGGCGCCGTCCGCCCTCCGGGGCGGACGGCCGCCCCCTCTTCACCGATCCACCCACGTGGTCTGGAGGACCGCATGACCGCTGCCACCCACGACGCATGGCTCCGACGGGCCGAGACGCTCGACCTGCCCGGCGCGCACCTCATCGACGGCGTCGAGGAGCCCGGTGGCGGCCGCACCTTCCGCGCCGTCTCGCCCCGCGACGGCCGGGTGCTGGCCGAGGTCGCCGACGGCGGCGCGGCCGAGGTCGACGCGGCCGTCGCCGCCGCCCGCCGCGCCTTCGACCACGGCCCCTGGCCGCGCCTCGCCCCCGCCGACCGCGGCCGGGTCCTGCTGCGCGTCGCCGACCTCCTCGAGGAGCACCGGGCCGAGCTGGCGCTCACCGTTAGCCTGGAGATGGGCAAGCCCGTCACCGACGCCCACGACATCGAGCTGCGGGCCGTGATCAACACCTTCCGCTGGTACGGCCAGCTCGCCGACAAGCTCACCGACGAGTCCCCGCACACCGCGCCGGACGCGCTGGCCCTGGTCACCCGCGAACCGGCCGGCGTGGTCGGCGCGGTCGTGCCCTGGAACTTCCCCCTGACCCTCGCCGGCTGGAAGGTCGCCCCCGCCCTGGCCGCCGGCTGCACGGTCGTCCTCAAGCCCTCGGAGAACTCGCCGCTGTCGGCGCTCCTGCTCGGACGGATCGCACTGGAGGCCGGTCTGCCGCCGGGCGTGCTCAACGTCGTCAACGGGAACGGCCCGGTCGCCGGACGCGCCCTCGGCCTCCACCCCGGCGTCGACGTCCTCGCCTTCACCGGCTCCACCGCCGTCGGCCGCCACTTCCTGCGCTACTCCGCCGACTCCAACCTCAAGCGCGTCTGGCTGGAGCTCGGCGGCAAGTCCCCCAACATCGTGCTGCCCGACGCCCCCGACCTGGACCGGGCGGCGGCCACCGCCGCCTGGGGCATCTTCTTCAACCAGGGCGAGATGTGCACCGCGCCCTCCCGGCTGCTGGTCCACTCCTCCATCGCCGAACAGGTCACCGAGGCCGTCGTGCGCCGGGCCCGCGAGCTGCGCGTCGGCGACCCCCTCGACCCCGCCACCGAGATGGGCGCGCTGGTCGGCGAGCAGCACCTGGCCCGGGTGCTGGACCACGTCGGCGACGCGCGGGACGACGGCGCCCGCCTGCTGACCGGCGGCGCCCGCACCCTCACCGGGACCGGCGGCGTCTACCTCGAACCGACCGTCTTCGACCGGGTCGCGCCGGACAGCCGGCTGGCCCGCGAGGAGGTCTTCGGACCGGTGCTCTCGGTCCTCGCCTTCGACGACCTCGACGAGGCCGTCGCCCTCGCCAACGCCACCGAGTACGGCCTCGCCGCCGGCCTGTGGACCTCCGACCTGTCCACCGCCCACCGGGTCTCCCGCGCCCTCAGGGCCGGCACGGTCTGGGTCAACTGCTACGAGGAGGGCGACCTCACCGTCCCCTTCGGCGGCATGAAGCAGTCCGGCAACGGACGCGACAAGTCCGTCCACGCCCTGGAGAAGTACACCGAACTGAAGACCACCTGGATCCAGCTGTGACCCACCGCCCGCTGATCGCCGTACCCGCCCGCTTCTCCGCCACCACCTCGGCGCTGCGGTACGCCGCCGAGGTCAACGCCCGCGCCCTGGTCGAGGCCGTGTGGCGGGCCGGCGGCGAGCCCGTCACCCTCCACCCGCACGCCCCCGGCGGCACCGCCGACCCGGCCGAGGTCGCCGCCCGCCTCGCCCGCTTCGACGGCCTCCTGCTCCCGGGCGGCGGCGACCTCGCCCCCCACCGCTACGGGGCGGCCGACGCGCACGAGACCGTCTACGACGTCGACGACGAGCAGGACGCCTTCGACCTGGAACTCGCCCGGCGGGCCCTCGCGGACGGACTGCCGCTGCTGGCCGTCTGCCGCGGCCTGCAGGTGGTCAACACCGTGCTGGGCGGCACGCTCCACCAGGACATGGGCGGCCCGGAACGCGACCACCGCCACGTCCGCCACCCCGTCCCCCTCGCCCCCGGCTCGGCCCTGGCCCGGGCCGCCGGCGCCGACAAGGCGGAGGCGTCCTGCTACCACCACCAGCACGTGGACCGGCTGGGGGAGGGGCTGACCGTCACCGCCCGCGCCGCCGACGGGACGGTCGAGGCCGTCGAACGCGCCGGGGGCGACGGGTGGTTCCTGGCCGTGCAGTGGCATCCCGAGGACACCGCGCACGAGGACCCGGTCCAGCAGCGCCTCTTCGACGCGCTGGTGCGGGCCGCCCGCCGGACCGTCTGAGGACGGCCGGGGGCGGACCCCGCCGGGTCAGCCCCTGGCGCGCCGTCCGCTGCGGCGCGGGGTGGGACTCTCGCCGTTCAGCAGCGACCTGCGCCGCTCCTCGCCGCTCTCCTCCACCTGGAGGACCACACGGCGCAGCCCGTCGGCGAGGTCGCGGCACTCCGTGTCGCTCAGCCGGGCGGTGACGAAGGCCTCCTCCTCGTTGAACGCCGGGAACACCCGGCGCATGAACTCCTCGCCCTCCTCGGTGAGGGCCAGCAGGACGAGCCGTCCGTCGGTGGGATGACCGGCGCGCCGCAGCAGCCCCCGCGACTCCAGCGTGCGGGAGACACCGGTCAGCGTGCCCTTGGAGATCCCGGCCTCCTCGGCCACGTGCCGGGTCTCGGACTCGCCCCACACCCACACCACCCACAGCACCACGAAGGCGGTCCAGGTCAGGTCCGAGCCGCGCAGCACGGAGTTCTCCAGGTGCTGGCGCACGGCGGACGCGGCCCGGTAGATGTTGGCCACCGCGGCCATCTGTTCCCGGCGCAGTGCGATGCCGCCGAGCTTCTCCTCGGCCAGCTTCTCCGCCTCGCTGATCGACCGCTGGCTGGGCACCGTGACTCCTCACGTCGTCGCCGGATCACGGACCCCGGGGCCGCGATCGTTCGGCCTCAAATTGTACGGGGAGGCGACCGGGCCGCGCCGGTCGCGGCCGACAGGGGCGACCGGGCGCCGGCCCGTCGCGGACCGAGCGCGGCTATCAGGACATCACCCGGACCGGGGTCGGCGGTCGGCCGACTACCCATCGTGTCGATGGTCCGAAGGGCGGAGCGCCCGGCCCGACCGGGAGACCGCCTCATCCCACCATGCCGCTGACAACGTTGTCCACACCTGGGCGCATATCGCCCCCGGCCCTGGTCCACGGTCTCGATCCATTTAGTCATGGTTTAGTAAAGTCGCAGGTCAGGCCAGTGAGAATCAAGGAAATTCCTCTAGACCGGTCTATGGACACGGCGGCGACGTCACGTCTACGTTGAGCGCTCGTCAGGGCCGGGGACCGCGAGCCGACGCGGTGATCCCCCGGTCCGGCACCGGAAGGTCACGCGACGAGAGGTGGCGGGGATGCGGAGAAGTTGGGTGGCGCTGGTGGCTGCGGCCATGGTGGCGGCCACGGCCTGTAGCGGGCAGGGGGAGGACCGGAGTGGCGAGATAGCGGCCCCTCCGAGCGATCCGGCGAAGGTGTCGGGGGAGATCACGGTCCTGACCAACAGGACGGACCAGCTGGCCGACGGCACCCTGGAGAAGTACGCCGCGGAGTTCCGCAAGGTCTACCCGGGCGTGAAGGTCAAGTTCGAGGGGCTGACCGACTACGAGGGCGAGACCAAGATCCGGATGAACACCGAGAACTACGGTGACGTCCTGCTGATCCCCAACTCGCTCTCCGTCGAGCAGTACCCCGCCTTCTTCGCCCCCCTGGGCACGGCCGGCGACCTGTCGGCGAAGTTCGACTACACCGACCACGCCACCGTGGACGGCCGGGTCTACGGTCTGGCCAACATCGGCGTGGCCAACGGGTTCGTCTACAACAAGGCGGTCTGGGCGAAGGCCGGCATCACCGACTGGCCGGCCACGCCCGAGGAGTTCGTCGCGGACCTCGAGACGATCAAGGCCAGGACCGGCGCCGTCCCGTACTACACGAACTACAAGGACGGCTGGCCGCTCACCAACTGGACGAACGCCATCGGTTCCCCCGCCTGCGACCCCGGCGCCTACGACGCCCTGGCCGAGACGGACGAGCCCTGGACCGAGGGCTCGGACCTGTACGCGATCGACAAGCTGCTCTACACGATCGTCGACAGGAAGCTGGCCGAGCCCGACCCCACCACGACCAACTGGGAGGACTCCAAGGCGAAGATCGGCACCGGCGAGGTCGCGTCGATGTGGCTCGGTTCCTGGGCGATCTCCCAGATGCGGGCCGCGGCGAAGGCGGCCGGCGAGAACCCCGACGACATCGGCTTCATGCCCTTCCCCGCACGGAAGGACGGGAAGTCCTGCTCCGTCCTGCGCCCCGACTACCAGTACGCGGTCAACGTCCACTCCGGCAAGAAGACCGCCGCCCGCGCGTGGATCGACTGGTACATCACCAAGTCGGGCCAGGCCGCCGCCGAAGGATCCATCTCCTCCGTGAAGGGCGCCCCGCTGCCCGACACGCTCAAGGCGTTCTCCGACAACGATGTCACGCTGATTCCGCAGCACCAGAGGAACGTCGCCCGGGTCAACGCGATCAACAAGGCGTCGGAGATCGGCATCACCGCGCAGGACTACCGGCAGAAGCTGGTGGACGTCGCCCGCGGCGCGGCCGACGGGGACATGGAGGGCTACTTCGACGAGCTGAACGGGAAGTGGTCCGAGGCCCGGCAGGCCCTCGGCTGACCGTGGCGCGGCACGGCGGGACCACGACCGCGTGAGGCCGGTCCCGGGCGCGCACCGGGACCCCGTGAACCGCGGCTCGCCGTGCCGCCGCCGCTCAGCGCGCCCGACCGGCAACCCACCACGAGGAACCATGAGATGACCGCTGTCCACAAGACCCGCACCGCGGCGCACGCCGTCGGCCGACCGGGCGCCGCGCCTCCCGCGTCCGCCGCCGGCCGGCCGCGCACCGGCGGGCGCCGCCGTGCCGGCGCCCTGACCCCCTGGCTCTTCCTGGCCGTCCCCCTGGCGCTGCTGGTGACGTTCACCTACCTGCCGGTGGCCGAGATGGTCGGCTACAGCTTCACCGACTGGGACGGCGTCAGCCCCGCACGCTCCTACGTGGGCGGCGAGAACTACACCGACCTGGTGACCCGGCCCGCCCGGTTCGAGGTGTTCCTCGTCAGCGGCTTCTACCTGGCCGCCTCGGTCGTGCAGATCGCGCTCGCCCTGTACTTCGCGACGGTCCTCAGCTTCGACACCCGGTTCCGCAACCTGTTCAAGGGCGTGCTGTTCTTCCCCTACCTCATCAACGGTGTGGCCGTCGGGTTCGTGTTCCTGTACTTCTTCCAGCCCGACGGCACCCTCGACACGCTGCTGCGCATGGTCGGCGTGGACGGCGAGCACCTGTGGCTGGGCGACCCGGACCTGGCCAACCCCTCGCTGGCCGGGGTGTCGGTGTGGCGCTTCACGGGGCTGAACATGGTGCTGTTCCTGGGCGCCATCCAGTCGATCCCGCCGCACCTGTACGAGGCGGCGCAACTGGACGGGGCCAACCGCTGGCAGCAGTTCCGGCACATCATCGCGCCCGGCATCAAGCCCGTCATCAGCCTGAGCTTCCTCCTCGCCGTGTCCGGTTCCCTGGCCGTCTTCGAGATCCCGTACATCATGACCGGCGGCGCCAACGGGACGGAGACGTTCGTCATCCAGACGGTCAAACTCGCCTTCCAGTTCGACAAGGTCGGCCTGGCCTCGGCCTCGGCCGTCGTCCTGCTGGTCCTCATCCTGCTGATCACCTGGGTCCAGCGCCGTCTGGTCCCCGAGGAGAGGGTGGAGCTCTCGTGACCACCGGCACCGCCACCCCCGCCCGGCGCCCGGCCCGCGCCGGCCGCGGCGCACTGCCGCGGACCGCCGCCGCGCTGAAGTACCTCTCCCTGCTGCTGGCGTCGGCCGTGGTGCTCGTTCCGCTCGGCGTCGTCCTGCTGACCTCGCTGAAAACACGGTCGGAGACGGTGAGCGACGGTCCGCTGTCGCCGCCCGGCGACTGGTTCAACTTCGCCAACTACGCGACGGCCTTCGAACAGGGCGCCATGCTCAGGGCGTTCGGCAACACGACGCTGATCCTCGTGGTCTCCACCGCCGGCACCGTACTGATCGGCTCGATGAGCGCCTACGCCATCGACCGTTTCCGGTTCCGTCTGAAGAAGCTGGTGACGGGCCTCTTCCTGCTGGCCGCGCTGGTCCCGAGCGTCACCACACAGGTCGCCACCTTCCAGGTGATCGACGATCTCGGGGCCTTCAACACCCGCTGGGCGCCGATCCTGCTCTACACCGGCACCGACATCGTCTCGATCTACATCTTCCTGCAGTTCATCCGGTCCATCCCCACCTCCGTGGACGAGGCCGCCCGCATCGACGGCGCCAACTCCTGGACGATCTACCGGAAAATCATCTTCCCGATGCTGCGGCCGGCCGTCGCCACCGTCGTCATCGTCAAGGGCATCGCCGTCTACAACGACTTCTACGTGCCCTTCCTCTACATGCCCGACCCCGAACTCGGCACCATCTCCACCGCCCTGTTCCGGTTCAAGGGCCCCTTCGGCGCCCACTGGGAGACCATCTCCGCCGGCGCGGTCCTGGTGATCGTGCCGACCCTGATCGTCTTCCTGGCGCTGCAGCGCTTCATCTACAGCGGCTTCGCGGCCGGTTCCACCAAGTGACCCGCCCGTCCACCGCGCCCCGCACCACGTCTCACGAGGAGTTCCGCATGAAGGTCCGCACCCCGCTGTCCCAGGGCTGGACGCTGCGCCTGGACACCGGCCGTCACACCCCCGAGCAGGCGCCCCCGGGGCTGGCCGGGGCCGTCGTGCCGGCGCGGGTGCCCGGCTGCGTCCACACCGACCTGATGGCGGCGGGATGGCTGGCCGACCCGTACCTCGACCGCAACGAGGACGAGGTGGCCTGGGTGGGCCGCGCCGACTGGACGTACGCGACCGAACTGCCCCGGCGGGACGGCGCCTTCGAACGCGCCGACCTGGTCTTCGACGGCCTGGACACGGTCGCCGCCGTCCGCGTCGCCGGCCGGCTGCTGGGCCGCACCCGCAACATGCACCGGTCGTACCGGTTCGACGTCACCGAACTGCTGGCGGACGGGCCCGCCCCGCTCGACGTGACCTTCACCTCCGCGTACGTGGAGGCGGAGGCGGTGCGGACCGCGCTGGGCGAGCGGCCCAACTCCTACCCGGAGCCGTTCAACCACGTCCGCAAGATGGCCTGCTCGTTCGGCTGGGACTGGGGTCCCACGCTGGTGACGGCCGGTGTGTGGCGCGAGGCGCGGATCGAGCAGTGGTCCACGGCCCGGCTGGCCTCGGTCCGTCCGCACGTCACCGTCGCCGAGGACGGCACCGGCGTCGCCGAGATCGTCGTCGGCCTGGACCGCACGGCGGGCGGACGGGACAGGGCCCTGCGCCTGGTCGCCGCCGTCGGCGACGCCTCCGCGGAGGTCGCCGTCGCACCGGGGGAGAGCACCGCCACGGTGACGGTGCGGGTCCCGGACGCCGAACTGTGGTGGCCGCGCGGCCACGGCGACCAGCCGCTGTACGGATGCACGGTCGTGCTGAGCGAGACCGACGGCGGCCGGGCCCTCGACACGTGGGAGCGCCGCATCGGCTTCCGCACGATCGCCCTGGACACGTCCGCGGACGCGCACGGAAGCGCCTTCACCCTGGTCGTCAACGGCACCCCGGTCTTCGCCCGGGGCGTGAACTGGATCCCCGACGACGCCTTCCCCGCCCGGGTCACCCCCGACCGCTACCGCACCCGCCTCACCCAGGCCGCCGAGGCGGGCGTGGACCTGGTGCGCGTGTGGGGCGGCGGGATCTACGAGGACCGGGCCTTCTACGACGTGTGCGACGAACTCGGCCTGATGGTCTGGCAGGACTTCCTGTTCGCCTGCGCCGCCTACCCGGAGGAGCAGCCGCTGCGTTCGGAGATCGAGGCCGAGGCCCGGGAGAACGTGATCCGGCTGATGCCCCACCCGTCGCTGGTGCTGTGGAACGGCAACAACGAGAACCTGTGGGGCTTCGCCGACTGGGAGTGGGAGCAGGCGCTGGCGGGCGACTCCTGGGGCGAGGGGTACTACCTGGGCCTGCTGCCCCGCGTCGTGGCGCAGACGGACCCGACGCGCCCGTACTGGGCGGGCAGCCCGTGGTCGGGGTCCTGGGACCACACGCCGAACGACCCCGACCACGGCACCGCGCACTCGTGGGAGGTGTGGAACCGCCGTGACTACGCCGACTACCTCACCACGGTGCCGCGGTTCGTCGCCGAGTTCGGCTGGCAGGCGCCGCCGGCGCTCGCCACGCTGGAACGAGCCCTGTCCGAGCGCCCGCTGTCGGCCGATTCCCCCGGCATGCTGCACCACCAGAAGGCGGAGGACGGCAACGGCAAGCTGAACCGGGGACTCGCCCCGCACTTCCCGCCGCCCGCCGACTTCGACACCTGGCACTACCTGACCCAGCTCAACCAGGCGCGGGCCGTGGCCGCCGGGGTCGAGCACTGGCGCTCCCACTGGCCCCGGTGCGCCGGCACGGTGCTGTGGCAGCTCAACGACTGCTGGCCCGTCACGTCCTGGGCGGCGATCGACGGCGACGGCCGGCCCAAGCCCCTCTGGTTCGAGATGCGCCGGCTGTACGCCGACCGGCTGCTGACGATCCAGGACCGCGACGGCGAACCGGTGCTCGTGGGCTGCAACCAGGGCGCGGCGACCTGGGAGACGACCGTCACCGTCCGCCGGGTCCGGGCGGACGGAGAGGTGCTGGCGCACGCCGAGGTCGCGCTGAAGGCGGCGGGGCGCGAGGTGGCGACGGAGCGGCTGCCGGAGTCGGTCACGCGCTTCGGCGACGCGCGCCGGGAGTTCCTGGTCGCCGACGCGTGGGGGTCCCCCCGCGCGTGGGGGTCCCCCCGTTCGAGCGAAGCCGGGAGCGGGGGAGGAGCCGGGAGCGGGGGAGACCTGCGGGCGGTGCGCTTCGCCTGCCCGGACCGGGAGTTCGCCTACCCCGCCGCCTCCTACGAGGTGCGGGTGAGCGAGGACGGCGCGGACGGCGCGCGGGTCACGGTGACGGCCGGCGGGCTCGTACGGGACCTGCTGCTCCAGGCCGACCGGCTGCACGCGGACGCCCGCACCGACCACGGGCGTGTGACGCTCCTGCCCGGCGAGAGCACGACGTGGCGGGTCACCGGCTGGCCGCGGCCCGACGCGCGGACCGCCCGTGCGGCGCTGTTCTGCGTCAACGGGGCCGGAGGCGTCCGTGAGTGAGGGCGCGGCGCGCCGGCCGCGGCGCGTCACGATCTCGGACGTGGCGGCCCGGGCCGGTGTGTCGCGGGGCGCGGTGTCCCTGGCCTTCAACAACCGCCCCGGTGTCTCGCCGGCCACGCGTGAGCGGATCATGGCGGCCGTCGCCGAACTGGGCTGGGTGCCGAACCAGGCCGCGATCAAGCTGTCCGGTTCGGCGACCGGCGCGGGGGACACCGTCGGTCTGGTCGTCCTGCGGCCCGCGCGGCAGCTCGGTCTCGAACCCTTCTACATGGAGTTCATCTCCGGGGTCGAGTCCGTCCTGGAGGAGCAGGGGTGCTCGCTGCTGCTGCACCTCGTGCGGGACACCGCGCAGGAGATCGCCGTCCACCGCCAGTGGTGGCAGTCCCGCAGGATCGCCGGGTCCATCCTGGTCGACATCCAGCGCGACGACCCCCGGATCACCGAACTGGCGACCATCGGGCTGCCGGCCGTCGCGGTCGGCCACCCGTCCCTGACCGGCGGCTTCACCTCGGTGTGGACCGACGACGAAACCGCCGTGCACGAGGCGGTGCGCTACCTCGCCGCCCTCGGCCACCGGCGGATCGCGCGGGTGGGCGGTCACCCGGCACTCGGCCACACCCTGATCCGTACCGCGGCGCTGAACACGATCGTGGCGGAACTGGGCCTGGAGCCGGCCCGCAGCGTCACCACCGACTACTCCGGCGAGCAGGGCGCCCGGGCCACCCGGTCGCTGCTCGCCTCCCGGGAGCGTCCCACCGCGATCATCTACGACAACGACATCATGGCGGTCGCGGGTCTGTCCGTGGCCGCCGAGATGGGCCTGAGCGTGCCGAGGGACGTCAGCCTGATCGCCTGGGACGACTCCCAGCTGTGCCGCCTCACCCATCCGAACCTGTCCGCCATGAGCCACGACGTCTTCGGCTTCGGCGCCGACGTCACCCGCCGGCTGTTCGACGTCGTCCACCGCCGCGACCCCCCGTCGGGTCCGGTCGCGACGCCCGTCCTGCTGCCGCGCGGCAGCAGCGCGCCTCCGCGGGCCGCCGACTGACGGCGCCCCGGCCGGCCTCGGGCGGCCCGGCCGGGACGCACACCCCGCTGGGCCGCCCGAGGCCGGTCCGGCCCGCGGCGGCTCGACCACCGCCACGAACCGGCGTCCCCGCCACCTGCCGGGCACGACCCCCGACCCCGTACGCGCCCGGCACCAGCCCCGCCGCCCTCGCCCGCCGGGGGCGGCCCTTTCACGCCCCGGAGCGTCCCGTGACAGCGATCTCCCTCCTGGCTCCCGTCGTCCGCGCCTACTCGTGGGGGTCACGCACCGCGATCCCCGCCCTCCTCGGACAGGAGCCCACCGGTGAACCCCAGGCCGAGCTGTGGTTCGGCGCGCACCCCGCCGCGCCGTCACCGCTCGCCGGCCGGCCCGGCGCCCCGGACCTGGCCGCCGCGATCGCCGCCGACCCCGCCGGCGCACTGGGAAAGGCGAGCCTGGCGGCCCACGGCCCCGAACTGCCCTTCCTGCTCAAGCTGCTGGCGGCCGACCGGGCCCTGTCGGTGCAGGTGCACCCCACGCGCGAGCAGGCGCGGGCCGGCCACGACCGCGAGGAAGCGGCCGGCACACCGCTCGACGCCCCCCACCGCACCTTCAAGGACCGCCACCACAAACCCGAACTGCTGTGCGCGCTGGGCCCCTTCGAGGCGCTCTGCGGCTTCCGGGACCCGGCCCGTACGGCCGCCCTGCTGGACGCGCTGTCCGTGCCCGAACTCGACCGCTGGGCGGCGCTGCTGCGGTCCCGACCGCCGCGGGACTCCCTCCGGCGCACACTGCGCGCAGCCCTGGACGCCCCGGAACGCCTGGTGCGCGCCGTCTCCACCGCGCTGCCCCCGCTGGCCGCGGCCCGGGGCCCCTGGAGCACCGCGGCCGCCGCGTACGCCACCGTGGCCGGCGACTTCCCCGGCGACCCCGGCCTGCTCGCGGCACTGCTGCTCCACCACGTCCGCCTCGACGCCGGGGAAGCCCTGTACCTGGCGGCGGGGGTGCCCCACGCCTATCTGCGGGGGACAGGCGTGGAGATCATGGCCAACTCCGACAACGTGCTGCGATGCGGCCTGACCGACAAGCACATCGACACCGCACTCCTGAGCGACGTCGTCGACCCGACCCCGGGCGAGCCGTCCGTCATACGGCCCACGCCGACGGGGACGACGGGCGAGGGGCACTACGGCTGCCCGGCGACGGAGTTCGCCCTGTCGCGCGTGGACGCGGGCGTCGAGGCCGTGTGCCTGACCGACGCCGGCCCGCAGGTGCTGCTCTGCCTCACCGGCGAGGCCCGCCTGGAGCCGGGGCCGGCTCTTCGGGCGGGTGCCGCCGCGTTCGTCCCGGCCGGCGCCCCCTGCGCGGTGTCCGGCGCGGGAGCGGTGCTCTACCGGGCCCGGGTGCCCCTGGACGGTGTCTCGTGAGGCTCGCGACCCGGGTCTGGGGCGACGGCCCCCGCACGGCGGTCCTGGTGCACGGCATCATGACGGACTCGCGCAGCTGGGCGCGTGTCGCCCCGGCGATCGCCGGCCGCGGCTACCGGGTCGTCGCCGTGGACCTGCCCGGCCACGGAGCCAGCGGACCGGCCGGGACCTACACCCCCGCCGCCCTCGCCGCCGACCTGCTCGAGACCCTGCCCCCGGCCCCCGACCTCGCCATCGGCCACTCACTGGGCTCGGCCGCGCTGCTCCTCGCCGTACCCGCACTGCGCTGCGCCCGCGCGGTCCACTGCGACCCCGCCTGGCTGCCCCGGCGCCGGGACCTGGACGCCCTGCGCGCCGCCAAGCACGCCACCTGGCGGGAGGTGCGCGCCGCGCACCCCGGCTGGCACGACGACGACATCACCGCCGAGCACCAGGCACTCGCCGTCTGGGACCCCGCATCGGTCACCGCCCTTCGGCACCTGCCCGGCCTGCCGGACGTCCCGTCCGTCCCCTCGCTGGTCCTGCTCGCCGGCCCCAGCGAGCGGATCCCGCCGGCCGAAGCCACCGCGCTGAGCCGCCGCGGCTGGCGGGTCCGCACGGTGGACGGCGCCGGGCACACCGTCCACCGTGACGATCCGGCCGGCTTCCTGCGCGGGCTGCGCGGCTGGCTGTGACGGGCGCCGCCGGCCGGCCCGGCCGCGCGGCGCCCGCCCGCGGGGGTCAGGGCAGCCGGACCTCGCCCTGGTTCAGCACACGGGGGTGGAAGTACGCCGCCTGGATCTCGGCGTTGGTGTTGTTCCCGCGCAGGTGCTCGGACCACATCATGAACCACGCCCACTGGGTCTGGCTGTCCAGCAGGGCGGCGGTCGGCATTTTGCCGATTTCCGCGATGGCCATGGGCTTCGTGCCCGCGATGCCGCGCATCTGCTGGTAGTCGGCGGAACTGGGGTGGCTCTTGTACCAGACGTCCAGCGAGACGACGTCCACGTACTGGCTGCCCGGATAGTAACTGCTCCAGCCGCCCGCCGGATTGTCCTGCACGTTCCAGACCCAGATCAGATTGTCCAGCCCTTTCGTCCCGGCGAGATAGTCACGGGTGATCTGAAAGAGCCGTGCACTGCCGTTCGCTCCGGGCCGGTTTCCCCACCAGTTCCACGATTCGTTCATTTCGTGCAGGGGCCGGAAGAGAACGGGAACCCCCGCGTTCTTCAGTTGCTGGAGGTAGGGGACGACCTCGTCGAGGCGCCGTTTCCAGGCGTTGTTCAGGGCGCTGCCCTCGGTGAGGATCTGCGAGAACTGCGCATTCGACAGGTTCGACTTCACGCCGCCCTCGAACGCGCAGGTGCTCCCGCCGGTCGGCGGGCAGACGTGCCAGGTCAGGGCGACCAGCGAGCCGTTCGCCCACTCGGTCTTCGCCTGGTCGGTCACGCGCTGGCGGTTGGCCACGTCCGTGGCGGTGAACATCAGGTCACCGCCCCACAGGCCGGGGTACTGCCCCGTCACGTCCTTGACCTGTTGCGTGTACTGACCGGGCGCGGAGGCGGGCTCCTTGTTGTGCTGGCCCGAAACGATGTGGTTCCCGGAAAGGGAACGCAGATAGTTCAGGACCGTCTGCTTGGGGGTCGGGGGAAATGCCTGCGCGGATTCCGTCGCGGTCCAGACGAAGATCGCCGCGGCGACGGCCGCGACAGCGACGGCGAAGGCGACGCCGTGCCGGATCGTTCTCATGGGCATCCCAGCTCTCGTGGTCGAACGGAATTCGGTTCGCCACAAAGGTGGTTGCCGCGGCGGCATTCGTCAATGGGCCGGCCCTCTTTCCGCAAGCGGTCCGCGGAATCTTTTGCTGAACGTTTTCTGAACGCCGCCGAGAAACCGGCCGCTCGTCCCTCATGGGTGTTTTGTGCCGAGCGTCGTCGGCCGGGTACACGCGAAAGCCCCGGCCGTGCCCGCGCCGCTCCCACGGCGTTCCCGGGTGTTCAGCCTCCGGGGGTGCGTGGCGTGCCGGAGGGCGCGCCGGCCGGACAGCCGTCGACCACGGCCAGGAAGTCCTGGTCCGTGAGGCCGAGTTCGCGCGCCTGGGTGATGAGGCCGTGCACGGCCTCGGTGCGCCGGGCCCGGTCCGCGATGCCGGGCGCCGCGGCGACCTCGCGGGCGGGCGGCAGCCGCTCATGCGGGGCCGCCGTGCCGTCGGCGCTCGCCCCGCGCGCACAGGCGGTGCTCAGCCGCGCCGGGCGGAGTGGTGGACGGCCCGTGCGGTCCTGCCGAGCGTCATCCGTCCCTCAGGGAGCCGCCGCCCTCGCCGTGACGGCCGGCCCGGCCCGGAAGCGGATCACGCGTAGCCGATTTCCCACGGGCCGTCCTCGTCGTCGGTGCAGTCGTCCCGTGCGAGGGTGTTCCGGACGCACCGGCGGAAGGCGACCTCGCGGCCCTCGCCGAAGTCGTGGTCGAACTTCAGGGCGGAGCCGATGTCGCTGACACCCCGGTGCGTGCCCTCCGGGAGAGTCCCGTCCGTGCGGATGTACGTGTACCCGAGGTACGGGCGACCGCCGTGGGACGACCTCTTCGTCACCTCGAACCGGTCCCCGACGCCGATGAACGACGCGGAAGCGACGATCTTGCCGTCGACGCAGAGGTCGACGTGCGCGTCGTGCCCGGCGGGTGCCGCCTGTGCCGGTGCGCGGACGCCGCCGACGACCGGTGCCGCGCCGAGTCCCGCGCCGGCGAGGGCATGCGAAAGACGCATGATCACTCCTGCTCGCGGCAACGGCGTGCGCCGTCCCGGACGCGGCGCGTCCGGTCCGGGCTGGTCCGAGGGATGTCCAGGAGGTGTCCCGGACATCGCGCACGGGGGACTCCGCGTCGTGCGCCGGCCCCGGGGCGGTGGTGCCGTCAGACCGGGGTGCGGTACCCGCGGAAGGACACCCGCTTCCTGCTGTCGAAACCGAGCCGCTCGTAGAGGGCGATCGCCCCCGTGTTCGCTTCGGCCACGTGCAGGAAGGGACGTTCGTCCCGGGCCAGGACGCGCGCGGCGAGCGCGGCGACCAGGCGGGTGGCGTGGCCTTGGCCGCGTGCCTCGGGCGCCGTGCAGACGGCGCTGATCTCGGTCCAGCCGGGAGGCCGGAGCCGCTCGCCCGCCATGGCCACCAGCCTGCCCCCGCTCCGCACGCCGAGATAGGCGCCGAGTTCCCGGGTGCGCTTCCAGAAGGGGCCTGGCTGGGCCCGCGCGACGAGCGCGAGCATCTCCGGCACGTCGTCGGCGCCCAGTTCGACCACCTCGGCGCCGGTGGTGGCGGGAGCCCCGTCGGGCCGGTCGCGTCCGGCCCAGACCATCTGCCGGCCCTCGAGGACGAAGAGCGGCTCCCAGTCCGACGGCGGGACCGCCGGGCAGCTGAACATGTCGGCGAACGCGCCCGGTCCGAGCAGCCGGGCGAGGTCCGTCCAGTCCTCTGCGTCCGCTTCGGCGGACACCGCGGAGAAGGTCGCGACGTCCGGCAGGTAGGTGGCGGCCCGGCCGAGCCGGCGGGCGAGACGCGCGTGGTGCCCGCGGAGCGACTCGCCCACCGGGTCGTCGAGCGCGACGGCATCACGGCTCGTCATCGTGGGGCACCTTTCCTGACGCGTGGGGGCGGCCGGCCGAGGGCGAGGACCGCGATCCCGGCACCCGTCCCGCCGATCATCGCATCCGGACCCGAGCGCCGGTTCCGCCCTCCCGCGTGAGGGGCGGACTCGGGGCCGGTGAGGAGGGTCCCACCGGCTCCCGCCGCGCATTCAGCGGGTGCGGACGCCCGTCGGGTCCGTGGTCCGGGCCCGCTCGGCCGTGGTGCGCAGGTGGTCGAGGAGCGCCCGGGCGCCCCGGACGGCGAGGGCGACGGACGTCAGCGTGGGGTTGCAGGCGGTCGCGGTGGGGATGACGTTGTTGCCGGCGACCCACAGTCCGCGGGTGTTCCAGACGCGGCTGTGGCTGTCGCAGACGCCGGTGCCGTCGTCGGCGGGGCTCATGCGGGTGGTTCCCTGGTAGTGCAGCGAGCTGCCGGCGGGGAGGAGGACGGGGGAGCCGTCCAGGGGGACGCCCACGGCCGCTCCCGCCTCGGCGACGGCCCTCTTGGCCCGCTCGATGACGGCCAGGTCCGCGTCGGTGTGGCGGTAGTGGACGCGCAGGCCGGGCAGGCCGTGGACGTCGGTCTCCGTGTCGCTGAACTCGACGCGGTCGTCGGGGGTGATGTCCTTGGCGCAGAACCAGCCCAGTCCGACGACGGCGCCGGGTGCGACGCCGGTTCCCTCGGCGAGGGGGACGGGTGAGGCGTCGAGCTGCATCACCTGGCCGTGGAAGGGGTGCGCGTCGGTGTAGGGGACCCAGCTGACGCCGCTCTGGGGGACGATGGCGCCGTCCTCGTCGCGGGTGCGGCCGGTGACGGCCCGGTGGGCGGCGACGACCTCGTCGGGCAGCCGGACGGCGTGGACGATCTGCGGCTGGTCGTTGAGGTAGCGGCCGAGCGCGGGGGGCCGGACACCGGAGGCGTACAGCAGCTGCGGGGTGCGCAGGGCGTCGGCCGCCACGACGACCGCCCGCGCGGCGACACCGGTCTCCTCACCGGTGACCAGGTCGCGCACGACGACGCCGGCCGCGGTGTCGCCGTCCATGACGACGCGCAGGCACAGGCAGCGGTCGGCGATGTCGACGCGTTCGTCGTGCGCGGCCGGACCGAGGACGACGTCGGTGCCGCTCCACGCGTGGGCGCCGTCGGGGCGGGCGGTGACGGCCAGGGGCATCGGGGCCACTCGGCGGTGGGCCGGACGGCCGGCGTCGACGAGGGCGGACAGCCGGTCGCGCACCTCCTGCGCGAAGGGAGCCGCGTCGAAGGCGTGCGGGTCGACGTGCAGGAGTTCTTCGGCGCGGGTGAGGTCGGCCTCCATCTCGTCGGCGGGGATGAAGCCGATGCGTTCGCCGTCGCCGGGGCGGGGGCAGGCGCCGGTCCAGTGCGCGCCCATGCCGCCGACGTTGGTGGAGACGGCGGCCGCGGGCAGGTCGGGTGTGCCGAGCAGGCGGGTGCCGGGGCGGCCGGCGGGGCCGGGGCCTTCGGCGGCGCGCTGGGCGCGGGCGCGCTCGTCGGGGTCGGGGATGTTCTTGACGTGGGCGCCGGGCCGGTCGGTCAGGCGGGGGCCGGCGTCGAGCAGCAGGACGCGGGCGGTGGGGTGGCGTTCGCAGATCTCGCGGACGTAGGTGCTGCCGGTGGGGCCGCTGCCGACGACCACGAGGTCGTAGGAGGGACGGGTGGGCAGGGACATGGGGCGGCTCCGGTCGGTGGTGGCGGGCAGGCGGGCGGGTCAGCCGGTGACGAGGGGGCGCAGGGTGTGGTGCGCGATGGTCAGGCCCCGGCAGACCTTCTCCGGGGTGCCGCCCCACAGCGGGTCCTCGTGCTCGACGGAGAGCGTGCCGGTGAACCCGCTCTCGTAGAGCCGGTCGACGACGCGGGCCCAGTCGACCTGGCCGCGGCCGGGCACCCGGTAGCGCCACCAGCCGGTGGCCCACGGGTCGCCGTTCTTGGCGGTGGTGCCGAAGAACCCGTAGCGGTTGCGGGCGACCGGGTCGATCTCGATGTCCTTGGCCTGGGCGTGGACGATGCGGTCGGCGTACGGCGCGATGGTCGCCAGCGGGTCGATGCCGAGCCACATCAGGTGGGAGGGGTCCCAGTTGAGGTACAGCCCGAGGGAGAACATCCACTCCCACAGCTCGGGGGAGTAGGCGATG
Organism: Streptomyces sp. NPDC017936; assembly: GCF_044328485.1. Taxonomy (NCBI): domain Bacteria; kingdom Bacillati; phylum Actinomycetota; class Actinomycetes; order Kitasatosporales; family Streptomycetaceae; genus Streptomyces; species Streptomyces sp. NPDC017936. Next base: position 245,228 of record NZ_JBIRHK010000001.1, on the reverse strand, counting down.
TTGCCCGGGTGGCCGTCGGGGTGCCAGCCCTCCATCACGCAGTTCTCGATGATCAGCCGTACGCCGCGTTCGCCGGCGTAGTCCACGAGTTCGGGCAGGACGCGTTCGGCCTCGCGCTGGTTCTGCGGCACGCTGAGGGTCGGGTCGCGTCCGACGAAGGTGCCGACGTACGGCACGTCGAGGGCCTGGGCGGCGTCCACGGCGTGCTTGAGGTGGGTGCGGATCTCCGCGCGGCGGGCGGGGTCGGGGTGGAGGTTGTTCTCGTAGTAGGCCAGGGCCGAGATCTCCAGCCCGGTCTCCCGCAGCACCTTCCGTACGCGTTCGCGTTCCCCGGCGTGGAAGTGCGCGACGTCGATGTGGGCGGCCTCGAAGGCGCGGCCGCCGGTGGCGGGCCACACGGCGACCTCCAGGCGTTCGTAGCCGGTCGCGGCGGCCCAGGGGGCGATGCGTTCCAGCGGCCGGCCGGGCAGGCAGGCGGTGAGCATTCCGAGCTTCATCGGGGGATCTCCGTCCAGGTGGAGCCGTCGGTGGCGGAGGCGAGCACGGCCTCGGTGAGGCGGGCGGCGCGCAGTCCGGCCCGGAAGGTGGGCAGGCCGTCGGGGATGTCGCCCCGGACGGCGGCGTAGGTGTCGGCGACGAAGTCGGCGAAGCACTCGTGGTAGCCCTGGGGGTGCCCGGCGGGCAGCGCCCGCGGCCGGCCTCCGGGCCGTGCGGGGTCGCGCGTCAGCGTGCGGTCGGCGTCCGTCCCGCCGATCCACAGGCGTTCGGGGTGCTCCTGGTCGAAGACGTAGGAGGCGTCGGGGCCGTCGAAGGAGAACCACAGCCGGTTCTTGCGTCCGGCGCTGGCCTGGCTGATGACCAGGGAGCCCAGCGCCCCGCCGTCGGTCCGGAAGGTGATCACGCCGCCGTCCTCGGTGGCCGCCGGGCGGCCCGCGCGCACCGGGTGGGCGGTGCCGAGGGTCGCCTGGAGCGCGGTGATGCGCCGGCCGGTGACGAACTCCATCAGGTCGCACCAGTGGATGCCGATGTCCCCGAAGGCCCGGCTCGCGCCGCCGCGGGCGGTGTCCACGCGCCAGTTGTCGGCGTCGGGGGCGGCGAGCCAGTCCTGGAGGTAGGAGCCGTGCAGCAGCCACGGACCGCGGGCGTCGGCCGCGATCAGCGAGCGCGCCAGCCGCACGGAGGCGTAGAAGCGGTAGACGAACGGGACGGTCGCCACCAGGCCCGTGCGGTCGGCGAGGTCGGCCAGGTCGGCCGCCTCCTTCACCGTCAGGCCCAGGGGTTTCTCGCAGACCACGTGCTTGCCGGCTTCCAGCGCCCGTCGGGCCATGTCGTGGTGCAGGTGGTTGGGCGTGCAGACGTGGACGACGTCCACGTCGGAGGCCAGGACGTCGTCGAAGTCGGCGGGCCGGGCGCCGGGGACGGACGCGGCCAGGTCGCGGGCGCGTGCGGGGGAGCTGCCGGCGACCAGCCGCACCCGGCCGTTCGCCGCGGTGACGGCGCGGGCGTGCACGGATCCCATGAATCCGGTCCCTACGATCGCGGCCCGCATCTGCTGCGTCATGGCAGCCTCCGGCTTCTCGAGTGGAGCGTTGACGACAGCACTATTGCACGCCACATGCAAAAGTCGTCAACCCTGTGCTCCCTCCCGGCGGAAGTGCGGAATGATGGCGGCATGTCACGCCGACCGCCCACCGCCATCGATCAGTACGAGGCCCTGTCCACCGTCGTGCGCCTGGTGCGCCGGAACCGGGCGCGCACCCGTCCGGAGCTCGCGGCGACCGCCCTGCTGGGGCGCACGGTCATCTCCCAGCGGGTGGAGGAGGCCATGGCGCTCGGCCTGCTGGAGGACGCCGACGTCGGCCCGTCCAGCGGGGGCCGCGCGCCCAGGCGGCTGCGCTTCCGGTCCGAGGAGGGGCTCGTGCTGTCGGCCGTCCTCGGTGCCGCCGCCCTGGACGTGGCGGTCACCGACCTCGACGCGGCGGTGCTGGAGCACCGCCATCTGGAGTGGCCGGTCGCCCGCGGACCCGAAAAGACGCTCGACTTCCTCGACGAGCAGTTCGACGACCTGCTCGAGGGGCGCGACCGGGGGCGGCTGTGGGCCGTCGTGATCGGCGTGCCCGGCCCGGTCGAGTTCGCGACGGGGCGGCCCTCGCAGCCCCCGATCATGCCGGGCTGGGACGGCTTCGACGTCCGCGGCCGGCTCCAGGGCCGCCACGGGGTCCCCGTCTGGGTCGACAACGACGCCAACCTGCTCGCCCTCGGCGAGGCCAGGACCACCGGCCTGGACGACGAGCAGCACATGATCTTCGTGAAGGCCGGCACCGGCATCGGGGCCGGCGTGGTGAGCCGGGGCCGGGTCCACCGCGGCAGCAAGGGCGCCGCCGGCGACATCGGGCACGCCCGTGTCCTGGAGGACAGCTCCGTGATGTGCCGGTGCGGGCGCACGGGCTGCCTGGAGGCGCTCGCGGGCGGCTGGGCGCTGGCCCGGGACGCGGTCACCGCCGTGCACGAGGGCCGCAGCCGCTTCCTGGCCGACGTGCACCGCGCCACCGGGGAGATCACTCCGGCCGACATCGGGCGCGGTGTCGTCGAGGGCGACGCCTGGTGCCTGACCGCGGTGGCCCGGGCCGCCGAGCGCATCGGCAGCCTCATGGCCGCCCTGGTGAACTTCTACAACCCCGACGTCCTGGTCTTCGGCGGGGGCGCCGTCACCGGCGGGGACACCTTCCTGCGCGTCGTCGAGCACACCGTGCGCAGCCGGGCCCTGCCCCTGGCCTCGGCGGACCTGGCCGTCCGGGCCTCGGCGGCCGGCGGCGCCGCGGGGGTCGCGGGCGGCGCCCACCTCGCCGTCGACGCGCTGCTGTCGGCGGACGCGCTCGCCGCCTGGGCGCCCGGCGGGCGGCCCTCGGCGGTGGAGCCGGACCGTCTGGTGGGCGGCGTCTGAGCCGTCGGCGGGCCGGCGGACCGGCGAGCGGTGCGACGGCGGCGGCTGCGGGGCCGCCGCCGCGGATGGCCCGCACCCGATCATCGGCAATGGCTATGACGGGCATATGAAGCGCTCACGGCCATTGACTTCTGTTGATGGCGTGCATAAGTTCCGACGACAGCGAGCGGGCTCCGGACGAGGCCCGCCCGCAGTCATCGGCAGCCGCCCACCGTCTCCCGCCCTCTGCGCGTCGCGGCGGCACGCCCTCTGTCTCCCGAAGGACTCGACGATGAGTGCCGTTCCCTCACCCGCCGCCGACACGGCCACCCCACCCGCCGCCGAGCGGCCTCCCCTGACCCGGACCGCGGAGCTCGGCTACGGGCTCGGCGACCTGGCGTCCAACCTGACGTGGACCACGCTGACGGCCTTCCTGCTGTACTACTACACCGACGTCGCCGCGCTGACCGCCGCCACCGCCGGCACCATCCTGCTGATCGGCCGCGTCGCCGACGCGGTCATCGACCCGCTGGTCGGCCTCGCCGTCGACCGCACCCGCAGCCGCTTCGGCCGCGCCCGCCCCTACCTGATCTTCGCCGCACCCGTCCTCGGCGCCGCCTTCGCCCTGACCTTCACCTCACCCGGCAGCGGCACCACCGCGGCGGTCTGGGCGGCGGGCACCTTCGTCGTCGTCGGCATCAGCCACTCGCTCGTCAACGTCCCCTACGGCGCGATGCTGCCCATGCTCACCGACGACGCCGACACCCGCCTGAAGATGAGCGGCTACCGGTTCGTCGGCGCCTCGCTCGGACTGATCACCGTCTCCCTCGCCGTCATGCCGCTCGTCGCGTCCCTCGGCGGCGCCGACCGGGCCCGCGGCTTCACCGGCATGGCGATCGTCCTCGGCGCGGCCGGCACGCTGCTGTACTGGATCGTCGCCCTGCTGTGCCGCGAACGCCCCGCCGCGCCGGCCCCGCGCGAGGTCACCACCCGGCGCGCCCTGGCGGCGCTGCCCCGCAACCGCCACTGGCTGGGCGTGAGCGCCGCCTCCCTCGTCGCCTTCGTGCGCCTGGGCGTCATCACCGCCGGCGCCGTCTACTACGCCCGCGACGTCCTCGACGACGCCTGGGCCACGAGCTACATCCTGCTGGCGTTCTCGCTCTCCGCCCTGGCCGGATCCGTCGTCACCCCGTGGGTGCTGCGCCGCACGGGAAAGCGCCGCGGCATCAACCTCGGCCTCGCCGCCACCGCACTCCTGTACGTCAGCCTGTTCTTCCTGGACGGACAGCCGGCCGCGTTCCTGGCCGTCTTCCTGTTCGCCAACCTGCTCGGCGGCTTCGGCCTGGTCGCGGCCCCGGCGCTCGTCTCCGACACCGTAGACCACCACGAGGTCCTCACCGGCAGCCGGGACGAAGGCCTGCTGTACGCCGGATACAGCTTCGCCACCAAGGTCGGCACGGCGCTCGGCGGCGCCCTGTTCGCCTGGGCCCTGAGCTGGGGCGGATACCGCGCGGAGCACGTCTCCGCCCAGGCCGGCCAGGCCATCGAGTGGGCCTTCGTCGGCCTGCCCGCCGTGCTGTGCCTGGTGCAGGCGGCCTTCATGAGGCTCTACGACCTCGAGAAGCGCCCCGCCTGATCCCCCGGCCGGGGCCCGCCCTGCCCGATCCCCCGGCCGGCCCGCACGGAAGCGGCCCGCCCGCGGTCGGCCCCGCACGGCCGTGACCGCCCCCTCCACCCCCCACCCCCCACCCCCCACCACCACCCGCCAGCCCCACCCAGCGACGAAGGACGACGTCCATGCTCGAACGCCCGATCATCCAGCAGCGCGGTTTCCGCAACACGACCGACGGCACCGAGGTCACGGGCTTCCAGCTCCTCCTGCGCAACCCCAACTACCGAGGCGTCGCCGGAAGCCTCGTGGACGGTGCCGACGTGACCGTCGACGGACGGGCGTTCCCGCGCGAGGCGCAGCGCTGGACGCTCCAGGGCCGCACGTTCACCCTCGACGAACTGCGCGCCTCCACGGACGTACGGTGGCAGCTCGACGAGCCGGCCACGCTCTTCGTCCCCCACCCGGGCGGCCTCGGCGCCGGCACCCACCAGGTCGAGGTCGCCGTCCACCTGCGCCGGCCCTACATCCCCGAGGTCGCCGGCCCGTCCGTGTTCCGCTCCGCCGCCACGGCCACGATCGTGCCCGGGGGCGACGCGACGCCCGGACTGCGCTACGGCGTCTCGCTCTACAGCTACTCGGGCGACCTCTGCACCTCCATGACGCTGGAGGACGCCATGGCCGACATCGCCGACCTGGGCGCGACCGGCATCGAGATCCTCGGCGAGGGCAACATCCCCGGCTACCCGCACCCCGACCCGGCCTGGATCGACACCTGGCACCGGCTCCTGGACCGGTACGGGCTCACACCGACGAACTTCGGCTCCTGGGTCGACACCGCCATGTGGCGCGACCGCGACCTCACCGCCGAGGAAGGCCGGGCCCAGCTCGAACGCGACCTGCGCCTGGCGAAGCTGCTCGGCTTCACCTCGATCCGCCCCAAGTTCGGCGTCGTCACCCCCGAACTCGACCCGCACCCGATCTGGCGGCCCGCCGTCGAGCGGGTCCTCGGTCTCGCCGCCGACCTCGACGTGGTCATCTGCCCGGAGATCCACAGCCCCACCCCGATCAAGCACCCGGTCACCCAGGCGTACCTCGACTTCATCGACCGCACCGGCAGCGACCACTTCAAGCTGCTCATCGACACGGGCATCTTCCAGACGGCCCCGGTCGACGACGGGCACGAGGGCTTCGAGGGCAAGAAGCGCCCGTCGTTCCTGGAACCGCTGGCCGTCCCGATGAGCGACCTCGTCGACGTGCTGCCGCACGTGCACTTCATCCAGGCCAAGTTCTTCGAGATCGACGACCGGCTCCACGACCTGCACGTGCCCTGGCCCGGCATCGTCGCCACCCTGCGGGCGGCCGGCTGGCAGGGCTGGCTCTCCAGCGAGTACGAGGGCCGGCGCGAACCCTACCGGGGGCGCGACCAGGTCCGCCGCCAGCACGCCCTGCTCCGGTCCCTCGCCGCGAGCACCGCTTCGTGACCGGTGGGAGAGCCGGTCGGCGAGCCGGGCGGCGAGCCGGGCGGCGAGCCGGGCGGACCTCGTCGGCGCCCCGAGGCCGGGCCGCAGCGGCGGGGGAGCGCGGACCCGAGCGCGCGGTGGCGGCGGACGGCCGGGGCGCCCGGCCCCGCCGACGTGCCCCTCGCCCCCCGGCACCCGCGGGTGCCGGGGCGGGCGGAGCGGCACACCGTCACACCGCGGCCGGCGGGTCGGCGCCGGAGCGACGAGCGGCCCGCGCCGGGGGACATCCCCCGGGCGGATGCTGGGGTGCACCGGATCGTGCCCCGTCGGGGGGCGACCATAGCGTGCAGCCATGACGTCACACCTGCGGAAGCGCCTCGCCCTGGCGGTCGGTGTCGCCACGCTGCTCGCCGCGGAGGCGGCCACCGCCGTCGCCCGGCCCGCCGGCTCCTCCACCCTGGAACAGCTGCGCCGGGACACCGAGGCGATCCACGCCCTCGGTGTCAGCGGTGTGCAGGCCCGCGCCGTCGCGCCCGACGGCCGGCAGTCGGTCGCCACCAGCGGCACCGCCGACCTGCACACCGGCCGCCCGGTCCGTTCCGACGGCTACTTCCGCATGGCCAGCACGTCCAAGACGCTCATCGCCACCGTCGTCCTCCAACTGGAGGCCGAGGGCAGGCTGTCCCTGGACGAACCGGTCGACCACCGGCTGCCGGGAGTCGTGCGGGGCAACGGCAACGACGGCGGCCGCATCACCCTCCGCCAACTCCTCCAGCACACCAGCGGCATCCACGACGACCTGCCCGGATACACCACGCCGCGGGAGTACTACCAGCAGCGCCACGACATCCACAGCCCCGAGCAGCTGGTCGCGCGCGCCATGGCCCACGCGCCGGACTTCCCGCCCGGCGAGGGCTGGGGATACTCCAACACCGGTTACGTCCTGCTCGGCATGGTCATCCGGAAGGTCACCGGCCACCCCGCCCACCAGGAGGTCGAAGACCGCGTCCTGCGCCCGCTCGGCCTCGACCGGACCCGGTGGACGGGCACGTCACCCACCCTGCCCCGGCCGCACGCCCGGGCCTACCAGCTCTTCGGTCCCGGCTCCCGGGTCGACGTCACCGACCAGATACCGGTGGACCACGAGAACCTCTCGTTCGTGACGACCACGCGGGACGAGAACGCCTTCCTCCGCGCGCTGCTCGCGGGCCGCCTGCTCCCGGCGCGGCAACTGGCCGAGATGAAGCGGACCGTCCCCGTCAGCGCCGAGGTCCAACAGCTGTGGCCCGGCGGGCGGTACGGGCTCGGCCTGGTCGAACGTCCCCTGAGCTGCGGAGGAACCTACTGGAGCCACGAGGGCGGAGACGGCGGCTACATCACCCTCAACGGCGTCACCGACGACGGCGGGCGAAGCGTCGTGGTCTCCCTGTCCGAGGCACGCGGCGACACCCCGGAGCACATCCTGGAGCAGGAGAACGCGGCCAGCACCCTGATCGACCACGCACTGTGCGCCGACGGACCCGGCGCCCTGTGAGGGGAGCCGCGGTCGCGGGCCGGTGGGCGGCGAGCCGGGACGGGGCGTAGGGCCCCGCAGCAGCTCCTGACACGATGCGCGCTCACGAGGAGCCCATGCCTCCACGTGAGTCCGATTAATCCTTTTCCTGCCGCATTTGCTGTTTTTGTGCTCCGGTCATGGTTAGTCGAGGAAGGGAGAGAGGGGGCTGGGCTCGAAGGGCCGGTGACGTGACGTTTCCCGGTCTGCTCCGCCCAGCGGTGGGGGCGTGTACCGACGAAGCGGACGGTCCTGCTGCCTCACCGAGAGGCACGGGGCGGCGCTGCGAGGAGGACTCATGAGCGAGACGGCGAACGTGCATGCCGGGCGTGCCCAGCAGACCGGACAGACGGCGAAACAGGAGGCGTCGGCCACGGCCGTGCAGGTCAAGGAGGCCGCGGGCGAGGTCGCCGGCACGGCCGCCGAGCAGGCCGCGGCCCTGGCCGGTGAAGCGAGGCAGCAGGCCGGGGCGGTGACCGGTGACCTGCGTGAGCGGGTGACGGAGCAGGCGGAGAGCCAGATGCAGCGCGGGGCGGATGCCCTGCGGCAGTGGGCGGACGACCTGGCCGATCTCGCGGACCACACGAAGGGTGACTCCCCGGCGAAGAGCCTGGTGACGCAGGCCGCCGACCGCGGTCGCCGCACCGCCGACTACATGGACGAGCGGGGCGTGAAAGGCCTGGTCCACGACGTGAAGGACTTCGCCCGCCGACGCCCGGGTGCCTTTCTGGGCGGCGCGGTACTGGCCGGGTTCGCGGCCGGCCGGCTCGCCAAGGCGGGCAGCAGGGCCGGCGGCGGTCCGAGTCCGTCGACGCGGCCCCTCGCCCCGCCCCCACCCGTCGAACAGCCCTTCGCCCCGCCCGTCGGGCAGCCTCTCGCCCCACCGCCCCCGTCGGCGCAGGGTGAGCAGCGACTGCCCGGGGACGCCGTAGCGCCTGACCCGCAGGGTTACCGGGAGGCATGAGATGTCCTCGTTCTCGCCGCGGTCCCCGCAGCAGCCGGGACAGGATCCGCAGGACACGTCGGTGGGGGTCCTGCTGGCGACGGTGACGTCGGACGTGCAGCAGCTGTTCCGGCAGGAGGTGGAACTGGCCAAGGCCGAGGTGCGGCAGGAGGCGACCAAAGCCGGCAAGGCCGCCGGGATGTACGGCGGAGCCGGACTCGCCGGTTACATGGTGGCCCTGCTCCTCACGCTCGCGGCCATGTTCGCCCTGGCCAACGTCATGGACCTCGGCTGGGCCGCGCTCATCGTCGCCGCCATATGGGCGGTGATCGGCGCCGTCCTGTACCGCAGGGGCCGTGACCGCATGCGGACCGTATCGAAGCCGGAACAGACCATCGACACGCTGAAGGAGGACGCGCAATGGGCACGGCACCCGATCAGGTGAGGGCCGACATCGAAACCACCCGGGAAAGGCTGTCCGAGGACGTCTCCCGGCTGGCTCACCACGCCCGCCCCCGCCAGGTGGTACGGCGGCGTACCCGGCGGGTCCGCGGCACACTGTCCGGGATCAGGGAGCGGGTGATGGGCACCGCCTCGGAGATCACCGACCAGGCCGCCGACCGCACACGGCAGGCCGCCCATTCGGTGCAGGACACCACCGGGCAGGCCGCGGACAGCGCGCGGCAGGCCGCCGACAAGGTCACCGACGTCGCCCGCCGCGGCGCCGAGCAGGCGGGTGAGGCCGTACGGCAGGCCCCGGAGCAAGCCGTCCGGCAGACGGAGGGCAATCCGCTGGCCGCGGGGCTCATCGCCTTCGGCGCGGGACTGCTGACCGCGTCGCTGCTGCCCACCTCCCAGGCCGAGCAGCAGGCGGCGACGCGGATCGCCGACCGTGCGGGCGACACCCTGGAACCGGTCAAGCAGGCGGCCACGGAGTCCGCGCAGCAGTTGAAGGAGGACGCGACCGAAGCCGGTCGGCAGGCGGCCCAGCAGGTCAAGGACACCGCCGCCGAGGCCGCCCGCACGACCGGGGAGCAGGCCAGGGAGCAGGCCGGGCAGGTCACCGAGCAGACCCGCCGGTCCGCCCGGAGCACGGCGGACGAAGCGCGCAAGCAGGCCCGCCGCCCCGGGCGTTAGCCGCCGGGCGGCAGGTCATGACGGTGCTGCGGTCGGCACCGGCCGCGGACATCAGGAGCGCTGGTCCGGAAGCGACGACGACCACCTGTTCTTGATGTCCGCGACCACTCCCGCCCGTCTTGGCCGGCGCCGTCGGAACCGGCCCCCTCGGCGGCCGGCCACGCCGCACCGCCCCGGACAACCGTTCGGTGGCACGGGGCAGTACGAGGCACAGTGGCCCCGTGAACGAACGAGGGCCGGCGGCCTCCCGTGCAGCGCTCCGCGGGCCGAACGGAGCGGGCGCCGGGGCGACGGCGGCGTGCGTGCCGGGCCTGCGCGTGCCGGCGGCTTCAGACCGTGTGAGCCGGGGCCCAGCTGCCCAGGAGGGCCAGTCGCTGCGCCGTCTCCGAGCCTGGCTCCGGTGTGTAGACGACGAGGGTCTGCTCCGGTTCCGCGGGGACCGACAGGGACTCGTAGGGCAGGGTCAGCCGGCCCGCGACGGGGTGGTGGACGCGTTTGGCGCCGTACGCGCACGCCTTGACCTGGTGGTCGGCCCACAGGAGGCGGAAGTCCTCGCTCTCGAGGGAGAGTTCGCCGACGAGTTCGCGCAGGGCGGGGTCGTCGGGGCGGGTGCCCGCGTTCAGCCGCAGGTTGGCCACGGTCTGGGCGGCGACCGCCGTCCAGTCGGGGTAGAAGACGCGGCTGTCGGGGTCCAGGAACAGCTGGCGGACGACGTTGCGCCGTGCGGGCGGCACACGGCTGAAGCCGTTCAGGGCGTCGCCCAGCGTGTTCCAGGCCAGGACGTCCATGGCGGGCCCGAGGACGAAGGCGGGGGTGTGGTGCATGCTGTCGAGCAGGGCCTGGATGCCGGGCCGGACCAGGGGCGCGGCCCGGCGGCTCCTGCGTCGCCCGGACGGCCGGGCCACCGCGTGGAGGTAGGCGTGCTCCTGCTCGTCCAGCCGCAGCACGCGTGCGAGGGCGTCGAGCACGGCGCCCGAGACGCTGGGGCCGCGGCCCTGTTCGAGGCGGATGTAGTAGTCGACGCTGACGCCGGCCAGCTGGGCCACCTCCTCCCGGCGCAGGCCGGGAACGCGGCGCCGTCCGTGTGCGGGGAGCCCCACCTCCTGCGGCTGGAGGCGAGCGCGGCGTGAGCGCAGGAAGTCTCCGAGGGTGCCGTCCATGGACCCGATCGTAGGGGAGCCGGCGGGATCCCAGCCTGGTACTGCCGGACCCAGGAAAAAGGGAGCCCTGGGCAGCGCCGGCCGGGCGGCACAGAGTGGTCGGTGTCGCCGGGAGACGCCCGGCGCCTTCCCCCCGAGGAGCACTCATGCCGTACGAGAACCTGGCCGGCCGCACCGCCGTCGTCACCGGTGCCGCGAGCGGCATCGGCGAGGCCGTGGCGGTGCTGCTGGCCGAACAGGGCGCGCGGGTCGCGCTGCTGGCGCGGCGCCGCGATCGGCTGGACGGCATCGTGGAGAAGATCCGGGCGGACGGCGGCCGGGCGCTCGCCGTCGCCGCCGACGTGACCGACGCCGCTTCGGTGGACGCGGCGGCCGAACGGATCCACGCCGAGTACGGGGCCGTCGACCTGGTCGTCAACAACGCGGGCGTCATGCTGCCCAACCCGGTCGACGACGGCCGTGTCGACGAGTGGCAGCGGATGATCGACACGAACGTCACCGGGGTGCTGCGGGTGATCCGAGCCTTCACCGGCGATCTGGTCGGCGCGGCCGCCGCCGGCCGTACCGCGGACCTCGTGAACATCTCGTCCATCGGCGCGCACGTCCCGTTCCCCACCTACGCGGTGTACGGGGCGACCAAGGCGGCGCTGACGTACCTCTCCCAGTCCCTGCGCACCGAGTTCGGGCCGCGGGACGTGCGGGTCACCAACATCGAACCGGGGCTGACGTCCACCGAACTGGCCACGCACATCGACAGCGACGCGCTGCGGGAGGAGATCGACGGCATGCTGCGGGAGACGGGCTCACTGTCCCCGCAGGAGCTCGCCGACGTCGTCGCGTACGTCAGCAGCCGTGCCCGGCACGTCAACCTGCGGCAGATCGTGGTGCTGCCCACCCGGCAGGCGTGAGGCCGGCCCTCCGGCCGGGCGGGCGGTGCCGCGCCGACCGCGGTACGCACGCGGCGGGCGGCACCGGGGACCCGGCGCCGCCCGCCGCGTCCTCAGGTGCCGATGGTGGCCTGCGGCCCCGAGAAGGAAGCCAGCAGGGCGGGCACGTCGGCTGCCGCGTCCAGGGTGTAGGAGTAGTGGTCGCTCGGCTTGAACGTGGTTCCGTAGGTCTGCGCCTTGCCGGTGCAGCTGACGCAGATGCTGCCGGTCTGGGTGAGGGACGCGGCCGTGGTGTCGTTGTAGTAGGGGTTGGCCACGTTCTTGAAGTAGCTGTTCTCGATGACCGTCTTCGACGACCCCCGCGACAGGTTGCCGTTAGGACGCCACGTTCTCCAGGTAGTTGTTGTAGAGGTGCGCCAGGGCGACGTCGTCGATGCTGGGGTTGCGCTGGTTGGTGTCGTGGATCCAGTTGTGGTGGATCGTCATGCGGGCGGTGACGTTGTCCGTCCAGCCGATGCCGAACGCCTTGTTGACCTCGCCGAGCCGGTTCCAGGAGACCGTCAGGTAACTGGTGTCCTTGCGGCTGTCGATCAGTCCGTCGTTCATCCGGACGATCGTGTTGTGGTCGATCCAGACGTGGTCGGCGGTGTCCATCTGGATGCCGTCGTAGTCGTAGACCTTGTCGTCGGGATCGTCGTCGGCCATGCGGGTGTCGCGGATGGTGAGGGTGCGGATGATGACGTTGCGGACGCCGGAGCCGAGGAAGAACCCGCCGTTCACGATCTGGCCGGAGGTGCCGACGCCGACGATGGTCTTGTCGGACGTCACCGGTATCTCGTGACCGTACGGGGTGACGGTGACGGCGCCCGACACCCTGATCACGTAGGCCGCGCTCGCGGTCGCGTACTTCACCAGGTCGGCGTAGGTGCTGACGGTGACGGTGGTGCCGCCCGCGCCGCCGGTGGTCCCGCCGCCGGTGGAGGCGAACCCGTCCGCCGCGGCGGGCCAGGTGCGGTCGCCGACGGACCGGAACGCCCACTGCTTGTTGCTGTTGGCGGTGCAGGTCTCCTGGATGACCGGGTTGCCGCTGGCGGTGGAGGCGTCCTTGTCGCTGACGCACAGGCCGCTGTCGACGTTCCTGATCCGGCACCGCCCGCTGCCGACGTCCGCGAGGGTGAACTGCTGCCAGGGGGAGTTGGTCGTGCAGCCCCACTGCTGCAACGCGGCCCCCGTCGGCCGTCGAGGCGCCGGGCACGTCGATGCACATGCCGCTCTTGCGCACCACGAGCCGGCAGGCGACGCCCGTGGCGGGCGCCGCCGAGGCGTGGGGCGCGGCGACCACGCCGGACGCACCACGAGGGCCTGGTCACTCCCGAGCGGCTGTGGTTCGACACGGCCTCGCCCCGGCTCCCGTCGCCCCCGCCGGAGCGACGCGGACCGCCCCGCGCTCACGTCGACGCCGCGCGGCACGGGCCTCCCGAGGCGCGGGTGGAGGAGGGGAGCCGAATGGCTCCCTCACTTCCCTGACGTGGGCGACCCGTTCGGGAACCGGAGGGTCCGGTCTCCGCGGTCACCGGGGTCTCTGGTGTCACTCCGATGTCGTTTTCCCGTCATATGCTGCTCACTTCACCCAGATGAACTAGCGCGAGAAGTGACGTAAGTTGACGATCGATGAGTGCGCGGAGAGACGACATGGCCGAACCGGCTGAGGTGGTGGCGTTACCCGCGCCGATCGACACACTCCTCGCCGCCGCCGTCGCCCGGCGCTTCTACCTGGAGCAGCGGTCGAAGGTGGAGATCGCCAAGGAGTTCGGCATCAGCCGGTTCAAGGTCGCCCGCCTCCTCGACGCGGCCGTGGCCCACGAGATCGTGCGGATCGACATCACCGTCCCGGCCGAGATCGACGTCCCGCTCGGGCGGGCCCTGACCGAGCGGTTCGGACTCCGGCACGGCATCGTCGTCGACCTGGCCCGCGTCGAGGGCGGTACGGCGTCCCCCGCGGACCGGCGCCGGAGCGACCGCTGGCTCGGCACGGCGGCGGCCCGGCTGCTCTCGGAGATCGCCGAGGAGGGCGACGTCCTCGGCCTGGACGGCAGCCACGTGGCGGACGCGCTGAGCGAGGCGGTCACCCGGCTGCCGCCCTGTGACGTCGTCCAGCTGACCGGGGTGCACGGACGGGACCTCGCCCACGACTCCGCGATCGCCGCGGTCCGCCGTACGGCGGCCGCGGGAGGCGGCGGGGCGTTCCCGCTCCACGCCCCGTTCCTCCTGCCCGACGCGGTGACGGCCGCCGTCCTGCGCAGCCAGCCCGCCACCGCCGAGACGCTCGACCGGTTCGGCCTGGTCACCAAGGCCGTCGTCGGCGTCGGCGCGTGGGACGCCCCGCACTCCCCGGTGTACGGCGCCCTGTCCGAGCGGGAGCGGGAGACGCTCCGGGAGGCGGGAGCGTGCGCCGAGGTGGCCGGCCACCTCCTGGACGCCGCCGGCCGCATGCTGCCCACCGAGCTGAACGCCCGCACGATCGCGGTCAGCGCCGCCGAACTCCGCGGCGTCACGGAGCTGATCGGTGTCACGACCGGCGGACGCGGCACCGGGGCGGCCCGCGCCGCACTGAGGTCCGGACTGCTCACCGGAGTCGTCACGGACGCCACGACCGCGCGCCACCTCCTCCGGCACGACGACCCGGGCGACACGGCACGGACCGCGGCGTCGCCCCGATCCACCGAACAAGGACAGAGATGAGCCGACAGGACGGGGCGCTCCCGCCCGTTCCGGACGACATCCGTGAGGCGGGCCGCCTCGCCCCGGACCACTGGCTGGGGGTGGTCGACCCGATGTGGAACGGAGCGGGGAAACCCCCGGAGTGGGCGATGACCGGCCGGTGGCGGTCCGGTCTCGACGGCGAGATCGTCGCATGGGAGGACAACCCCGCGTACCGGCCGTCCCCGCGGGCGCTCGGCTGGCCCGAACCGGAGGACGAGGTGGACCGCGCCGTCCAGCTCGCGTCGACCGGGTACGGGCCCGGCGAGGCGGTGCCGGCCGCGCTGGTGGGGCGCGAGGTGGCCGTGCTGACGGCGCCGGGCGGCGGTCCGCTGAGCGCGGCGGCGTCGGACGGGACGCCGGTCGTGCCGGTGTTCACCTCGTCGGTGTTCCTGCACACCGCGGGACGCTTCGCCTTCGAACTGCTCGGCGTGGAGGACCTCTTGGCGCGTGTTCCCGAAGGACACGCGCTGTATCTGAACCCCCCGGCCGCGGTCAGCATGCTGCTGGACCCCGACGCCGTGCGCGACGCGGTCCGGGACGGCGCGGGGGAGCGGCCGCCCGCCGGCGCCGCCGACGGCCGCACCGCGCGGGTGCTGACCGAGGCCGTCCACCCGATCCGGGGGACGGACGCGTGAGCCGCTGGTCGTCCGTGATGCCGGGCCGGGGACGAAGGTCCGGCTCCGGTGCGGGCCGCCGCGGCACGGCGAGCCCGGCAGGCGGCGCGAGCGGCGCCGGGAACCGGGGTACCGGCGGCCCGCCGGTCGAGGACGTCGACGGCGTGCTGCTGGTGCGCTCGGTCGAGGACGACTCGTTCCCCCTGGACGTCGTGGCCGAGGTGGCGGGCGCCGTCGGCAGGGAGGGGGACGTCGTCACGGTGATCGTGGGCTCCGCCGCCGGGGGCGGGGCGCCCGACGCCGACCACTGGGCACGGCTGGGCGCGCTGCTGGACTCCCTCCGCGCGCGGGGCACCGACCGGGTCCGGCTCGTCATGTCCGGCGCCGGTGACGACCGGCCGGACCGGCCCTGCGTCGCCCGCAGGATCGCCGACGCCTGGGAGCTGGAGGTGACGGCTCCGGACGGGGCCGTCCTGATCACGCCCGGGGGCGCGCTCTTCGTCCACGGCGACTCCCGCTCCGGCTGGTGGCGGTTCACGCCCGGCGCGCGGCCCCGGAGGCTGGGCCGGCGCGCCCCGGCGCCCACCTGGGAGGAGGCGCTGGACGGGGTGCCCGAACGCACGGCCGGTGGCTGTGTCGTGGACCGTGTCCCGGCGGGCGTGCTGATCCGCCCGGCCGAGGCGCCCGGGCCGGCCCCCGACGACCTGTGCTTCTCCGTGCCCGTCGACTTCGAGCGCCTCACGGTGCTGGTCGGCGCCCCGCAGGCGGAGGACGTCGCCGCCGACGAGGTGGCCGCCGTCCTCGCGGGGCTGCCGGAGGCCGAGCGCGCCCGTTCCCGGCTCGCGCCCGGCGGCCGGCGCGATGTGCTGCGGCTCGGGCAGTCGGTCGCCGACCTGCTGGGAACCGAGGTGGAGGTGCTCACCGGCCTGCCGCTGCTCGACGACCACGCACCGCCCGGAACTCCTCCCCGGCCCACGCTGGTCGGGCGGGACGGCAGGCCGAGCTGGCGGCCGTTCGTGTCGTCCGTGGTCTGCGGGCCGGTCGACTCGCGGGGGCGGGCTCCGATACCCAGGCCGGTCGGACTCCAGCCGCCCGACTGGATACTCGGCGGCGGCGAACCGGGGACGCTGCGGCTGACGGACCGCTGGCAGGCGACGGTGACCCGGGCGGGACTCGCCCTGTGGGCACTGGACGGGCCCCGCCCCGGGCCGGTCGGACCGGCCGTCGACCCGGAGGTGTGCTCCGTCGAACTCGGCATGCCGGGACAGCCGTTGGACGACTCCCTGCTGCCCGCGCTGTCCCGTCTCCTGCAGGGCCTCGCGACCGACGTCAGGTCACGCACCACCCTGCTGGTCCGCGGCAGACTCCTGGCGGGCGACGGCGCCCTGCGCCGCCTGGCCGCGGAACACGGCGTACCGAACATCCGCTACGTCACCTCCGGCCGGCCCTCGCACCCCGGCCCGGCGACCGTCCGGCCGGTCACGACCGCGGAGCCCGGCCGTGTCCCACCGCCCGGGCGGGCGGCCCACGGGCCCGGTCCGGCCGCCGCGCTGCCGCCCGCCGGGACGGGCAGGACTGCCACCGGCCCGTCGGCTGCCGGGCCCGGTGGGGCTTCGCCGCCCGGTGGGGTGGTCCGTGAGCCGGGTGCGACCCCTGCGGTTCCGGGTGCCGGGGTGGGGCGCGGGTCTGATCGGGCTGCGGGTGGTCCGCGGGTGGGCGGGCCCGGGCGGGTGGTGTCGTCCGGTGCGTCGGGCCGGGGGACTGGTGCGGTCGCGGGTGGGTCTTCGGCTGCCGGGCCCGGTGGGGCTTCGCCGTCGGGCGGGGTGGTCGGTGAGCCGGGTACGACCGCCGCCGGGCCGGGTGCCGGGGTGGGGCTCGGGTCTGGCCGGGCTGCGGGTGGTCCGCGGGTGGGCGGGCCCGGGCGGGTGGTGTCGTCCGGTGCGTCGGGCCGGGGGACTGGTGCGGTCGCGGGTGGGTCTTCGGTTGCCGGGTCCGGTGGGGCTTCGCCGTCGGGCGGGGTGGTCGGTGGGTCGGGTGCGACCCCTGCGGTTCCGGGTGCCGGGGTGGGCCGGGGAGCTGGTGCGGTCGCGGGTGGGGCTTCGGCTGCCGGGTCCGGTCGGGTTCCGCCGCCCGGTGGGACGGCCGACGGGCCCGGAGCGGCTGTTCCCCGGCCCGCTGCCGGGGACGGCGGAGCGGCACGCCGTGACGGTGCGGCCGCCGCCGATCCGCAGGCCGCCGAGCCCGGGGCACCGGCGTCCGCGCCTGTCGCGTCCCCGGACGCCCTCCCGGGCGGTGGGACCGCCGAAGCGAACGGTCCTTCGGGCGCCGAGCCCGTTGCGTCCCCGGATCGCCGAGCGGACGGGGACGTTCCCGGCCGGCCGGCCGGGAACGCTGCGGAGCCCGTGGGCGGGCCGCCCGCTTCTCGCCCGGAGGCCGGTGGCCCCGGGGAAGCGGGGCGCCGGGCAGCCGTGCCCGAGGCGTCCTCGGAGTCCCTTCCGGAGCGACGGCCCGCCGCGGGGGCCGGGCCCGGGGCTTCCGGGCCCGTCGCCTCGTCGGACGACGCGCCGGCGGCCCCAGAGGCTCGGCCCGCCTCCGCGGCCGGATCGCGCACCGGCTCCGGCCCGCGCGCCGGAGCCGGCGGTCCGGGGCCGGACGGTGGCGCCGGCGAGGCGGCCGGCGGCCGGGCCGTACGTGCCGGGGCGCCGACGGGACCGCGGGGCCGGAGCGGTGACGCGCCCGCCCCGGACCGTGCCGCCCTTCCGTTCGTGCCCGGGCACGTCAGCGGGGCCGCCGAGCGCGCCGCGTTCCGGGACGCCGCGGCCGGCGCCTGGGAGGGGCACGCCGCCGCCGTGTCCCGGGTGCTCACCCGGATGCCCGCCCTGCGCGGTCACGAACTGGAGGCGGCCCGGGCCGACCTCGTCGCCGCGCACGCCTACCTCACCGCGGAGGAAGGGCCGTTGCACCACCGCGAGGTGATCCGGGACCTGCGCACCGGCGAGGGGCGCCTGCTGCCCTACGCCGGCTGCCTGGCGTCCGCCCTGCGCCGGCTGCCCTCCTACCGGGGCGTGGCCCTGCGCGGCGGGGGCGCCGACGGCCCCGAACCGGCGGCCGGCACGCTGCTGCAGGACCCCGCCCCGGTCAGTGCCCTGGCCGGAGCCTCGGCGCTCCCCTCCGGGGCCCCCGTGCGCTATGCGATCTGGTCCGTCACCGGGCGCAAGGTACGGCAGCTGCTCGACCGGCCGGGCGGCTCCTCGGAACCGTACGAGGAGATCGTCTTCGTGCCGGGGACCGGTTTCCGGGTGCTGGGGGTGCGGACCGTGCCCGCGGGCCCGTCCGTCGTGCTGCTGCGTGAGCTCCCCGGGAACGCGACCGCCTACATGGACGGGTCGCAGGAACTGAGCGGGCTGGACCTCAAGGCCCTCGCGCACCTCGAGGAGGCGCTCGCCAAGGGCTTCCGCGTCGGTGACGACCCGCAGTGGCCGGAGCGCTGTTCCGGGCCCGTGGGCCAGGACGGATAGCGGAGGGGGACCGCACCGCACGACCAGTTCCCACTCCACAGTCCTCACAGATCTAGGAGAACGATGGCAAGTCAGAAGAAGCCGCCCGCTCCCGACGGGCCCGACGGCACGGGCGGTGCCTCCGTCCGCAGGGCCGTCTCCCTCGGGTCGGCGGCGGCCGACCCCGGCCCGATGCTGGCGCCGGCCGCACGGCGCACGGCCGCACCGGAGCCCGGCGAGGGCGGCCCCGAGGCAGCGGGGACGGCCCGGCCGGCCCCGGACACCCCCGAGAGCGAGGCCGCCCCCGAGGCGCCCGCCGCCGGGGAACCGGCCGCGACGGCCACCGCGCCGGTCGCGTCCGCCTCGCAGGAGCGGCCGGAAGCGGAGCGCGGGAGCGCCGCAGAGCCGGCCACCGCTCTCCGGGCCGCCCCGGACGCCGAGGCCCGCGGGGTCGGCGCGACCGCGGCGGCCGGAACCGCAACCGCGGCGGCCGGTGCCGGTGCGGACGGACCGCCGTCCGGGAACCCGAAGAAGCCCCTGCTCGCCGCCGCCGGCATCGCCGGCGTCGTCCTCCTCGCGGTGCCGCTGCTGATCTGGGCCACGGACGACTCGCGGCAGAAGAAGGACAACGTGGCGGTGGCCGCCGGGTCCGACACGCTGCTCGAGGAGGAGCCCCTGGCGGTGCCGAAGGGCGACTACGCCCCGGCGGAGCCGACCCCGCAGCCGTCGACCGCGAAGCCGTCCGCCAAGCCGAGCCCCGTCGTCAAGAAGGCGGACCCGGTGCCGAGTTCGGCCCCGGCGAGCACGCCCGCCGAGACGCCGAAGACGGCGGAGGCGCAGGTGAAGGCGCCGGCAGCCCCCAAGCTCCCGCCGAACACCGCCGCCTACGCCGTTCAGCGGCTGGCCGCCTCGAACCCCGGCCGGCACATCTGCTACCGGGTGTACGCGAAGGGCTCCGGCTGGACGGCCCCCGTGTGCGACGGGGCCACCGCGGGCCAGGAGGGCAAGGGGCGGCCCATCACGGCCATCAACATCGCGGTGGCGGACGCGAAGAGGGTCAACGGCAACGAGTTCATCCAGAAGGACGGCTGGACCACCGAGTGGTCGGGCGCGGTCGACGGGACCGACCTGGTCCTGGGAAGAGCCGCCGCGGACGCGCCGAACCTCAGCGGCTTCACCATCGGCGTCGAGTCGGGCAACGTCTGCCAGAACCACAAGCTCGGCGAGCACGACTGGGGCGGCCTGGCGTGCGAGTCGCCCAAGGGCTGGATCTTCGGCGGGTCGACGGAGCCGCAGTTCTGGCTGGAGGCCGTCAGGTTCACCGTGTGAGGGACGTGACAGCGCAGTGGCGAACGCCCGCCGGCGCGAACCGGCGGGCGTTCGCCTTCGCTTCAGGGGGTCACAGGGCGGCCTCCCGCCGCCGCGCCGGCGGCAGGTCCTCCGGCAGCAGCGTGGTGAGGTCGGCGAGACTGGGCGAACCCAGCCCGCCCAGCCGGCGGGCCTGGCTCGTCATCATCGTCTCCAGCAACTGCCGGGCGAGCCGCGCGTTGCCGAAGGACCGGTCGCGAGGGATGGCGTCCACATGGGCGCGCAGCGCCTCGACGGTGGCGTCGGCGCACTCGTACCCGGAGGCGGCGGCATGCCGGGACACGATGGTGACCAGCTCGTCCGTGCTGTAGTCCTCGAACGTCACGAACTTGGAGAACCGGGACGTCAGACCGGGGTTGGAGGCGAGGAAGCGCTCCATCTCCTCGGTGTACCCGGCGACGACGACCACGATCTCGTCGCGGTGGTCCTCCATGAGCTTCAGCAGGGTGTCGACGGCCTCGCGGCCGAAGTCGTTGGACGATCCCTCGGGGGTCAGGGTGTAGGCCTCGTCGATGAACAGCACCCCGCCCAGCGCGCTGGTGAAGACGTCCTTGGTGCGCTGGGCGGTGTGGCCGACGTACTGGCCCACCAGGTCCGCCCGCGCCACCTCCACCAGGGAGTCGCGGGGGAGCACCCCCAGCGAGTGCAGGAGCCTGGCGTACAGCCGGGCGACGGTGGTCTTGCCGGTGCCGGGCGGTCCGCTGAAGACCAGGTGGTTGCTGATCCGGGGGGCGGGCAGCCCCGCGGCGATCCGCTGCCGGGCGTTGGTCAGCAGACTGACCAGGTCGGCGACCTCCCGCTTCACGGCGGCGAGCCCCACCATGGCGGTGAGCTCGGCCATCGGGTCGGACGCGTCGTCGGAGTCCTGTGCCGTGCCGCCGACGGCCGCCGCCTCCGCGTCGCCGACGTCCTGCGGCAGCAGCAGCGTCAGGTCGTTCTCCGCCGGGTCGGTCATGGCCGCGAGCCGGAACGCCTGCCGGTCCACCATGTCCTCGAACACGGCGCGGGCCGCGCGGCCGTTGCCGAAGGACGCGTCGCGCGTCATCCGCTCGAAGCGCACGGCGAGGGCCTCCCGGGTCAGCGGCCCGAGCTCGAACTGGTGCCGGTGGCAGAGGCTCTCGGTGATCGTCACCAGCTCCTCCACCGCGTAGTTGCCGAACTCGATGGTGCGGGTGAACCGGGAGGCGAGGCCCGGGTTGGCGGTGAGGAACGACTCCATCTGCTCGGAGTAGCCGGCCGCCACCACGACCACGTCGTCGCGGTGGTCCTCCATGAGCTTCAGCAGGGTGTCGACGGCCTCCCGGCCGAAGTCGTTGGACGTCCCCTCGACGGTGAGGGTGTAGGCCTCGTCGATGAACAGCACCCCGCCCAGCGCGCTGGTGAACGCCTCGGTGGTCTTGATGGCCGTACCGCCGATGACCTGCGCGACCAGGTCGGCGCGGGCGACCTCGACCAGATGCCCGCTCCTGAGCACGCCCAGGTCCGCGAGGATGCTGCCGTAGAGGCGGGCGACGGTGGTCTTGCCGGTGCCGGGCGGCCCCGCGAAGATCAGGTGCCGGCTCATCGACGGGACCGGCATGCCGAGCCGGCGCCGGCGCTCCGCGAGCTGGTTCAGGTTGACCAGCGTGCGCACCTGGTGCTTGACGTTCTCCAGGCCGACGAGCGACTCCAGTTCGGCCAGCGGGCCCTCGGGCTCCGGCTCCTTGCCGGGCCCGCCCGGGGCGCCGTCCTCGCCGGCCGTCCCGGCGGACTCGCCCCAGCTGTCCGGCAGGCCGTTGTCCGCGCTGGTCAGCAGCTCGACCGTGAGCCGTTCGCTCGCGCGGCTCTGGCGCAGTCCCGCGCCGCGGTTGTCGCGTACGACGCACCGGATGACGTCGACCGGTTCGGCGCTGTCGATCCGTACGCCGTCGCCCGTGCTGCCGGTGATCTCGCAGGCGGTGAGGGCGGCCCGGCCGCCGCGCGACACCTGCACGCCGTGGGCCCGCGAGCCGTGCACCCGGACCCGCTCCAGGGTGACCTCCGCGCCGTCCCGCACGCCGACCCCGGCGTCGGCGCTGTCGCCGATCTCGCAGTCCCGCAGGGTGCCCCGGCCGCGTTCGCCGACGAGGAGGCCCGTGCGGGCGGCGGAGTTCAGCACGGTGTCGCTGATCTCGGGGTCGGCGTCGTCGTCGATGCTCAGCGCGCAGCCGCCGGCGGACTCGACCTCGCAGTGCTCGAGCCGGCCGCGGCCGTCGTCGGTGAACTCGATGCCGTGGCCGCCCGCGCCGGTGACCCGGGCCCGGCGCAGCAGGGGGTCGGCGGCGGAGCGCACCGAGATGCCGACGCCGGCCGCGTCCAGGACCTCCAGGCGCTCGAACTCGGCCGTGGAGCCGTCCGCGAGCTGCACCGCCCCGGCGGTGTCGGCGCAGTCGCTCACGACGGTGTCCCGCAGCAGCGGGGCGCTGCCCTCGACGACCCGTACGGCGGCCTCGGTGGAGCCGTGGAACGAGCAGCCCTCCAGGATCCCGCGCGAGCGGTCCAGGACGAGCAGTCCGCTGCTCTTGGTGCGCCGGGTGACGCACCCGCGCAGCAGCGGGTCGGCGCCGCCGGAGATGACGACACCGCTCTGCGCGATGGACTCGAACGAGGTCTCCTCGATCTCCGGGCGGGCCATGCTGCTCACCAGCAGGCCGACGGACGTGTGGTGCACGGCGCACCGCAGCACCCGGGTCGAGCTGTGGCCCTCCAGGGCGATGGCGGGCTTGTCGGTGCCGGAGATGTCGCAGCCCTCCACGGTGCCCCGCGCCTCGCCGCTCGCCAGGACGCCGTTGGCCCGCGCGCCGCGGATGCGGCAGTCGCGGATCAGGGGTCCGGCGCTCTCGCCGAGGACCACCGCGGAGGTGCCGAAGTTCTCGAACGTGCAGTCCTCGACGATGCTCTCGGTCTGCGACGAGTCGACGAGCCCGGCGCCGCCGGGGTTGCCGATCCGGCAGCGGCGGGCGGCCAGCGAGCCCTTGCCGCGGACCAGCAGCGCCGTCCATCCGGCACCGGTCACGGTGCACCCGTCGAGGGCGGCCTGACCCGCCGGGACGTCCACGACCGCGGCCTCCTTGTCGCGGCCCCGCAGGGTCAGGGAGCTGAGCATCACGGCGTCGGCCATGAGGGTGACGGCGGTGCCGTCCCGCGGGCAGAGCTCGACGGTGCCCGGCTCGCCCTCGCCGACGATCGTCACCCGGTGCCGGATGACGAGGTTCTCGGCGTAGCGGCCGGGACGGACCCGGACCACCGCCCCGGTACGGGCATGGGCCAGCGCCTCACCGATCGTCTGGAAGCCGTCCGACCGTTCCGGGCCGACCGTGAGTATGTGACGTGCCACGCCTCGAACCTCCTTGTGCTGTGCGGTAGTTGGCGTTGTACGCCGTACATGTTGTGTGCATATCATGCGCCTCATGCGGAATGTCATGAAACGCCGGAGTGCGGGCCTCGTGCTGGCGATCGCCGTGGTCCTGCCGGTCACCGGGGGACCGGCCCTCGCGGCCCCGGCCGCCCCCGCCGCGTCGTCGGCCGGGCCCGGCGCCGACGATCCGGGGGCCACGCTGCTGCCCCCGCTGCCCGTCCGGCTCGGCGAGGGCAACCCGTGCACCGGGGCCTCCGGGCAGACGGCCACCGGAGCGGCGTGGTCGCAGACGGCGCTCGGGCTGTCCCGGGCCCAGCGGGTCTCCCGCGGCGGCGGGGTGACCGTCGCGGTGGTCGACACCGGTGTCGCCCCCGGCGTCCCCGGCCTGTCCGGCAGGGTGGAGTCCGTCGGCGGGGCGGGCGAGGACTGCGTGGGCCACGGCACGTTCGCCGCCGGCCTGATCGCCGCCGCACCGGTGACGGGCAGCGGCATCACCGGGGTCGCCCCGCAGGCGGAGATCCTCGCCCTGTCCGGCACCGACGACCGCGGAGTGCCCTCCGCGGAACGCGTGGCCGCCGGCATCCGGACGGCGGCGGACCGCGGCGCACGGGTCATCTACGTCGGCCAGGCCCTGCGCACCGGCGAGGCCGAACTCACCGCGGCCGTCGCCCACGCCACCCGCAACGACGCACTGGTCGTCGCCCCGGCCGCCCCGGACGCCGTGCCCCGCGAGGAGCAGGGGCCCGACGGCGAGATGCCCGAGGGCCCGTACTGGCCGGCCGCGGTGCCCGGCGCGCTCGCCGTCGTGGACTTCGGCCCCGGCGGCGTACGGCAGGAGAACGCGCCGCCCGCGCACGAGCCCGAGCTGTCCGCGCCGGGCGGCGCGATGGTCAGCGTCGGCCCCGGGGGCTCCGGCCACTACATCGGTTCCGGCGCCTCGCTGGCCGCGGCGGTCGTCGCGGGCGCCGCCGCGCTCGTCCGCGCCTACCACCCCGACCTCACGGCGGCGGAGGTCACCCGCCGGCTGCTGGACACCGCCTACCCCGCCGACACCCCCCGCCTCGACCCGTACGCGGCCCTGTCCCTGGTCCAGGACGGCACGGAGCCCGTCGCGCCGACCCCGGCCCCCGCACACATGCCACCCGCCGCCGACCCCACTCCCCACGACCGCTCCCTGACGATCGCGGCCGCGGGCCTGACGACGGTGCTCCTGCTCGCGGCCCTGGCCGCGGTCGTCCCCCGGGGCCGCACCCGCAACTGGCGTCCCCCGACCGCTCCCTGAGGGGGACGTCACCGTGACCGCCCGCGCCGGCCCGCCCGGCGCCGCCGCGGTCCGCGGACGGTCGTGCCGCGGGGCGACACGGGCGGGCGACGGGGGTCCCCCCGCTCGAACGGAGCCGGGAGCGGGGGAGGGCGGACGCGACGGCACCCCGCGGGCGCCGGGCCGCGCGACCACCCCCGGCCCGCACCGGCGCGGCGCACCCCGCGAGCCCCGGGCCGCGCCGCACCCGCAGGAGGCCGGCCCCGCAGGGGACCGGTCCTCACCCGTGGGGGACGGACGCGTCACGACGGGTCCTCCACCAACGCCGTCTGCACCTGCAGGGTCTTCCGGCGGGCGATCCGGATCGCCCGCCCCGGAATCAGCTCCCGCCCCTTCACGCTCCCGAAGAGGTAGCCCTCGCTCGGCGGGCACGACATCAACAGGCCGGGCGTGTTGACCTCCTGCAGCCGGCGCAGCAACGCCTCGTTCAGCCCGCGCCCCGCGCCCGCCGACGACCGCGCCACCACCAGGTGCAGTCCCACCTCGTGCCCCAGCGCCAGATGGTCCAGCAGCGGGGCGAACGGCTGCGCCATCGGCCCGCTGCCCACCATGTCGTAGTCGTCGACGAGGATGAACAGCCGCGGCCCCTGCCACCAGTCGCACAGCCGCATCCGCGACGGAGCGATGTCCTCGCCCGGAACCCGCTGCTTGACCGCCCGCGCCGCCCCGTCCACCAGTTCCCGCAGCATGTCCAGGGACACGGCGTGCCCGAGCCGGTACGCCTCCGGGACGCTCTCCACCAGCTCCCGCCGGTAGTCCACCGTCATGATGCGCGCCTCGGCGGGCGTGTACCGCTCGGTGATGCCCCGCGCGACCAGCCGCAGCAGGTTCGTCTTGCCGCTCTCGGTGTCGCCCACCACGATCAGGTGCGGGTTCTCGGTGAAGTCGTGCCACACCGGGGCCAGTTCGTTCTCGTCCAGGCCGATGGCGATCCGCAGGCCGTTCTCGCCCTCCGGCTCCGGCAGCTCCCCGACCGGCAGCTTCGCCGGCAGCATCCGCACCCGCGGCGCGGTGGGCCCCGTCCAGTTCTCGGCGATCGCGGCGACCAGTCCCGCGACCCCGTCGGCGAGGTCGTCGGCGTCCTCGACCCCGTCGACGCGCGGCAGCGCCGACAGGTAGTGCAGCTTGTCCGAGGTCAGCCCCCGCCCCGCGCTGCGCGGGACCGTCGCCGCCTTGCGGGAGTCGATCTGCGAGTCCATCGGGTCACCCATCCGCAGCTCCAGCCGGGTCCCGGTCTGGTCGCGCACCGAGGACGACAGCTCCACCCAGCGGGCGGTGGTGACCATCAGGTGGACGCCGTAGTTGAGCCCGCGGGCGGCCAGCGCGTTGAACGTGGGGATGTGCCGGTCGAAGTCCTGGCGCACGGTGGCCCAGCCGTCGATGGCCAGGAAGACGTCCCCGTGCGGCTCGTCGGGGAACTCGCCCGCCGCGCGCCGCTTGCGGTACGTGGCCATGGAGTCGATGCCGTGCTCCAGGAAGAACCGCTCCCGCCGGGCGAGCAGCGTGGTGACCTCCGCGATCGTACGGCCCACCCGCTCGGTGTCCACCCGCGCCGCGACCCCGCTCATGTGGGGCAGCCCGTCCAGCGCGGCCAGCGTGCCGCCGCCGAAGTCGAGGCAGTAGAACTGCACTTCGCGCGGGGTGTGGGTGAGGGCCAGCGCGGTGATGAGGGTCCGCAGCAGGGTGCTCTTGCCGCTCTGCGGCCCGCCGGCGACGGCCACGTGGCCGCCGGCCGCCGACAGGTCCACGGTCAGCAGGTCACGCAGTTGGTCGAAGGGACGGTCCACGACCCCCACCGGCACCGTGAGCCGTCCCCGCAGCGGCCAGTCCGCCGTGGTCAGGCCGTACCGCGGATCGGGCGCCAGCGGAGGCAGGATCTGGTCCAGGGTGGCCGGCCGGCCCAGCGGCGGCAGCCACACCTGGTGGGCGGGCGGACCCGCGCCGCGCAGCCGGTCGAGCGCCACCGACAGCAGCGTCTCCCCGCCGCCGTCCTCCCCGGCCTCCGGCCCCGGCCCGTCGGGCTCGCCCGCCGCGTCCGGGTCCGCGGGCGCGCGCGGCACCACCCACTCCGACGTCCACGGCACCACCTGACGCGCCACCTGCGCCTGCGCGACGGCCCGGCGCCGCCGGTACGGCCCCGAGACGTACGCGGCCCGGAACCGGGTGAGCGCGTCCACGCCGCTCTTGAGGAAACCGGCGCCCGGCTGCGCCGGCAGCTCGTAGGCGTCCGGCACGCCGAGCACGCCCCGGCTCTCCATCGCGGAGAACGTCCGCAGACCGATCCGGTACGACAGGTGGCTCTCGAGCTGGTGCATGCGGCCCTCGTCCAACCGCTGCGAGGCCAGCAGCAGATGGACCCCGAGACTGCGCCCGAGCCGGCCGATCATCACGAACAGCTCCATGAAGTCGCGGTGCGAGGCGAGCAGTTCGCTGAACTCGTCGACCACCACGAACAGGCTCGGCAGCGGCTGCAGCGGCGTCCCGGACTGCCGGGCCTTCTCGTACTCCAGCGCGGAGGTGTAGTTCCCGGCGGCGCGCAGCAGCTCCTGCCGCCGGATCAGCTCCCCGTGCAGGGCGTCCTGCATCCGGGCGACCAGCGCCACCTCGTCGGCGAGGTTGGTGATGACCGCCGAGGTGTGCGGCAGTTCGTCGAGGCCGAGGAAGGTGGCGCCGCCCTTGAAGTCGACGAGGACGAAGTTCAGCGTCTCGGAGGAGTTGGTCAGCGCCAGCGCCAGCACCAGCGTGCGCAGCAGCTCGCTCTTGCCGGAGCCGGTGGCGCCGATCAGCATGCCGTGCGGGCCCGTACCGCCCTGCGCGGACTCCTTGATGTCCAGCTCCACGGGCCGGCCCTCACCGCTCACCGCGATCGGCACCCGCAGCCGGGCACTGCCGGTCGACCGCTCCCACAGCGTGGCCGGGTCGTGCCGGTGCAGATCGGGGATGTTCAGCAGCGAGGTCAGCTCGACGTCGTCGGCGAGCGGCCGGGAGTCGTCGCCGCCCACGCTCATCCGGTACGGCGCCAGCAGCCGGGCGAGCGCCAGCGCGCCCGCCGTGCCCAGCCGGTCGGGCCGGCCGAGCACGGTCGACTGCTCCTTGCGGTCGCGGTCGGTGCGCACCAGCGCCACCCCGTCGCCGTCCACCTCCAGGCGCAGCGTGGTCCGCCCCGGCTTCCACGCGAGCGCCCCGGTGAGGTCGAGCACCACCGCGTTGCGGAACCCGTGCCCGTCGAAGCGGTGCCCCGCCGGCACCGTGCAGCCGTCGATCACGACGACCGTGTACGGCTCCTCACGCCCCGGCACCGCGTCGGGGTCGGCGCCCGGCCGCTCCAGGAACTCCGCGCCGAGCAGGTTCTCCAGTTCCGTGAAGGCCGAGGCGATCATGCGGGCCGGTCCGGCGCCGTCCTCCTCGTGCCGGTGCAGACCGTGCGGCAGCCACTTCGCCCACTCCCACTCCGCGCGCCGCTCGTCCGAGACGCACAGCGCGATCCACAGGTCGTCGGGGGAGTGGAACACCGCCAACTGCGCGAGCAGCGCCCGCACCTGGGCCCGTATCCGCTCCTCGTCCCCGCGGAACAGCACCTTCGACCAGGCCCGCAGGTAGATCGCGATGGGCTGGTCCCGGACGGTGGAGTAGGCCCGGGTGAAGCTGCGCAGCGCGTGCGCCGACAGCGGCTCCAGGTCCTCGACGGGCTTGGTCGACAGCGGCGTCAGCTTCATCGCGAGCCGCTGGTCGCCCACGCCCATCCGCACCTCGGCGAAGTCCTCGTCCGACGCCCGGCGTTCCCACAACCGGGTGCTGCGCACCAGCGACGACAGCGCGTCGGGCTCCGGGTGCCGCCAGGCGAGGGCGCGCTGCTGCTCCACGATGGACGCCCGCACCACGCGCCGGGTCTGCCGCAGGTACCGCAGGTAGTCGCGGCGCTCGCCCTTCATCCGCTGCTTGCGCTCGCCGTTGCGCCGCATGACCTGACCGAGCATCATCCCCGCCGACGCGACCACCATCACACCGAGCGCGATGTAGATGAACCCGCCACTGCTCTGGCTCATCCCCGGCCGCATGAACATCAGCATCATCGAGACCGACATCAGCGCCATCGGCAGGTACGTCCACACCGCGGAACTGTCCGGCACGACTTCCGGAAGCGTCGGCGGCTCCTGGAGACTCAGTTCCCCCGACGGCATGTCCGGCCCTTTGCGGCGGGCCGGCCGGCGGAACAGGATCACGCTCAACGAACGTCCTCCTCAATGATTTCTGAAGGAATACCGGGGGAGCCGCGCGGGAACGTCGCGGGTTTTCTCGTAAAGAGCTCGGAATCCCGCGCGACGGCAGCGGGAAAACGGCCAGGGGGTGCCGCGACGCCGAACTCCCGGAGTGGTGTTGCGAAAAGCCCGGCGTTTGGTCAAACTCGTCGGCGCATGCCCCGTCCGACTTTTCCGTCGCGTTCGGCGACCGGCCGGTGTGCCGCTGCCGCCTTCCAGCCACCGCGTGATCCCGTGGCCCGCCAGAAAGTGTGAAACCCGAACCCATGACTGAGATTCAGGCGGCAAGCCTGTGCCGCGTCACCGTACGTGCTCCGGCCAGGACCGTCGACCTGGCCGTGCCCTCCGACGTCCCCGTCGCCGACCTGCTGCCCACGGTGATCGGCTACGGAGGGGACGACCTGGAGGAGTCCGGCCTGGAGCACGGAGGGTGGGTGCTCCAACGCCTCGGCGGTCCACCGCTCGACCCCGAGAGTACCTTGGACTCCCTCGGTCTGCGGGACGGAGAGCAGCTTCATCTGCGGCCGCGTACCGAGGCGCTGCCCGAGGTGCACATCGACGACCTCGTCGACGGCATCGCCGAGGGCATGGGCCGCAGACCGCACGGCTGGAGCCCGGAGGCGGGCCGGCGGCTGCTGCGCGGACTGGCCGCGGCCACCCTCGCGCTGGGCATCGTGCTGCTGGCCATGCCGGGAACGGCGGGCTGGACGCGGGCGGTCGCCGCCTCGGCCGCCGGACTGCTGCTGATCGCCGGAGCGGGCTCCGCCTCCCGCGCCGTCGGGGACGCCGGAGCCGGCTCGGTGCTCGGCCTGATGGCGGCCCCCTACTTCGCCCTGGCGGGCTGGCTGCTGCCCGGCGGCGACCTCGGCGGCGCCGACGGCGAGGCCGTCCTCGGCGCACGGCTGCTGGCGGCGTCCGCGGCCGGCGGCGCGGGCGCGGTGCTGGCCCTGGCGGCGGTCGGCGTGTACCCGGCGCTGTTCATCGGCGCGGCCTGCGTCGCGGCGGCGGGCGCGCTCGGCGCCGCCCTGATCACCCTGGACCTGGCGCCGCAGCAGGCGGCCGGCGTGGTGGCCGTGGTGGTGGTGCTCTTCGGCGGGTTCGTCCCGTCCCTGTCGTTCCGGCTGGCCGGCATGCGGATGCCGCCCCTGCCGACCAACGTCCAGCAGCTGCAGCAGGGCATCGACCCGTACTCCTCCTCGGAGGTCGACGCGCGCTCCGCGCTGGCGGACGGCTGGATGACCGCCCTCTACGGCGCCATCGGCCTGGTGTGCCTGCCCTGCCAGGTGGCGCTCATGGCCGCGCCGGACCTCGCCGAGGTCCTCACCGTGGTGGCCCTCTCCCTCCTGCTGCTGCTGCACAGCCGGGGGCTGGGCAACGTCTGGCAGCGGCTGGCGCTGACCGCCGCCGGGGCCTGGGGCGTGGTCCTGCTGCTGTTCGTCTCCGCGCGCTCCCTCGCCCCGGCGGACCGGCTGACCCTGACGGCCGGTCTGATGGGCCTGGCCGCCGCGATCACCATCGCCTCGTGGACGGTGCCCGGACGGCGGCTCGTCCCGTACTGGGGGCGCGCGGCGGAGCTGCTGCACTCACTCGCCGCCATCGCCATCCTGCCGCTGACGCTCTGGTCGATGGGCGTCTACGGCCGGCTCCGCGGCATCAACGGCTGACCCGGGAGAACGGCGACATGCACAGCAAACGCGACCAAGTACAGGCGCACCTCTTCATCATGGGGCGGCTGGCCTCGGCCATGCTGCGCGCCGAGCCGGACTCCCCGGAGAGCCCGCTGGGCCGGACCAACCGCGGTGCCGCGATCGGCGTGATCATCGCCGTGCTGGTGTGCGCCGGCGCCTTCGTCTTCGGACTCATCCGGCCCGGCGGCAACGACTCGTGGCGCTCGGGGGAGAGCCTGATCGTCGACAAGCAGACCGGGGCGCGCTACCTGTACCTGGACGGGCGGCTGCGCCCGGTGCGCAACTACGCGTCGGCCCGGCTGGTCACCGGCGGCGACGTCGACGTCACGACGGTGGGCACGTCCTCGCTCGCCGGCACCCCGCACGGCACTCCCGTCGGCATCCCCGACGGGCCCGAGGCCCTGCCGGGGACGGGCGACCTGGACCGCGCCCCGTGGCTGGTGTGTTCCGGCGTCCTCCCGCGGACGACGGGCGTCGTCACGGCGACCACGACGCTCGCCCTCGGCACCGGCGCCCCGCGGGACGTGCCCGGCGGCCGGCAGCTGGGCGATGACGAGGGCCTGCTGGTCACGGGCCCGGACGACGCCACGTACCTGCTGTGGCAGGGCAGCCGGCTGCGCCTGGACGAGCGGGCGAAGGCGGCCGAGGCGCTCGGGTACGGCGATGTCGCACCCCGCCCCGTGTCCGCGGCGTTCCTCGACGCCTTCCCGCTGGGGCCCGACCTGGCCCCCGCCGACGTGCCCGGCCGGGGCGAGAAGGGCCCCGAACTGGCCGGGCGCAGCACCAGGATCGGGCAGCTCTTCCGGGTCGGCGTACCCGGCTCCGCCGACCGTTACCACCTGCTCACGCGGGAGGGGCTCGTCCCCCTGACCGACACCGGCGCCACCCTCCTGCTGGGCGACCCGCGGACACGGGAGAAGGCGTACGGCGGGGGCGCCGCGACCGTGGCGGAACTCGGCGCGGACACCCTGGCGGGGCATCTCGCCCCCGGCGCGCGGGACGCCGGACCGGGGGCGGCCCAGCTGCCCGCGAAGCCGCCGAAGGCGGTCGCCGTCGCCCCCGGCTCCGTGGCCTGCGCCGAGGTCGACTCCGCCGGCTCCGGTGTGCGGGTGGGCACCTCGGTGCTGCCCGAGGGCGCCCTGCCGGAGGCCGTGCAGGCGCCGTCGCCCGAGGTCGAACCGGGCTGTCTGAAGGTCGACTCCATCGCGGTGCGGGCCGGGAAGGGCGCGCTGGTCCGGGCGTTGAGCGCGAGCGGCAGCGCACTGGGCGACACCACGTACCTGGTGACGGACGAGGGCGTGAAGTACCGGCTGCTGTCCCAGGAGGCGGTGAAGGCGCTGGGCTACGAGGGCGTCGAGGCGCGGACGATGCCGTCCCCGCTGCTGGCCATGCTGCCCAGCGGCCCGGACCTGACCCCCGAGGCGGCGTCCGACGGCGAGGCACGGGTGACGCTGCGGTGCCCCGCCGGGGGGTAGCGGGCGGGAGCGGCCGGGCCCGTCGGCAGTCGTCCGGAAGGGAAATTCTCGGCGTACGCGCGGTCACCTCACGTTGAAGCCGGGCACCCGTGGATCCCGGTGGACGACGCCGATGCCCGATCTGTCCGGCCGGATTCACCGCGCCGCTCACCTGAGCGGCGCGAATTCCGGATCCTTGCTCAATCGAGCTCTCGGGTAAGGGACTTCGGGGTTCCGTCGGCAATTGCCAAACAAGTTGAGGCCTGCATAGCATCTGGCCATCCCATGGTCCCGCGAGTCAGTCGTGCTCGCCGGGACGCCCTGTCTGCCCACAGGGTGACATGGGGGCCGCAGCCCGGTGGGTTTCGCCGAAAAGGGAGTTTCCTCATGGCCATGCAGCAGTCCGAAGAACGCGCGACCCGTAATGGGATCATGGCGCTGGAACAGGCCTTCTCCGGTGTCCAGCGCTGCCAGCAGGACGTCCAGACCACGTCGCACACGCTCGCCTCGAATTACGGCGGTGTGGACGGCGGAAAGTACAAGAAACTGCTGGAGCAGTGGGACGAGCACGTCGACACCATCCTGATCAATCTGGACCGGATGGTCGACGAGCTCAACGGCACGCTCCGGGAGCACGGGCTGGTGCAGGGATCCACCAGCGACACGATCGACAGGGAGTACTCGCGCTCCACGCAGGTCTTCGACCAGCTCAACGGCACCCACACGTCGGGGAACTGACCCCGGCGCACCGGTGCCAGGCACCGGCCCCCCACTCTCTTCGTCATCCCGGTGAATCGAGGCATCCGATGGACTTCTCCGACGGCTACATCTACGTCGACTACAACCACGCCGAAGGCGCGGCGGACGACATGGTCAGCCAGTCCCAGTCGATCATGAGCATTCTGGCCAACCTGGAAATGGAGCTGGCCGAACTCAAGAACAGCTGGATCGGTGACGACAAGGACGTCTACAGCGAGGTCCAGGCGAAGTGGGACAACGCTGTCGAGAACATCAAGAACCTGCTCGCCAACCACTCCGGTCTGCTCACCGAGATCTCCGCCAACTACCGCTACACGGAGCAGAACCTGTCGCAGCGGTGGGGCGACATCAGGATCGGCAGCCGCTGACGCCGGCCGGTGACGGAAGGACGATCGCATGGCCGTCACGGTCCTCGACAGCACGTTCCTGAAGAACTTCATCAACAACCAGATCGACGGCTTCCGCACGACGCTGGAGAACATCCTCAAGGACAGTCCGACCGCCGGGCCGGCGATCTCGTTCATCGCGGACAGCATCTCGACCACGACGATCGACTCCGCGAAGCCCCTCGTCATCGGCCTCATGGCCGGCGAGAACAGCGCGGCGGGCGGGGGCGCCCTGAACAAGGTCATCCAGCAGGGCGCGGACGAGGTCGTGCGCATCCTGGAGGACCAGACGGTCCTCTTCGAGGACCTCGAACAGGCGCTGTGGGACACGATCGACGAACTGGCCAAGGCTCAGGGCAAGAACCTCGAGAACATCACCCCGGACGATTTCATGGACATCTTCGAGGATGTCGACAGTGATCTCGACAATCAGGGTGGCACCGAAGAGAAAGAGTAGCGGAGTTCGGCGATGGCCAACCCCGAGGACAACAACAACGACAACTGGAAAAAAGCGGTTGACCTGCTCACCGGCTATGTCCTGCCGGAGCGGAAGACGTTGTTCGACGATCTGAAGGGTAACGACGGCATCCCGCTGATCCACGTCCGGCTGGACAAGCACGGCGGCCCGGAGTACTCGTCGGGCTTCCTGTCCTCGAGCGGATGGAAGACGCACAACACCGACTACACCATCCCGTTCTACCGCCCCAGTGACGACTCCCAGGACGTGTCCGCCGGGAAGTACCTCTACCGGTACCGCGCCTACATCACCTTCCTCGCGTCCGGCCAGGACTGGCCGCCGGGCGGGGACGACGTGATCCCGGACTACACGAAGACGAGTGAGCGCCTGAAGGACAAGGGCGGCTGGAACAAAGAGGGCGAGAAGCTCGACTGGAACACCAACGCGCTGGTCCGGTACGTCTACGGCTCCAGGGACGCCCTCTCGCAGCTCACCATGTGGCCCTACTCGACCCACGGGTTCAAGAACCGCGGCTACCCGGTGAACGACGCCGACTATGTCGACCTGCTCACCTTCACGAAAACGGCCAAGGCCTTCGACCGGGTCGTGAAGTTCTTCGAGGACAGCGCGGTCACCATCGGCAAGTGGGACACCGAGAACATCGGAGAGGGCAGCGACGCCTGGGACGGCACGTCGGCCGCCGTCTTCAAGGAGCTCATCCACAAGCTGGCCCGGAACTACGAGGGCTACGCCGACCAGCTCAACGGCAGGGGTGACGGCGGCGAGAGCGCCGTCACCGTCGACGGCGTGACGGTGACCTCCGAGCCGGCCCGGGCACTGGCCGAGGCCCAGGGAGTTCTCCTCGCCCAGGCGCAGAAGCTCTCCGACGCCTGGAACGCGTGGAAGGCCGAGAGCAATCCGCAGCGCTGGCTCTACGACATGCTGCAGAACGCCCGGCTGACCCTCTTCGACACCCAGTACGACAAGACGGACATCGAGACGGTGTCCAGCGGCTCCGGTCCGTACACCTCCTGGCACAACTACGTGGTGTCGACCACCGGCTTCCAGAACGACATCGTCATCGAGGGCAAGTCGTACGGCAAACCGAGCGAGATGACCACGTGGAAGGCGATCGCCGACGAGGCGGTGCGCCGGTGGGAGCAGTCCGTGCAGGACTGGCTCAGTACGGCGGGCGCCGAGGCCATCGTCGAGATCCACAAGGCCTTCAAGGCCGCGGAGAAGGCCTTCGACACCAGCATCACCGACAAGGACGACCGTCCCCTCTCCGAGATCTCCGCCAAGGAGGAGGCCGACGCCGAGAAGAAGAAGGCGGCGGCCGAAGCGGCGGCCGCCAAGGCGGAGGCCGAGCGGGAGAAGGCGGAGGCCAAGGCGGAAGCCGAGAGGGAGAAGGCGGAGGCCAAGGCCGAGCGGGAGCGCGAGAAGGCGGAGGCCGAGCGGGAGAAGGCGGAGGCCAAGGCGGAAGCCGAGAGGGAGAAGGCGGAGGCCAAGGCGGAGCAGGAGCGCGAGAAGGCCGAGGCCGAGCGGGAGAAGGCGGAGGCCAAGGCGGAAGCCGAGAGGGAGAAGGCG
>NZ_JBIRHK010000001.1:169235-209927 GCF_044328485.1 Streptomyces sp. NPDC017936 | reverse complement strand
CGGAGGCCAAGGCGGAGCAGGAGCGCGAGAAGGCCGAGGCCAAGGCCGAACAGGCCGCCGCCAAGGAAGAGGCCGAGAGGGAGAAGGCGGAGGCCAAGGCGGAGCAGGAGCGCGAGAAGGCCGAAGCCAAGCAGGCGGCGGCCGAGCAGCAGGCGTTCGTCCTCGCGCAGAACCAGAAGGCGCAGGACGAGGCGAAGAAGGAGCGGGAACGGGCCGCGGCCCAGGCCGAAGCCGACCGCGCCGAGGCCAAGGCCGAGCAGGAGGCCGCCAAGGAAGAGGCGGCGAAGGAGAAGGCGGAGGCCAAGGCCGAGCAGGAGGCCGCGAAGGAAGAGGCCAAGCGCGAGCAGGAAGCCGCCAAGGCCGAGCAGGAGAAGGAGAAGGCCGAGGCCAAGGCGGAGCAGGAGCGGGAGAAGGCCGAGGCGAAGGCGGAGCAGGAGGCCGCCAAGGCGGAGGCCGAGAGGGAGAAGGCGGAGGCCAAGGCCGAGCAGGAGGCCGCGCAGGCCGAGGCGAAGCAGGAGCAGGCCGCCGCCAGGGCCGAGGCCGAGGCCGAGAAGGAGGCCGCGAAGGCGGAGGCCGCCGCCGAGAAGGAAGCCGCCGAGCAGGAGCAGGCCGACGCGCAGGCCAGGGCGGAGGCCCAGCAGGAGGAGGCCCGCCGCGAGGCCCTGCAGGAGAAGCAGCAGGCCCGGCTGGACGCCCAGAACGCCAAGGCCGACGCGCAGGCCGACTACGAGCAGCAGAAGGCCGAGGCCCGCGCCGAACGCGACGCCGCACTCCAGGATGCCGACCGCCAGGAGGCGGCGGCGAGGCAGGAGTACGAGCAGGAGAAGGCCGAGGCCCAGGAACAGCGGGACCAGGCGCGGGCGGACGCCGAGCAGGAACGCGCCGAGGCCCGTCAGGAGTACGAGCGGGAGATCGCCGCCGGCGCCGACGAGGACGAGGCCCGCCAGGAGTACGACCGGCGGATCGCGGAGATCGACGCCGCCGAACAGGAGGCCGTCGAACGGGCCGACGCCGCCGAGGCCGAAGCCAGGAACGAGTACGACCAGGCGAAGGCCGACGCCCAGGCGGAACGCCAGGACGCGCGCACCGAGGCCGAGCAGGCACGCAAGGACGCCAAGGCGGAGTACGACCGGCGCATGCGCGACATCCAGGCCGAGTACGACCGGATCGACGCCGACGGCAAGGACATCGACGAGCTGATCCGGCAGCGCATCGCCGACCTCCCCGAGCCCCCCGACCTCTCCGCCTACACCTCGGGCGGCTCCGCGGGCTCTTCCGGCTCCGCCTACTCCTCCGCGTTCAGCGACAACCTCTACAACCAGGACGACCTCGCCTCGGCGCTCGGGCGTCCGCAGAGCAGCGACGCCCTGGCGGGCGCCTCCGCCGACGCCTCCGGCACGGGGGCGGGCTCGCCGGGGATGTACCCGCCGATGATGCGCGGCGCGGGCGGCGAGGCCGGCGGCAACTCCGGCGAGCGCACCAGGACCGTCATCGAGCCCGCGGTCGGCCGGTCCGGCCGGACGGCCGCCGCCGCACCGAGCGTCGACGACGAGGAGCACCGCGTCATCCCCAGGTCCACGCAGACCAGCAGCAGCACGCCCTTCATGCCGCCGATGGGACCCATGGGCGGGGCGGGGGACAGGCCGCAGACGGAGAGCGGGGACAGGGAACGGACCACGTGGCTGGCCGAGGACGAGGACGTCTGGGGCACCGACGAGGGCGGCGCGCCGCAGGCCCTGGGCCGCTGAGGGGAAGGGAACCGGAATGAGTCAGCCGATGGAGGACCGCGTGGCCCAGGCGATGGCCCACCTCAAGGCGGCGGAGGAGGCCGCGGCCTCGGCACGGGCCGAGCTCGACGCGGCGTCGGTCAGCGCGCGTTCGTCGGACCGCTCGGTACGGGTCTTCGTCGGCGCGAAGGGAGAACTGACCGGCCTGGAGTTCCTCGACGGCAAGTACCGGACCATGGCCGCCGCCCAGCTGTCCGCGGCGGTGCTGGAGGCCGCGAACAAGGCGCGGGCCGAGATGGCCCGCAAGGTCGTCGCCACCCTCGACCCGCTCACCAGGATGACCGCGCGCGGAGCCGCCCCCGAACGGATGGGCGTGAACTGGGAATCCCTCTTCGGCTCGCTGCTCAGCGAGACCGCGGTGGCGGAGGGTCCCACGGCGATGAGCAGGCTCCGGGACGAGATCGTCGAGGACGAGGAGTGGGCCGCGCCCCCGTCCAGGGCGGCCCGCGGCACGGACGACGCACGACAGGAACGGCAGGAGGGCAAGTAACCATGGCCGGCAACTATTCCGCCGACATCCAGGCGATCCTGCAGGGTTCCCGGCACCTCGCCGACGCCGTCCGCTACGGCGACGAGATGCTGCCCCGCTTCGAGACCGGCTGCGCCGCGTACGCGGGCTGGTGGGGCGAGGAGGGCGGCGACGACGACTTCGCCAACGCGGTCGGGGAGCAGGTCCGGCAGGAACAGCAGCAGGTGGCGGACACGGTCCTGGCCATCACCAGCGGGTTCATGGCGCTGGTCGACGCGGTCGCCGCGGAGGCCGACCACGTGCAGCGGCCGCAGACCCAGGCGGTGGACGACATCGAGGCGCAGGGCTCGGAGAGCGAGAACAGGCGCTGAATGGCCATCATGTTCCCGCCCGGACTGCGGGAGTTCATCGAGGTCTGGGTGGGCGCGAACGTCGCCACCGGCAACGAGGACCTGGGCTTCGCCAGCCGTAACCCCTACAAGCGGCTGGCGGACGACGTCAGGGACCTGTCCGACGCGATGAAGGGAGCGATCTCCACCGCCGGGAACTCGCTCCCGCCGCGGATCGCCGGCGAGTTCGTCGCCGCGATGAAGCTCTTCGTCGACGACAACGGCCACAACCACCTGCAGAAGTTCTCCGACGAACTCCGGGACCTGGGCGCCCGGCAGGTGGACCGCTCCATCAAGCTGTCCGAGGCGAAGTACCAGATCCTGCTCGAGTTCATCCTGATGAACATCGAACTGGCCCTGATCGCCGCGCTGGCCGTCTTCACCGGCGGCACGTCGCTCACCGAGATCGCCATCCAGAAGGCGCGCACCGCGCTCACCATCCTGCTGATCCTCCAGCGACTGGGACGGGCCGTCCCCACGCCGCTGTCGGTGCTGCTGGAGGCGATCCAGGAGGCGTTCGTCTCGTTCGCCTCGCAGCTGATCTCCATGACCGCGCCGGACGACCCGGAGCGCCGGCGCGTCAAGTTCGACTGGAAGGACATCGGCCAGTCGGCGGTCGCCGGTGCCTTCGCGGGACTCTTCGGGGGCGTCTTCGGTGAGGTCGGCGGGAAGTTCATCAACAAGTACTTCAAGAACAACACCTTCTGGAAGGAAGCCTCCGAGCTCCCGTTCAGCTTCGTCAACGAGGGGCAGGCGGAAACCTTCGCCGAGGCCTTCACCAGCCTGATCTTCCTGGGCACGTTCACGCTCAACCCCGGCACGTTCCTGAGCGCCGGCCTCAGCGGCCTGGTCTTCGAAGCGGCTTCCACCGGCGCGGAGTTCGGCGGAAAGTTCGCTTACGACAAGTTCTTCCGGAAGCCCGACTTCGGCCCCGCCGACGTCAACGACCTCCCGGGCGGCCGAAACCGGTACGAGGGCGGGAACGGAAGCACCGACCGGTACGAGGACGAGAACCGGTACGGCAAGACGTACGACGGCGGAAGCGCGTACCAGGACCTCCACGACGACCCGTACAGCGCTCCGTACACGAGCAGCGGCACGTACCGGAACACCCACGACGACACGTACAGCGATGCGTACGACGACTCCGGCTCCTCCGTCGGCGACACCAGTGACACCGCGTCGGTCTTCAGCGACACCAGCGACGTCTCGTCCGTCTCCTCCCTCTCCTCCCTCCCGGACTACGGCACCGGCACCGGAACCGGCACCGGCGCGTACGGGCTCCCGGGGGCGACGGGCGCGGTCAAGCCGTCGTCCTACTCCACCCCCTCCTCGAACGCGTACACGAACGCCCACCGGGACTCCTTCGTGGACGACCCGGACACCGACACCGTCTTCTCCACCCTCACCCCGTCGGTGACCAGGACCCCGGGAACAGACTGGACCGCCGGCCCCGACGACGCCCCGCCGGTCGACAGGCCCGCCACCGTCGGCTCCTCCGTCCCGGAGCCGTCGTCGACCCGGACGGGCGGCAGCGGATTCACGCCGGACGGGACCGAACGGCAGCGGTCGACGGGCGACGACACGACCCGGTCCACCTCCGAGGGGCAGCAGCCGGATCCACCGGCGCCCCTCACGACCCACACCGCGCCCGCCCCGTCGACCACCACGCCCCCGGGCCAGGCCGCGCCGAACGCCACCCCGCAGTCACGGCCCCAGACCACACCGCCCGGCGACCCGGCGGTCACCGCCGAGCCGTCGGACCCGGACACGGACGAGGTCGCCCCGGACGGCGTCCGTTCCCCCGCGCCCGAGGAGTCCGGGCAGTCCCGCCCGTCCCCCGCGGTGCCGAAGGACGGGGCCCGGACCACGTCCGACGTCCCGGAGCCCTACCGGCCCGTGCGCACCGAGTCCGAGGAACCGCCGGCCGCCACCGGTTCCACGGCGGAGCACGCCCGGCCCCTCACCGTCGACGAGACGCCGCTCAGCTCCCGGGCGCCGGACGGCATCCCGACCGGGGAGTCCTCCGCGCCCGGATCCCCGGACTCGGTCGACATGATCATGAACTGGGAGGACGACCAGGACGCGTCCGAGTCGGACGTCGAGCCGGCTCCCACCACCGAGGCGCCGTACGACCGGCTGCTGACGGACGTGTTCGGTCCCGCCATCGCCACGAGCCCCCTCCACCCCGCCCTCCGCGACACCCTCGCGCACCTCGACCAGCTCCGGCAGGCCGTTCCCGCGCTCCGCGGCGGCCCGCTCGACCTGGACGCCGTGACCCGCCAGGTGCTGCTCCTGGACGCCGACCGTCCGGTGACCGACGCGCAGCGCGGCGAACTGTTCCGGGTGGCGATGGCCCCGGAGGTGGAGTCGGCGGGCAGCCTGGCCGCCCTGGCCGCCTTCCACCTGGAACTCCGCGGCGCGCTCTCCTCCACCCAGGCGCTGACCGCAGACGACGGCGGCGTGTGGGGCCGCAACTGGACGAACGCCACGATCCCCGACCTCGACCTCACCGAGGTGGGGAAGGTGGTCCGGCAGCCCGACGGCACCCTGGGCCGCGGCGACGTGCAGCCCGCGCCCTGGCACCGGCCCGGTGAGCCGGAGCCGTACGTCGTCATGGCGGAGGGCGACCACCGGCGGATCGTCGTCCGCGGCTACGACGGCGCCCCGCGCCAGGTGCCGATCGACGTGTTCGCCGAACTGCTGGCCCGCGACCCCCGGCTCGCGGCGCTGCCCCCGGGCACCCCCGTGGTGCTGCTCGTCCCCGACGCCGGCGCCCGCGGCCTGGACCTCCCGCGCCGGGCGGCGGACCGGATCGGCCGGGACGTCTGGTCGGCCAACGGCACCGTGAAGGTCTCCCCGCAGCGCGACCCGTCGCAGCCGCACGTCGTCTCCCTGCTGTTCGGGGACGGGCTGCCGCGCGCCGACTGGATCCGCAGCACCCCCGGCCAGGTGCTCGACCCGGCGGAGCGCGAGAACGCGCCGGAGTGGGAGCGCGAGATGCTGTCGCACAGCGTCGTCGGCGACGGGGGCACGACCATCGGCAGGGGCGTGTTCGAGGACTCCGAGGCCCCGCGCCGGATCGCGGTGCTGAAGCTCGCGACGGAGTCGTCGGAGCTGTGGCACTACAACCCGGTCACCCAGGAGGAGACCAGGGACGACGAGCCGGTCCCGTTCGCCGGCAAGCCGGTGTACGTCTTCAGCGCCCACGCCCGGCCGGGCGCGACCCGGGTGCCGACCACGACGGACCCGAGGCACCACACCCGCGGGCGGGAGACCGGCGGGATGCTCAGGCGGCGTCCGAGCCTGGCGCGGCTCCCCCAGGACCACGCCGTCCTGATGGAGGCGTGCTCGAGTGCCGCGTCGCCGGGTGTGGTCCGCACCCGCAGGGGCATCGACGACACCTTCGTCCCCGACCCGCTGGCGGTCGTCAGCGAGAGCCAGCACGTCGCCAACGAGACCGGGCGCACCACGTACGGCGGCACCCACATGGTCAGCTTCGCGACGCGACCGGACGGGACGTTCGTCCACCGCCTCTACACGGACTCGCGGGGGCGGCGCGGGAAATGGGTGGAGCACCGGCCGGAACCCACCGGCGCGCTGCTCGACGACCGCGCCCGTGCGGCCGGCCTGCACACAGACCCCGAACAGCCGGTCACGGACGCCACCCGCGAACGGGCCCTGCGGCTGGTGCGCGCGCTGCGGCTGGCCTTCGGCGCGGCGATCGAGGACGACAGCCGGTACGGCGATCTCCTCGCCGGGATCGGCGCGCTGGAGACCATGCGGGCGGCCGACCCGGCCCTGCGCGACCTCACCCCGTTCTCCATGGACCTGTTCGAACGCGCCGCCCACGCGGGCCGGCTGGGTGACACCGGCCCCGACGCCTACCGGGGCCTGCTCACCGACGCCGCCGACGCCGTACACCGCCGGCCGGGCACCGCACTCTCCGACTTCGTCACCCTGCCCCATGTCACCGCCGCCGCACAGCGGCTGGGCGGCCTGACGGACCAGGACCTGGACACCGAGGCCGCCCGCGTCCTGAACCTGGACGGCGGACCGGCGGCCGTCGGGGAGCCTGAGCGGGCCCGGCTGTTCTGGGCGACGGTCAAGGCCCTGGAGTGGGAGAGCAGAACCCCCGACCCGGACGCCCTCACCGGCAGGGTCCTGCACCTGGACCGGCCCGACCCGGCCCGGCGGCCCGAACTGCTCGACCTGGTCGCCCGGGCGGCGGCCGTCGGCGTCGACGTGGACAACCCGGTCGAGCTGGGCGCGTTCCACCTGGAGACCCTGGGCGCCCTCGCGCCCCGGACCCAGTTGCTCGACCTCAACGGCGTGCCCACCGGGCGGCGTTGGTCCCCGACCCCGCCGGACGCGCCCACGACTACGGTCACCGACCGTGTCGTCGTCGCCGCCCCGAAACAGGGCGGCGGCTACCAGGCCGTGGGCCAGGAACGCCCGCCGTGGAGCGCCCCCGGCGGATCACCGGCCTACCTGGTGTGGGCGGGCGGAGGCCGGGACCACCTCCTCATGACCCTGCCCGGCGGCTTCCGCGCCCGGGTCCCCTACGACGAGGTCGCCGAGCTGCTGGCCCGCGACCCGGTGCTCAACGCCCGGCCGCAGGACACCACGGACATCGTCCTGGCCGTTCCGAAGGCGGCCCCGGCGGCATCCACCGCACCGACCGGCGGCGGCCCGGACCCCGATCCGCGGGCCGTCGTCAGCGCCGGGACCGGCCGTACCGTATGGGCCTCGCAGGGCAGTGTGAGCCTGGCCCCGGCCGGGCCGTCACGGCCGTACGTCCCCTCCCTCCTGCCCAGCGCGCCAGGGCGTCCCGCGGCGGCCGACTGGGCGGCCGTCCGGCCCGGCGCCGGCGGCACCGGAGTGGACGACGTCACCTTCGCGGACCGTCCCGGGACCGAGGCCCCGTCCGAGCCGCCCGTCGCGCTCGCCGACCTCCTCGATCCCGGACCGGTCGGGGGCCTCGACACCCCGTTGCCGAGCCTGGACGGCCTGCTGGAGGGTTTCGACGCGCCGCTGTCCGACCACCAGGACGACGGCGCGGACGGGGACCGGGGGGCGGAACCGACCCCGGAGGAGATCCGGCACCGGGAACTGCTGGCGGACATCTACGGTCCCGACATCATGTCGAGTCCCCTGTACCCGGACATCCGCGACGGGCTCGCACACCTCGACCGGCTCCGCCGGACCGACCCCCTGCTGGACTCCGGCCCGCTCGACCTGGACGCCGTGGCCCGCCGGGTGCTGCTCCTGGACCCCGCCGATCCGGTGACCGACGTGCAGCGCGCCCGGCTGCTGGGGCTGGCCTCGGCACAGGAGGCGCGGGCGGCGGGCGGTCTGGCCGCCCTCGCCGCGCTCCACCTCCGGCGCCAGGGCGTGTTGTCGCCCACCCACGCCCTGTCCACGGGCCCCGACGGACGCCCCCGCGGCCGCGACTGGACCCGGGGCAAGGACGGGCTCGACGACCTGGACCTCACCCGTACGGGAAGGACCGGTCCCCGGGCCGACGGCGGCCTGTCACGCGACGAGGTGGGGCCCGCGCCCTGGCACCGGCCCGGCGGCCCGGACCCCTACGTCGTGCGGGCGGACGGCGACCGTGACCAGGTCGTCGTACGCGGCCACGACGGCGCCCCGCGCGAGGTG
Source organism: Streptomyces sp. NPDC017936 (assembly GCF_044328485.1). Taxonomy (NCBI): domain Bacteria; kingdom Bacillati; phylum Actinomycetota; class Actinomycetes; order Kitasatosporales; family Streptomycetaceae; genus Streptomyces; species Streptomyces sp. NPDC017936. Next base: position 201,621 of record NZ_JBIRHK010000001.1, on the reverse strand, counting down.
CCCCTCGACGTGTTCGCCGAACTCCTCGCCCTCGATGCCGAGCTGAGCGGGCTCCCGGCGGACGTGCCGGTGCTGCTGCTCGTCTCCGACGCCGGCGGGGGCGGCCTGGAGCTGCCGCGACGGGCGGCGGACCGGACCGGCAGGGACGTCTGGGCGGCCAACGGGGTCGTGGACGTCGCCGAAGGTCCGGACGGCAGCGCCTCCCACCCGTACGTCGTGCCCCTGCGAAGTGCCCGGGGCAGTGACCGCACCGACTGGATCCGCAGCTCTCCCGGCCTGCTGCCCGACCCCGCGGAGTCCGCCCGCGCCCCCTTCTGGGAACAGGACCTGAACTCCCACACCATCGTCACCGACCAGGGACCGATCGGCAGGGCCGTGTTCGAGGACGGCGACCGCGTACGGCTGCTGCGGGGGATCCGGCACGCGGCGACGGCGACCGAGCTCTACCACGTCAACCGGCAGGACGGGACCTGGGTCAAGGACGACGAACCGGTCCCGTTCGCCGGCGAGCCGGTGTACGTCTTCGCCGGGCACGGCTCGCCCGGCGAGACGGCGCTGCCGACCCGGTCGAACCCCCGCCACCGCAAACGGGACCGGGCGGTGGGCGGCATGCTCAGGCGCCGGCCGAGCCTGGCGCGGCTCCCCAAGGACCACGCCATCGTCATGCAGGAGTGCTTCGCCGCGACACCGCCGGGCGTCACCCGCAGGCGCAAGCTGGTCACGGACACGTTCGTCCCCGACCCTTTGACCGACATCAGCCAGAGCCAGCACGCGGCCAACGAGACCGGCCGCACCGTCTACGGCGCCACCCAGGAGGTCGGCTTCAAGTTCGAGAAGGACGGCCGGGTCGGCCACTACATCACCATGGATTCGCGGGGCCGACGCGGGAAGTGGGTGAAGCACCGGCCGGAACCCGACGACGCCGCGCTCGACGACCGCGCCCGCGCGGCCGGCCTGCACACCGACCCGGTGGGATCGGCTCCGGAGGAGGTCCGCGAGCGGACGCTGCGGCTGGTGCGCGCACTGCGGCTGACGTTCGGGGTGGCGATCGAGGACGACGGCCGCTACGGCGAACTCCTCGCGGGCATCGGCGCGCTGGAGTTCCTGCGCGCCGCCGATCCGGTGCTGCGCGACACCGTGCCCTTCTCCATGGACCTGTTCGAGCGCGCGGCCCGCGAGATCCGGGCGACGGAACACGGCGATCCGGACGGCGAGCTGGGACCCGACGCCTATCGGGACCTGCTGGCCAGGGCCGCCGACGCCGTGCGCCGGGACCCCGGCGCCGTGCTCACCGACTTCGTGACCTTGCCGCACGTGACCACCGTGGCCGAAGGACTGGACGGCCTCACGGACGAGGAGGTGAACGAAGAGGCGGCCCGATTCCTGGGGCTGGACCCGGACCAGGTGGTCATCGGGGCGCCCGAGCGGGCCCGGTTCTTCTGGGCGACCGTGAAGACCCTGGAGTGGGAGAGCAGGACCCCCGACCCGGTCGCCCTCACCGGCAGGGTGCTGCACCTGGGCCGGCCCGACCCGGACCGGCTGTCCGACCTCCTGGACCTGGTGGCGCGCGCGGCGGCCGTCGGCGTCGACGTGGACGGCCCGGTCGCGCTGGGCGCGTTCCACCTGGAGACCCTGGGCGCCCTCGCGCCGGACACCCTGCTGCTCGACGGCTCGGGCGCCCCGGCCGGCCGGAGCTGGACGCCGGGCCCACCGGGTGCGGTGGTGGACGTCAGGTCCGCCCTCGTCATGGCGGCGACACCGGACGGCGGCCATCGTCCGCTGCGCCAAGCGAAGATGCCGTGGACCACCGACCCCGCCAAGCCCGCCCCGTTCCTGGTGCGGGGCGAGGCCGGACCGGACCACCTCACCATGGAGCTGCCCGGCGGATTCCGGGCCGCGGTCCCCTACGAGGAGATCGCCGAACTGCTCGCGGTGGACCCGGTGCTGAACGACTTCCCGCGCACGGCCGACATCGTCCTCGCCTCCACGGCCCCGACCCGGACGGACCCGCAGGTCACCGACCGGCGAGCCCTCGTCGGCGCCGGGACCGCCCGCGCCGTGTGGACCTCACCGGGACCCGTGGGCCTGCTCGCCCAGAGCGACCCGTCGCTGCCGCACGTCCTCTCCCTGCTGCCCACGGCGGACGGTCGGCGTCAGCAGGCCGGAGACTGGTCGGCCGTGCGGCCGGCCTCCGCGTCCCCGGCGGACACCCGCCTGTCACCCACCACGGCCTCGACCGGGAAGGAAACCGTCACTCCTCCCGGCCCGCCGCCGGACCCGGCGGCGGCCCTCGTCACGCCGACCACCGAGCCGGACCCGCCGTCTCCCGACGCCCCGCGCCTCGACCCCGCCATGGCGCCCCCGCCGAGGCGCCGCACCCCGGCCCGGTTCCAGGACGGCCGACGGATGCCCGCGTACGTCGACGACCTCCAGTCGCTGCTGCCGTCCACCCTGACCGCCGCCGAGATCGAACAACTCCTCGCCAATCCGGGCACGTTCGGCCAGAGCACGGTCGTCCTGCGCGGCCTGGAAGACGTCCTGGACACCATCGACCGCGAACTGGGACGCAGGCCGGACGCCCGGCCCGCGGACGGCGCACAGCTGCTGGACGACGTCCGGCGGACGCTCCGGGACAAGCCGAAGACGCTGGCGGACGGCGAGGGACGCCCGTTCCCGTACGTCACCGCGGACGGGAAGGCGCGCGTCCTGTGGGTCAGAGCGCGTCACCACGGCAACTGGGCCCCGTTCGACGACGGCATCGGCGACTCGACGAAGATCGACAGCATGCACCGGGCGGCCGCGACCTTCGGGCTGACCAAGAACATGCAGGCCAACTCCCAGTACGGCCTCGGCGGGCCGATCGGCCCGGCGGGCACCGCGGCGTTCGGCGGCTTCGGCCGTCTCGCCCTGCGGTTCGGCTTCATCAACAAGGTCGGCTACACGCTGACCGACCAGCGCATGAACCAGATGGAGACCCGGACGCTGGACAAGTCGCGGGCGTTCCTGGACGACATCCACTACGAGTTCCGCGTCACCGATCCCGCCGGGCGGGTCGTCACGGGGATCGACCCCGAGCCCGGCACCGCCCCCGATCCCGGGACCGACCCGGCCGTGCCCGCCCGGTTCTCCTTCGGCGTCCGCAAGGGCCTCCTGGTCCGCCTGCCCGACAGCGTGACGAAGATCCCGAAACCGGGCCGGATCCCCCGGTCGATCACCCTGGACCGCGACTCCCAGTACCGCTTCGTCCGTATCGAGGGGTTCGGCCCCGTCGCGGCGATCCGCGACTGGGCGGCCCGGCAGATCGGAGTCCTCCCCGGCAGCTCCGCCTACACCGAGCTGGACATCTTCTTCTCCGGCGACAGCTTCCAGCGGCACGGCGGCACGATGGCGCGCGGCCGCGTCACCACCCCGCCGCTGTTCGCCGACGACAGGAAGAAGTCTCCGCTGGGCGTCTTCGTCGTGGAGGAGATGATCCCGCAGACGGCGATCCTCGTCGGCGAGACCGACCAGGCCGAGATGCGGGACATCAACACCTCGACGGTCCGCAGCGAACGGAGCCGGGCCGACGGCAGGAGCCTGCTGCTGCAGGCCGTCGCCGGACCCGCCTTCAACTTCTTCGACCCCGGCACGGCCCCCTTCGACCTGCGGCTCCAGTTCGGGCCGACCGCCCAGTACTCGTACGCGAAGACCTGGTCGGTCGGACTCGGCGCGGCCGGCACCCTCAAGTCGGCCGGACAGGTGAAGGGCCCCAGGACCGCGCTCTACCTGGTCGTGAAGTCGGTGCGGGTGCGGCGGGCCGGTGACAACGCGCCGCCGACGCGCTTCCTCACCTGGAGCCTGGACCGGATGACCAGCTCCGAGGCGCGGCGGCTGGCCGGATGGGACGACGGGACCACACTCGCCCTGCGCAACGGCGCCGCACCACCGTACGCGCCGCCCTACCTGACCGTGGACCGCCCGCGCACCCTGGGCATGCACCGGGTGAAGGAGTTCACCTTCGACGACGGCCTGCGCACCCGGGTCACCCCGGACGCGGCGGACGGCGTCGGCCGCACCCTGCTGGACGCGTTCGCCGACGGCGTGGTCGACGCCGTCTCGAACCTGAACCAGGACCTGGTGGTGCCCCTCGACCAGCTGCTGCCGCCGGACCTGCCGAAGGGCTGGCGCACCCGCTTCGACGACCTGCTCAGGCGCAAGCCCGACCAGGTGCTCCGGGCGGCCCAGAGCCTGCCCGTGCCGCCCCGGTGGACCGATCCCGTCAAGTACCGGATCGCGCTCCAGAACACCCTGCAGATCCTCGGTGTGCTGTCCCAGCAGAGCGTCACCGCGAACCTGGAGGCGCTCACCACGGTCGGCCTGCCGGTCAGGCTCAGGGACCCCGACTCCGTCGGGACGACCTACTACACCCTCCTCGTGCACGGGACGCTGACCGGGCGCCGCTACGAGGGCAAGGACGTCGACGAGGGCATGCGCTTCAGCGCCCAGGGCGTCGACCGGATCGACGGCCAGACGAGCGCGAAACGAGGCGTGGACCTGGGCTTCGAGGGCACGTTCTCGGGCCGCGACAACGACCGCGACGAGGCGGGCCTGCCCCGGAACACGCTCGGGCTGACCCTGGGCGCACGCCAGGGCCGGCAGTGGGAGTCGGAGACCGGCTTCGGCTCGACGGTCACCAACGAGCCGATGTCGGTGACCAACCAGCCCACCCACCTGTACCGCTACGACCTCGCCCTCACCGCGAGCCTGAGCGGCTACTGGCGGCCCCGCGGCCTGATCCGCGGTCTCGGCCTCGGACTGCCGGGACTGCTGGTGCTGGACGAACCGGTCAACGTGCTCTTCGGCCGGACACCGCGGGGCCACCTGCGGGGCGGCGGCCCGATGACCGGACAGGTGCTCATCGGTGTCCCCGTACAGCACGCGCCTGACGCGGACCCGCACGCGGACGGGGCGCTCAACCCCTACCTGTCCGACGAGCCCGCGCCCACCTCCATGACCAGCGAGCGGGCCCTCGCCCTGGCGAAGGGCGACCTCGTCCTGCCCGCCGGCACCGGCGCGCAACAGCCCGCCGGACGGCTCGCCGACCGCGGGACACCGCAGTTCAAGGAGTTCCGGCAGCACCCGTTCGTCATCGTGAACGTGGTGCTGTCGCCCACGCTGGCCGCGGAGGTGGACCGGGTCCTGCGGACGGCGTCGGGCAGCGCCTGGCAGCTGGTGAAGGAGGGCGCCCCCACCCGGGACGCCATCGTCCGCACCTTCACCCCCCAGCAGCTGACGTCGAGCTTCGACCAGAGTTCGGGGCCGCTGGGCCTGGTGGGCAGCGGCCTGCTGGGCAAGGGGCCGTACGGCGAGCTGTGGGGAACCTTCCGGTACACCACGACGGTCGGGAACCTGCGCGCCCTCACCCCGTCGATGTCCATGGACACCGAGATGACGCTCGGCGGCACCCGCCAGGCGGCCGGCAAGACCAGCAACAGCACCGGCTTCGTCTTCGGCGGCCAGCTGGTCTACTCCGTCGCCCGGAATCCGGGGCACGGACTCATGGGCGCGTACGGAATCGTCGCCAACCCCGTCTTGAGAACCGGCACGTACAGTCTCAGCGTCGTACGCACCGTCGTCGCGGACATGAACCGCAAGGGCTTCACCCACCAGGTGCTCGTGGCCGGCGATGTGCAGCACTGGTTCGCGCTGTTCACCAGCCGGCTGGGCACCGGCCGCGTCGGAACGGCCGCGGCGGGCAGCGCCCTCGTGCCGCGTTCCCTCGCCGGAGCCGCGGGGACCGCGCTGACCAGCCCGGGCGGTCTGCTGGGGCATCTGCCGGAGAAGAGCGCCCACCGGATGGGGCTGATCGACGACGGCATGGGCGACGTCCCCCGCTACACGAGCCAGGTCTGGACGCCGCAGCCCTGGATGCGCGGCGCCGCCTTCGGCACGTACGCGGTGAACGCGCTGGACCCCACGGACGTGCTGCTCGCGTTCGACAAGCGGATCGGGAAGCTGGGACTCGACGACGAGAGCCGGGAGCGGATCCGGCAGCTGGTGACGGGCCGCGCCACCCGGGCGCTCAAGGGGGAGATGACGACCACCGGTCCGTCGACCCTGGTCAAGGCCGGCGGCTGGGGCTGGGACAGCATCCGGATCGGCAGCCGGCGGGTGCGGGCACGCGTCGAACTGATCCCCGGGACGCCCGTGTTCGACGGACTCGACCACAGCGCCGAACTGGAGGAGAACCGGCGGGCGATCGAGACCGCCCAGCAGAACTCCGAGTTCTCGGCCGGCGCGGACCTGGGCTTCCTGACCAGCCAGATGGTGTACACCGGCAACTCCCAGGTCCCGGCCGCCGGACCCACGTACACCGAGGGCGGATCCAACCGGAAGACGGTCGCGTCGAGCCACACGGTCACCACCGTCACCATCTACCGGGCGGCGTCCACCGAACCGCACGCGGAGGTCGTCACCCCGTACCGGATGCGCATCACCCTGGAGGCCGACGACACCCCCCACACCGGCGCGCCGGCCGACCCGGACCTGGAGGAGGCGGAGTCCACGGCCCTCGACCGCTTCCGGGGCCGGCTGAGCATCGTCGAGGAGGACGACGTCGGCGAGCTGCGCGAACACGTGCCGCTCAGCCTGATGGAGCCGGCGCCGTCATCCACGGGGACGGACGGGACCGGCACCTCCGGGGCCGGCCGACGGCTGCCCGCGCCCGACCCGGCGGCCGACCCCGCCCTCGCCGGTCCGCCCCGCCCGGTGCCGCTCTCCGGGGTGGAGGGGAAACTGACGGTCCGGGACGGGGACGGCGTCACGCGCCGGTTCACCTTCCCCGAGAACGGCATGCACCCGCGCGGGATCATCGGCATCGAGAACATCCGCATGGCCGGCGACCTCCTCCTCACGAAGGCGTACGACGTCGGCTTCTCCCTCCGGGCCCTGGAGGCCGAGGACGGTCCCGACGACGACGCCCTCACCGACCTCCTGCGCAGAACCAGGGAGACCGGGCTGACCCGCCTGGGCACCGGCTCGGCGCAGGCACTGGAGGACGGCACCAGCTCCACGGCGGTCACGGCGTTCTTCCCGCGCACCACCGAACCGGACGGCTACCAGGTGGCGGGGCTGACCGAGAAGTCCCTCGTGGGCACCGACACCGGACAGCTGTCGCTGCGCTCGGCCCCCGACTTCAGCCGCGCGCTGCTGCTGACGGTCGCCGACGGCAAGAAACTGGAGGTGCTCAGACGGTACGGGGACAACGCGGGCACGTCGTCGTCCGTCGAGCACAGCCAGTCCTCGGGCCTCGGCGGCGGCTTCCTGTACGACTCTCCCGACAACGCGGGCCTCAACCAGATCGGAGCCTTCGGCCCCGGTCCCAACGACCTCGACGGTGACGTCATGCCGGTCGGGGACGACCACCTGACCTCCCGCAACCTCAAGCCCAAGACGGGCCGGTCCTTCCTGTTCGCCGTCCCGGCCACCTGGATCGGCGTCGGCGACGTGCACCGCGGCATCGTGGACTCCAGGCTCGCCAACCGGATCCGGGGCGGGACCTTCGCCAAGGCCCGGTCGGGCCCGCAGGCGATGGAGTCCGAGGCGTACGTCGTCACCTGGATCCGGGAGGACGTCGCCCGCGAACTGCGGGTCATCACCGACACGAACTTCCCCGAGCGCGTCTCGAAGGCGTGGGACGCGGTCGAGAGCGCGAGCAAGGCGTGGGTCGACGCGGACAAGGCCTACTGGAAGAAGCGGCGCGCCTCCGGCGGGCTGCGCGCGGACCTCGACGCCGCGCAGGCCTCCCTCGACAAGGCCGCCGGGATCGCCCGCGCGGCGGCACGCCCGGTCGACCTCGCCCGGACGGGCGTCGAGGACGCGGACAGGGCCCTGACACAGGCCGAGGCCGACGCCCGCCGGGACCACGGCATCGCGGACGCGAACGTGGCCGCCGCGCGGGCCGAGGCCGACGCCTTCGCCGAGGACGAGTACACCGCGCCCGAGCACGACGGCTGGGCGGAGCTCCTGCGGGACGAGCAGGACGCCGCCCTGGCCCGCCTGGCCGACGCGGAAGAGGCCGCCGGGAAACTGCGGAAGGCGGCCGACCTGCGGCTGGAGACCGCGCGCACCGAGAAGGCGTTGGCCGACGGGCGGCTCGACGCGGCCCTGCTGTCCGCGAGGGAGCCCCGCCGGGCCCTCGACGAGGCCACCGCCCGCCGGGACACGGCACGCGACGCCTTCGAGACCCGGCGCGCCGAACTGGACGCGCTCAGGGACACGGCGGAGAAGGCCGCGGCGGAGTACCACCGGGTACGGGCCGGGGCCGACCAGCTCACCCGCTGGCACCGGCTCGCGGCCACCGAGGAGGGCCGCAAGCAGCTGGACGGTCTCGCCGAGCCGCCCGCGGTGACCTACCAGGCGCCGCCCAAGGAGTCCAAGGCCAAGCCCCCGGCCCCGCCGCGCTACACCAGGACCGGTGAGGCACCGGACACCGTCCTCACGTCGCCCACGAGCGAGACGTACACGCTCCACGACGTGCCGGAGGACGGCGACGCCTTCTTCCGCGCGCTCGCCGAGGGCCTCGAACGCGCCGCGCCGGGGCTGCTGGCCGCGCAGGGCATCGACCTCACCGACCCGCGGGCGATGTCCGAGATGCGCCGGAGGACGGTCTCCTGGCTCACCGACCACGCCGACGAGGACCTGCTGGCCGCCGTCGCCCCCGACCACTCCGACGCCTTCAGCGCGGAGGAGATCGCCGCGGCGGGCCTGGACCTCGGGACGGACACCCCCGCCCGCCGTGAGTTCGACGGCCTCGGCGGTCTCATCCCGCACGCCGTCGATCTGAGTCCCGCCGAACGGGCCGAACTGGCGATCGCCCAGCTCCTCCGCCGGGGCGACGCCCCGTCCGAGGCCGGCTGGAACCACGCCGCGGCCGACCTGCTCCCGCTGCTCGCCGCACGCACCTTCGGCGTGCGCGTCACGGTGGTCGGGAGCGACGGCGGCTTCCAGGACTTCGCCCCCGAGGACCCGACGGGCACCGGCGACCTCCAGAAACTCGTCGGCCCGTCCCCCCACTCCGGCGCACACGTGGTCCTGAGCCTCGACGACCGCCACTACCGGCTGGCCCTGCCGACCAACCCGGACCCGAAGCCGGACCCGAAGCCCCCGGCTCCGGAGCCGGCTCCGAAGGCGGAGCCGAAGCCGGAGCCGAAGCCGAAGCCGGAGCCGGAGCCGGCTCCGAAATCGGAGCCGAAGCCGGCTCCGAAGGCGGAGCCGAAGCCGAAGCCGGAGCCGGAGCCGGCTCCGAAATCGGAGCCGAAGCCGGAGCCGAAGCCGGACCCGTCTCAAAAGGACGGCAAGAAGGGCTCCGAGTCGGAGAGCGACAACGGTCGGGCGAGAGGCCGCCGGGTGCCGGTGCCCGGTACGGGGGAGTGCCTTCTGTACTCCTTCATGGCCGGTGACCCCGTGCACGTCCGCAGCCGTCTGGGCGGCCTCGCCGCCACCGACCGCGCCGCGTACGACTGGCTCGGGGACCCCGACGCGGTACGCGCCGAACTGCGTCACCAGACCGAGGTCCGCGCCAGGACCGGCAAGGCCCCGACCAGTCCCTCACAGGCCGCGCTCCGGGCCATGCGGTCCCACCTGGAGGACTACGTGGCCCGCAGCGCGGGTCGGCTGCATCCGCAGATCGTCGGCCAGTTCCGGCAGACGGTCGCCGACGCGTTCGCTGCACGGGTCCGGGGCATGAACCGGGCCGAGAGGCTCGCCCTCCTCGCCCACCACGGCGTCCGACGCGTCCCCGTCCCCGAGGCCCTCGACCCCGCCGAACTGCTGAAGCGGTACGTCGACGCCCGCATGGCGTCGCTCCCCGCCGACCCGGGCGTCTCCCCGCAGGACGCCCGGGCCGTCCTGGAGGCGGAGGCCGAGGACCTGAGCCCGCGCCGGATGTTCGAGCACCTCGATCAGCACGGCCTGCTGCCGACACCCGACGAGCTCGACGACCGCGCACTGGGCCGCCTGCTCGGCACCGCCCACACGCAGAGCACCGCACCGCTGGACGACACGGAACTGTCCGGGCTCCTGGACGCCGTCGTCAACTGGGAGCAGCGCTGGGGGACGCCGGAGGGAGAGATCTTCCTGCCCCTCCTCGCGCACGCGTTCGACCTTCGGGTCGACGTGGTGCGGTCGCTTCCGTCGGGCGCCCGACGGGTCAGCGAGGCCGGGCCCGACAACGCCACGCGGCAGACGGAGGTCTACTACAACGGCGTCGACCACTACGACGGCAGCGACGCCGGAGCCCGCGACCGGTTCGGTGCCCCGGTCCTCCCGAAGCGGATCAAGGACGAGGAACGCGACCAGGACGGCGACGTACGGCTCAACCCCCTGTGGGTGCCGCTGGACGAGGTCGACCCGGACCTGCTGATCACCGGCAACCGGGACGCCGTGTGGCTGTACACGGTGACCGATGACGGGCGGGTGATCCTGGGCACGGAGGACCTGAGCGGGATCGTCACGCCGGAGCAGTTCGACGCGCTGCTGGCGGGGATGCGGGAGAAGGACCCCGACCTGACGGAGGAGTCGCTGCGCCGGACGCTGGACGGGCTGGGCCACACCGGCATCGCCGCCGGTTTCGCCGGCGACGGCGGGGAGGAGGCCGGCCGGACGCTGCCGGGCCGCAGCCGGGTGTCCGGCGAGTTCCGCTGGAGCGAGAAGCTGCGTTCCTGGGTGGTGAACGACAAGTCGGGCCGCTACATGAGCGAGTCGGTCCGGCCGGGTCTGGACGCGGCGGAGGCCGCCGACTGGCTGACCAACGTGGCGGCCCTGTTCAGCGACCGGCTGGGCGTCGTCGTCCGGACCGACCAGGTGAAGACCGCCGCGACCGTCCCCGCACCGCCCCCGGCCCCGCCGAAGGAACCCGCACAGCCCCCGCCGCCCGCACCCCCGCCCCCGCCGTCGGCGCCCACCGCCACTCCGGCCGCCCGTGCTGTTCCGGCCCCCTCGGGAACGCCGGGCACGCCGTCCGGTGACGACACCGGCAAGCTGGACGTCGCGCGCCGGGTCGGCGCCGTGCTGCACGGCCTCGGCCACCCGGTGGTGCTGGCCGGAGCCGCCCGCGGCCGGGTGCAGTTCGGTCAGTCCCGGCCGCTGGGCGCCGTGCAGTTCCAGCTGTCCGCGGCCGCCCCGCCCGCCGCCGACGGGATCCGCGGGGCGCTGGAGCGGGAGATGCCCGGAGCGTCGGTGCGGGTCCGGCCCGTCACGGGCGGCCGGGTGCTCGACCTGTCGGTGAACGGCGTCGACATCACGGTCACGGCGGTGGACCGGCCGGACTCCGGCACGGTCACGGTCGACGGCTTCACCGTGCCGGAACCCGCGGACTCCCTGGCCGACGCCGCCCTCGCCCTGGCCACCGGGACCGATCCGGAACTGCGCGGACGCGACCTCCTCGACCTGCTGTGGGTGCTGCACCGCACTCCCGCCGACGGCCCCCGCACGGTCACGCCGGTCCTCGCGCGCGAGGACGCCTACCGTGCCGCGCGGCCCGCCGGCGCCGCCGACTCCCTCGCCGTACGGCTCAGCGAACTGCTCGACTCCGCCGCCCTGGACCCCGACGCCCTCGCCCGCCACGAGGAGACCTGGCGCGCCCTCGGCGTCACCGACGCCGACCTGCCCGCGCTGCACGCCGAACTGACCGCGCTGGCCGACGGGCTGCGGGTCCGTCCGGAGGTGACCGCGGACCCGGTCCGGACGCTCGCCGCCCGGCTGCCCGGCCTGTCCGCCGCCGACCGCGACGCGGCGCTGGCGTCGCTGCCGCCCGCGGACCGCGAGCGGCTGGCCGCCGACCCCGCGCTCGTGGACGCCCTGCGCGCCGGGCTCGCCCCGGCCGAGTTCGCCTCGGTCGCGGCGCGCCTCATGACACAGGTGCCCGACGGGGTCGAGCAGCCCGTCTCCGCCGGTGACCGGGCCCGCACCCAGATCGCCCGGCTGCTGCAGGACCCCGACGTCGCGGCGCGGCTGCTCAAGGGCGGTTCGCGGGTCGTGGTGGTGCCCAGGAACGAGGCACTGACCTCCCTGGACGCCTTCCGCTTCCTGCGGGGCGCCGTCACCGGCGACGGCCGCCCCTGGGACGACGTCCGCGGTGTCGGCACGCGCACCGCGGCCGTCACCGAGGAGAACCTGCTCGGCGAGCGCACCACCGTCGGCACCGGCAAGTCCGCCTATCCCGACGGCTACTCGACCACCCTGCACGAATTCGCCCACACCATCCACCTGCACGGTCTGGACGCCGTCGACCGGCAGCGCATCACCAACACCTTCCGCACCACCACACGGGCCGGCGAGGCGGGCAACTGGCCTGACGGCCCCCTCCACGGCTACGACGCCGACGGCCGCCGCAGCGCCCCCAACTACAGCAGCCGCAACGAGCTCGAGTTCTTCGCCCAGCTCACCAACGTCTACCTCATGGCCAACGGCGGCAGCGACCCCTACACCGGGCTGCCCCGCAACAACGCCGGCCCGGAGTGGGTGCGCACCCGCCAGCCCGCCCTGTACCCCCTGCTGCGCCGGCTGTACGGCGAGGGCCCCCGGCCCCGCCCCCGTCATCCGCGCAGCGTCGAACCGGCCCGTCCCCGCGGGTCGCGCCCCGCGGACGTCAACCCCGTCGAGGCCACCGACGTGGAGAACGAGGCGCTGGCCCGCGCCCGTGCGCTGTGGGACGTCGCCGAGGGCGACCCGGGTGACGGCGGCGACCCCTACGTGGCCGTCCGCGCCCTGTGGGACGGCGCCACCGGCGCACACGCGCCGCAGCCGCACACCCCCGCGCCGTTGCCGTCGCCGTACCCGGCTCCGGTGCCGGCGGCGCGGTCCGCCGCCGCACCGCCGCCCACCGACAGCGCGGTCCAGCGACGTCTCCAGGAACTGTGGGCACTCGTCGACGCCACCTTCGGCTCCCGGCCGCTCTCGCAGGAGCTGCGCACCGGGCTGTTCAACTCGCTGCGCGTGATCGAGGCGGCGCGCGCCGGACACCGCCGCTTCGGCGCCGGCCTGGACCTCGACGGCGTCACCCGGATGCTGTTGCACCTGGCGCCGGACGAGGAGGTGGACGCGGCCCGGCACTACGACGCCCTCACCCTCGCGAGCAGCGCCCATCGCCGGGGCCGCGCCGGCAGCCTGGACGCCATCGCCGCCTACGGGCTGACCCGGCAGGGTTACCCGCAGCAGTCCGCGCTCAGCGGGGCCGACGGCGCGCCGTACGGCAGGAACTGGACCGGGCGTCCCGGTATCCACCTGCACATGGACGTGGTCGCCGGTCCCCGGGGCGTTCCCCCGTCGCCCTGGGGGCCCCACGCCTACGCGGTGGTGGCCGAACGGAACGCCGAGGGAAGGGTGCTGGTGGGCGGAAGCCCGGTGTCGGACGAGGAGTTCGCCGAACTGGTGCTGCACGACCCGGAGCGGCGGCCGGACGTGCCCGTGGTGGTCCTGATCGGGGAGCAGGACGGCCGCAACGAGGTCCTCGCACGGGCGATCGCCGACCGCACCGGCACCCGCGCCTGGTTCACCTACGGCGACCTGCGCCTCGAAACGGCTCCGACCGGCCGCCGGGTGCCGTTCCTGACCGCGCCGACCCCAGGGAGCGATCCGGCCGGCACCTGGGTCCCCGCCGACCCGGAACTGGTCCCGGACGACCCGGAGGCCACCGTCAGGGCCTCGGACGGCACCCTCTTCCCCGACTCCGACATCCACTCGTACCCGCTGGTCACGGTCGACGGGCAGGCACTGACCGGGCGGGCGTTCCTCGACGCGCACGACATGGCGCTGCGGGAGGAGGCCCTGCGGGTGGTGTCCGCCATCCAGCACTACGTCAACGTCATGGAAGGGCTGCCCGGTGTGTACGCCGGGCGGCAGAGCGGCCTGCTGCCCCTGCCGCGGGGCCTGGCCGGCTCCTACATCGCCGTCGGCCACGGCGACAGCGGACGCACCACCCTGCCCCGCCGCAGCACCGGCGCCAACCAGGCCGTCCACCCCCGGCAGCTGGGCCGGGTGCTGGCGCGGCGCAGGAGCATGCGGGCGCTGCCTCCCGAGGCGCCGGTGTGGCTGCTGCTCTGCGAGCTGTCCATGACGCGCGCCGACCAGGACCTGCTCGCCCATCCCTCCTCCGCCCAGTACGTCGCCAACGAGACCCGTCGCACCGTCTTCACCGTGGACCGGCAGATCTCACCGAGCGAGGCCGAGGACGGCCTGCCGCCGCACCTGGTCGTGTACGACGACCCCGACAACCCCGAGGGCCACGTCGAGGAGTTCCGTCCCGAGCCCGGGACCGCCGCCCTCGACGCGCTCGCCGACCTGGGCGGGCTCCCCGACGACCTGCCGGGACGCGCCGACCGCGCCCTGCACTGGGTGCGGGCCCTGCGCCAGACCCACGGCGTGCGCATCGACTCCGACCCGGCCCGCGAGGAGGAGTTCCACGAGCTGATCGAGGGCTTCGGCGCCTTCGAGAAGCTGCGGTTCCAGGCGGCCGGCAACGCCGACCCCGGCCTGCTCACCTGGGGCGGGCTCCGGCACACCGTCGGCCGGTACGCCGCACGGCAGGGCTGGGACCGGTCGCTGACCGCCGGCTCCCTGGCACACCTGCTGCGCGCCGCGCACGCCGGCCGGCTGCAGCCCTCCGACGCCGCGGAACCCACCGCCGCCGCCGCGCCGCCGGCCTCCACCGGCACCCTGGCACCGGCGGACACGGCGCCGCGGCCGACCGGTCGGGAGGCGCTGTCGGACCCCGCCCCCGACCCCGACTCCGACGCCGACGTCGACGAGGCCGGGAGCGTGACGGCGGCGGACGACGACGGACCCGCCGAGCCCACCCCGGTGCCGCCCCCGCCCGGGGCCCGGGTCGCCTTCGAGCACCGCCACCGGGACATCACCGATCCGGTCCAGCGCCGCCGACTCGCCGACCTGGCCGAGCAGATCGTGGTGTCCGGCCTGCGGGACCTCAGGGCGGGCCTCCGGATCCCCCGGATCACGGTCACCGGTTACAGCAACGGCCCCCGCTTCGCGCTGTCGGGCGCCGCCGTCGAGCACGCCGGGACGGTCGGCCGGCAGCGGGCGGAGGGCGTGCGCGACCTCCTCCTCGAGGAGATCCGGCGTCAGCTGGAGCTCCACGAGCGGGCCGTGCGCGACGTGGCGGAGGTACGGGGCGGCACGGTCCGGGCCGAGGACTTCCCGATCACCACGGAGAGCGGCGGCCGGGACATCGGCGCCGTCGGACCGTTCGACGGGGTCACCGGGCGGGCCGCACGGCGACAGGCGGTCGTCACGGTCGACCGTTCCCCCCTGTCGGCGGCCGTCGCCCGGCTGGCGGAACTGAGCCCGGAGGACTTCGGCCCGGAGGACTACTTCGCCGGCCCGGACCGGCTCGCCAGGAACCTCCTGCACCTCGACGACAACCCCGGGGACGACCCCGACTCGGACGACGACTCGGACAGCGACTCCGGCGGTGAGTCAGGCAGCGACGCGGACGGCGGGTCCGCGCACTCCGCTCCCGCACCGGTGCGCTTCGACGCCGACGACCTGTCGAACCGGGTGCGCCGGCTGTACGAGCTGGTGGACGAGGCGATGACGGCCGGCCGGGCGACCAGCCCGGCGGCGCTGACCGCCTACCACCTGGGCAAGCAGGGCCTGCTGTCCGACGCCACCCGCCTGACCGCACCGGACGGCACCCCGCTGGGCCGGAACTGGACGGGCCGGCCCGGCCAGGACGTGGACGTCTCCTCGTACGACGTGGTGGACGGCGACGACCGGGACCCCCGGCCGCCGCTGTGGGCCCGCCGGCCCGGTGCCCCCCTCCCGTACGTGATCGGGACGAAGGACGGCGACCACACCAAGGTCGGGCTGTCCCTGCCGGACGGCGGCAGGCGGTGGCGGCTGTCGCCGGAGGAGTTCGCCGAACTCCTCGCGCTGGACGAGGAGCTGGCGGGCCGCGAGGACGCCGCCGAGGTGGTGCTCGTCTCGCCGAACGCCGGCGCCATGGGGCTGGACCTGCCGCGCAGGGCCGCGGCCCGGGCCCGCAGGACGCTGTGGTCGCACAGCGGCGAGGTCGCCCTCAAGCCGGACCCCGGCACCGGCCGGCACCGCATCGAGGTGACCGACGACCGGGCCCTCGGCGACGAGCCGACGGACGAGCCGCTGGGCGAGCCGATGGGGGAGTGGATCGCCAGCGACCCGGACGACCTGGGCCCGGACGAGGGACGGCCGGAGTCCGGCGCGGGCGTCCTGCACACGATCGACGGGAGGACCCTCCGGGACGCGGACGTCAAGTCGGTCACCCTCACCGACGAGGGCCGGCCCGTCGGCCGCGCGGTGGTCAACGGTGCCGACCTGCTCCGGCGCGAGCCGTGGCTCCAGGCACTGACCCGGTCGACGGAGTGGTCCGTCTACGACCCGGTCACCGGCGAGCCGGTCGGAGCGCCCCGGCCGGTGCCGTGGAAGGGCCGCAAGCCCTACTTCTTCCTCGTGCACGGCCTGCCGGGCCAGACCCTCATGGTCGAGCACATGCTCCAGAACGACGTCCCGGTCCGGGGCACGGAAACCGGCGGCTACCTCCGGCGGCGCCGCAGCGTGACGCGGCTGGACCGGGACACCCCCCTCGTGTTCCTGTCCTGCTGGGGGAGCGGACCGGAGGGGTACACCGCCGCCGCCCTGAAGCGGAGCCGCCCGTTCGTCCCCGACCCGCTCGCCGTCTCGTCGGCGGCCCAGGACGTCTCCAACGTGACGGGGCGCGAGGTCTACGCCCCGACCCGGGAGCACTGGAGCCGCTACGCGAACGGCAAGCTGTACGACCACGGCATCCCCACCACGCCGGCGAACGACCCGGTGGACATGGTGAAGGTGCGCCCCGAACCCACCCCGGACGAACTCGACGCCCTGGCCGCGCGGGCCGGCCTGGAGACGTCCCCGGACTTCACCCCCGCCATGGCCCGGGACACGGCGCTGCGCCTGGTCCGCGCCCTGCGGGTGACGTTCGGCGTCGACGTGGAGGACGACAGGGACGTCCCGCCCGGCACGTACCACCGGCTGCTGCGCGGCATCGGCGCCCTGGAGGTCATGCGTCGCGGGGACGGGAACCTGCGGGAGCACGGCGAGCTGACGCTCGACCTGCTCGACCGGGTCACCCGCGCGCACCACGGCCTGACGACCGCCCCCGGCGCCCGCCCCGCGCCGCCGGACCCGGCCGACGTACGGACGATGCTCGAAGCCGCGTCGGCGCGCCTGTCCACCGGCCCCGGGTCCGCGCTGTCCGGCTTCGTCCGCCTGCCCTCCGTGGACCGGGCCCGCGAACTGATCGCCCGGCACGGTCCGGACCAGTGGGCCCGCGCGGTGCTGGGCCTGCGCACGTCGGCGCACGTCACCGCGGCCCACCGGCAGAACGCGCTGTGGGCCACCGTCAAGGCCGTGGAGAGCGTGGAGAACCATCCCGATCCCGACGCCCTGACGACGAAGGCGCTCCACCTGGGCACCGGCACGGATCCGCGGGACGAGGCCCTGCGGGCGGACCTGCTGCGGATGGCGGCCACGGCGGCGGCCCTCGGCCGCGACACTTACGACCCCACCGCACTCGCCGCGTACGACCTCGAACGCAACGGCGCGCTGGACGACCGCACCCTCATCACCTCCGTGAACGGCACGAGCACCGGCCGCAGGTGGACGGGGAAGCCCGCCCCGAGCCGCCTGTGGGCGGACCGCTACGTGATCTCGCCCGACGGCGGCCTGAACAACAGCCGCGGGGCCCTGGCGCCCTGGCACCGGAAGGGCGCCGGAAAGAGCGACCACCCCGGTGGATACGTACTGGACATGAGCGGCACCACCCCGGGACGGGTCGACATGCCCTGGCCGGACGGCACCACCCGCCCGGTGCCCTACGACGAGATCGCCGAACTGCTCTCCCACGACCCCGTCCTGGCGCGGCTGGACCGCGACGTCACGGTCGTCCCCGTCGGGGTCGGGGCGGGGGACACCGACCTGGCCGAGGCGGTCGCCGCCCGGACGGGGGCCGCCCGGACGGTGTGGCTGCCGACGCGGCCCCTCCGGCTCCTCGACCGGCGGCCGGCGGTGAACGAGAGCCTCCTGGTGCTGACCGCGCCCCAGGACGACACGGGAGCGCACTGGTCGCGGACCCGTCCGCCCGCGTTGGCGGACCGGCCTGCCGAACCCGCCCCCGACGTCATCACGGCCGGCGACGGCACCCCGCTCGCGGCGCCGCCGTCCGAGGACGCCCGGCGCCGGTGGATCACCCGTCAGGTGACGACGGAGGACCTGCCCGCCGACCCGCCGGGGTTCACCGGCGCCGACGTCGTCACCCTGGCCGAACTGAGGGACGCGGGCGTCGGGATCACCCCCGGAATGGACGTCGAGGCGCAACTCGGCGGCGGCGTGCGGGGCAGCGGACTGGCACCGCTCGACCGGGTACGGCTGCTGCTGGCCCGCCCCGGCCCGTGGCCGGACGCCCTCGACGCCGTCGTGGCCGCCGCGTCGCGCCGCATCTGGCGGTCGGCCTTCACGGACTTCGAGAGCACGACCGCGCACACGGACGCCGTCCGGGCCTGGGACGCGGCCCTCGGGATGCTCCTGCCGGGCGACCCGGACTCCGTGCTCGCGGACTGGCGGTACGCCGGGGAGGCGTACCGCGACGCGGTGCGCCGGCTCGCCGGCCTGCTGGCGGCGGAAGGGACGGACCCCCGGACGGTCACGCGCCTCGCCGCCCGCTTCCGGGAGATTCTCGGACTGCCACCCCTCGGGAAAGTGAATACGGGTGAATGAGATGAGTGAGCGGAGCGGGGCGGCGATGCCCGCACCCCCCGATGACATCGTCGAGGCCGCACGGCTCGCGCCGGAGCACTGGATCAGCATGATCGACCCCGGCTGGCACGGCGAGGGCGTGCCGCCCGACCGGGTCGTGGTCGGCCGCTGGCGCACCGGAGCGACCGGCGAGATCGAGGAGTGGGAGGACAACGAGGCGTACCGGCCCTCCCCGGAAGCGCTCGGCTGGCCCGAGGCCACCGACGACGTCGACGAAGCCCTCCAGCTCGCGGCCACCGGCCACGGACCGGCCGAGGACGTCCTGCGCGCGCTGGCCACCGCCGAGGTGGCGGTGCTGACCCTGCCGGACGGAACACCGGTGACCGCCGCCGTGGCGGACGCGGGGCTCGTCGTCCCGGTCTTCACCGCCCCGCCCCACCTCGACGCCGTGGGCGGCTTCGCCTTCGCACGCGTCACCGTCGCGGACCTCCTGGACCGCCTGCCCCCCGATCACGCGCTCTACGTCAACCCGGCCGGCCCCGCGGGCACCGTGCTGCGGTCCGACCGGCTCAGGGCCCACCTGGGAGGACCGGCATGACCGGGCCGAGTGCCGCGAGCACCACGAGCACGAAACCGGGAAGCGGAGCGGAGTCACGGTCCGGTTTCGCCTGATCGGACATCGAAACCCCAGGTCAGCGGCGTGAGACGGTGGTCGCGGCGTGGATCTGTGCCGATGGCCACAGCAAAGGGGGTGCGCGAAGGCGCATACTGAACCATGACCAAGCCTGCTGCGCCGAAGCGTCACCTGCCCACCAGCCCCTTCAAGGCCCCGGTCACACCGGTTCCCCCGCACTTCGCCGTGGGCGACCAGGTCACCCATGACGTGTACGGCCTCGGCCGGGTGATCGGCGTCGAGGACGGGATCGCGGCGCTCGTGGATTTCGGCCCGGCGCAGATGCGGATCTTGAGCCCGTACGCCAAGATGACCAAGCTGTAGAACCGCTGTGCCCCGTCACGGCACACCCAGGTCCCTCCGGGGACCTGCAACGAAAGAGAGTCCTCCCATCGATACGACGTCGCTGTTCTCCGCCCTGGAAGGGCAACCCCGCCGCTCCGCCGCGGCATCCCCGCCTCCGTCGACCGATCCCTTCCGGGCCCCCGACTTCGGGGAGGACGAGATGGCGCCGCTCGAGGACGTACAGGAGCCCGCCCCGGGCCTGCGTGCGGCTCGCCCCGAGGCGGCTTGACGCTTCGGTCGGCGGATCGAGCGCCGGGGCGTGGCACATCGGCGCACGAGGCTCGCCTCTCGGGGCGTCGTCACGGCTCCGCCGGCCCCGGCGACCTGGGTCAGTCGAAGAGGGCGACGAGTCCGTTCACCCAGATCGCGAGGAACGCGAGGACCGCCACCAGACATCCGGCCCCCGCCAGGAAGCCGGAGAAGGCGCTCCCGGCGCCGGCCGCCTCCTCGTCGGACGGCACCGCGCCCCAGTCGACGGGGCGTCCCATGGCCTCGGAGCAGGCTGCCCGTACCGCCGCCAGTCGCTCTTCGGCGAAGGCTGTTCCGGCGAGCGACTCCGGACCCTGCCAGGCAAGTGCCCGCATGCGCTGCGGAGCCGTGCGGTACCTCGCCTCGAAGGCGGAGGTCTCCGCCGCGTCCCGGTCCTGTTCGAGGTACATCCAGCGGCCCGCCTCCGCAGGCTCTCCGTACAGGCGGTACACCTCGGCCAGGCGCCGGCGAAGCATCAGGTCGTCCGGGAAGGACGACACCAGCCCGCGCAGGCGCTGGCGCGCGACGGGGACCCGGCCGGCGGCCAGGTCCGCGTCGACTCGGGCAAGGGTGTCTCTCACAGGCATGAACGCATGATCGGGCACCGCGGTGACCACCGTCGACCCGGTTTCGTCGCTCGGCACGGGCTCGCCCCCGACGGCATCGGCCGGACCGCTCCCGCTCGTCGAGCTCGCCCGGCGGACGCGTCGTCGGCCGCGCCTGCGCTGCCCCGCGGTCCCCGGGGACGGGTCCGGCGCCCCGGCGACGGCTTCTCGGCACGGCACCGGCATCGCCGACCCGGTCAGGACTGCCGGGATCCGGCAGTGCGGTGGGGCGTCGACGCGGGGCAGGACGGGCGGCGAGGGGAGCACACGCAGGAGGTCGCGATGCCGGGCACCGGCGGGTGCCCGGCATCCGGCCGCCGAGCCGTGCCGCGACCGCGCGTCTCTCCGTCCGGCCCCGGGAAGGGAAGCGTTCGGGGTATCGGGGGCAAGGCCCGGCGGGCTCCGTGCCTTCGCAGCGCCTGTGTGCGAAACCCGGGCAGGTCTAAGCTCGGCGGATGACCTTGAAATGGCAGCATGTGATTGTCCACTCGGCGGATCCGGCGGCCCTGGGGCAGTGGTGGGCCGAGGCCCTCGGCTGGGTCGTGGTCCACTCCTCCGACGTGGAGTTCGCGATCTGCCCGGAGCCGGATCGCCGGCCGGGGCTGGAGTTCGTCCTGCTCGACGAGCCCAAGAAGGCCAAGAGCCGGCTGCACCTCGACTTCGTGCCGGACGATCAGGACGCCGAGGTGGCCCGTCTCGTGGCTCATGGTGCACGGCGGGTCGACATCGGCCAGGGTGATCAACCGTGGGTCGTCCTGGCGGACCCCGAGGGCAACGAGTTCTGCATCCTCGGCCGACGGGACCAGTGAGCACTCCTTCAGGCGTGGACCGGGCCGGCCTTCTTGCCGGGGCGCACAGCCGTTCCTCGTCATCTGTCGCTTCCGGCGCGGACGTGGAGCGGTACAGGGGGGTGGGGTGCGGGTCGCGCGGCGCGCACCGTCGGGCCCGCCGTCGTTTCCTGACGTGCCTCATGGCCTGACCGCGGGTGCGGCAGGCGCTGCCGGACTGTCGGCTCTTGCCCGGAAGCGGGCGCTTCCCCCCTGAAAGGGCGCGAGCGCCGGGCGGTGACCGGACGGGCGAAAAAAACAGGCATGAGTCGTGTCTGCCGGGGTAGCCGGATGCCTGCTGGGGAAGGGCCGTCGTACCTGGGGAGGTCGAAGCGGCCCTTCCCTTCTCCTTTCTTCCGCTCCCCGGCTGGTCCTCGGCGTGGCGCCGGTGAGGTCGAGGCCGGTCGCCGTGGCCGCGAGGGACGACGGCGTTCTCTGCGCTGAACGGGGGCCGAAGTGGTGCCCGGCCGCACCGGCCACCGGAAGCCCGCCGACTGATACGTCCGCTGTGCGCGGTGAGCGCGGTGGTGTCCGGTTCTCGCCAGTCCGCGGTAAATGCCTGGACTGAGAACATCCCCGGACGGGAAACTTCCGACTTCCGAACCTCCGGGAGTGTGATGGGGACTACAGAGACGCGAGGGCCGGCGCCGGGCAGGAGCGCGGTCGTCCTGGCGCTGCGCCGCTACGGCCGGGAACTGTTCCGACTACGAGTGCTGGCCCTGCCCGCGCTGCTGCTGCCGGCCCTGGGGAACGTCGGCACCCGCTACGTCGCCCCCCTGCTGATCGCCAAACTGGCGGGGCAGGCCGCCGACGACGGGGGCCTCACCCTCGCCTCGGCGCTGCCGTACGTGCTGGGCTTCGGCGTGACGCTGCTGCTGGCCGAGGTCGTGTGGCGGGCCGGGCAGCACTGCCTGAACCGAGTGGACGCCCTCGGCATGGAGCACCTGTACGTACGCGGAATGGACGAACTGCTCGCCCAGGACGCGGCGTTCTTCCACGACAACTTCGCCGGATCCCTCACCAAACGGGTGCTGAGCTTCGGCAGGCGCTTCGAGGACTTCGTCGACACGATGACGTACCGGGTCGTGGGCAGCCTCGTCCCCCTGGTGTTCGGCGCCGTGGTGCTGTGGACCTACGAACCGATGCTCGTCGTCGGCCTCCTGGCGATGATCGCGCTGACCGTGGCGGCCGCGACACCTCTGGTCCGACGCCGTCAGAGGCTCGTGAACGACCGTGAGGCGGCGATCGCCCGGGTCTCCGGCCACGTCGCCGACAGCCTCACGAACATGGAGACCATCCGGGCGTTCGCCGCCGAGCGGCGGGAGGCCGACGAGCACCGCCGCCGCGTCGCGGAATCCCGGCGCCTGACGCTGAGGTCGTGGGACTACGGCAATCTGCGCGTCGACGTCCTGGTCGCCCCCATGTCCGTCCTGACCAACGTGCTGGGCCTGGTGGTCGCCATCGCCTTCGGCGGCTCGGGCCAGGGAGTCGAGGAGATCGTCGTCGCCTTCGCCTACTACTCCAACGCCACCCAGATCATGTTCGAGTTCAACCAGATCTACCGGCGTCTGGAAAGCGCGATGACCGAGGCCGCGCAGTTCACGGAGCTGCTGCTGGACCCGCCCACCGTGCTCGACCCGACGGAACCCGAACCGCTCGCGCCGGAGGACACCGGCATCCGCTTCGAGGCGGTGAGCTTCGCCCACGCCGGGGCGAAACCGATCTTCCGGGGTCTGGACCTGGACGTGCCCGCCGGCGCACGGATCGGTCTGGTCGGCAGGTCCGGCGGCGGCAAGACCACGCTCACCCGGCTCCTGCTGCGGATGTCGGACATCGACGACGGACGCATCCTGATCGGTGGTCAGGACATCAGCCGGCTGCGCCAGAGCGACCTGCGCTCACTGATCGCCTACGTCCCGCAGGAACCCGCCATGTTCCACCGCAGCCTGCGGGACAACATCGCCTTCGCCCGGCCCGGCGCCACCGACGAGGAGATCCACGCGGCGGCCGCGGCCGCACACGTCACCGAGTTCGCCGACCAACTCCCGGACGGCTTCGCCACCTTGGTGGGGGAGAGGGGAGTGAAGCTCTCGGGCGGCCAGCGCCAGCGCGTCGCCCTCGCCCGGGCCGTCCTGCGCGACGCTCCGATCCTGCTGCTCGACGAGGCGACCAGCGCGCTGGACTCGGAGAGCGAGCTCCTCGTCCAGGACGCCCTCTGGCGGCTGATGGACGGACGCACGGCCCTTGTGGTCGCCCACCGTCTGAGCACCGTCGCCGGCATGGACCGCCTCGTCGTGCTCGACCACGGAAGCGTCGTCGAACAGGGCACCCACGAGGAGCTGCTCACGGCGAACGGCGCCTACGCGAAGCTGTGGCGGCACCAGTCGGGCGGCTTCCTCGGCGAGAACGGCGAGAACGGCGAGAGCAGTGAGAGTGCCGGGTCCGCCCCCGGATCCCCGGTTCCGGGAGCCGGTCCCGGTGGGCTGCCAGGACCGGCCGACCCGGTGCCGGACGGGGACGACAGGACGTCGTCGCACGTGCGTACGAGCACCGGGCCCACGTGACCAGGATGATTCCGGCCATTCTCGACCGCCGGTGACGTCACGCCGTCACCTCCCCCGCACGCCGCTACGGGCGGGGGAGGCGCCCGCGGAGCCGGAGCGATCGCCCCGCTTGCCGTCCGTTTGCCGCCCCGCTCGGCGATCCCGCAGAACACCGGGCCGCAGGGGAGCGCGGTGAATCATCGACCCGATCGGCGGGACCGCGGGTATCGCCCGGGGCGGCAAGGGAACCTGTCCGTCATGAGCGCACTTCACCGCCCCGTCATGGACCACACCCTGCCCGCGCTGGCCGAGGGCTACGCCTGGCTTCCCAACCGGATGAGGGAGAGCCCCGGCCAGGTGGTGCGGACCCGACTCATGGGCCGGCCGACGCTGGCCGTGCGGGGCCCGGAGGCGGTGCGCTTCTTCTACGACGAGCGGCACGTGCGCCGCCACGGCGCCATCCCCGGACCGGTGCAGAGCACCCTGTTCGGCCACGGGGCCGTCCACACCCTGGACGGGGACGCCCACCGCGCGCGCAAGGCCCTGTTCCTGCCCCTGCTGCACGTCGACCGGATCACCGGTGTCGTCGAGCACGTCACCGCCGCGTGGGACGACGCGGTCCCCTCCTGGGCCGGGCGTGAGCGGGTCGTGCTGCTCGACGAGGCGAGCGTGGTGCTCACCCGCGGAATCTGCCGCTGGGCGGGTGTGCCCCTGGACGAGGAGGAGGCGGAGCCGCTGGCCCGTGACCTGGTCGCCATGGTGGACGGGTTCGCCACCGCCGGGCCGCGCCACTGGCGGGCCCGGCGCGCCCGCGCCCGGCAGGAGGCGCGGCTGGCCCGGCTGGTGGAGGACGTGCGGTCCGGCTCGGTCACGGCACCCCCCGACTCCGTCCTGGACCAGGTGTCCCGCCATCGCCACGCGACCGGTGAACCGCTGGAACCGCGGACGGCCGCGGTGGAGTTGCTCAACGTGATCCGCCCCACCGCCGCCGTCTGCTGGTTCGTCGCCTTCGCGGCACACGCGCTGCACCGCCGGCCGCAGAACCGGGAGCGGCTGCGGGCGGGCGACGCGGCGTACACCGCGGCGTTCACGCACGAGGTCCGGCGTTTCTACCCCTTCGCCCCGTTCCTGGGCGGCCGGGCCGTCACCGACCTGTCCTGGCGCGGCGAGCACGTTCCGGCCGGCGGGCTCGTGCTCCTGGACGTCTACGGGCAGAACCACGACGAGAAGCTGTGGGGCGATCCGTACGCCTTCCGCCCGCAGCGGTTCCTCGACCGGCCGGTCGAGCGCGACGAACTGATCCCGCAGGGCGGCGACGACCCGGCGACCAACCACCGCTGCCCGGGCGAGGGCGTCACCATCGGCCTGCTGGAGGCCCTCGCCGCCCGCCTGGCCCGCCTGGACTACACCGTCCCGCGGCAGGACCTCTCCATCCCGCTGCGCCGCATCCCGGCGCGGCCCCGCAGCGGCTTCGTCATCACGGACGTGCGCGCACCCGCGCCCCGGTGATCCCCGAGCGCCGGCGCCACGACGGAAAGCCGTCCTCGGTGAGGAGTCCCGCTCGAACCGGACCCTGCCCGCCGGCCCGGTGGCCCCTCACTCCCGCGGCGCCCGCAGCCGCCGTACCCGTGCGGGCGCGGGGCCGGTCGACTGGCGTGCGACGTAGGCGGTGCGCAGGGTGTGACGGCGGGGGCGGGCCGTGGAGCCGTTGATGCGGCGGACCAGGATGTCCGCCGCGAGCCCGCCCAGTTCCTGCACCGGCTGGCTGACCACGCTCAGCCGGGGCCGGACGAGCGTGGTCCACTCGGCGTCGTCGAAGCCGATGACGGAGACGTCGTCGGGAATGCGCGCGTCGAGGTCGAGCAGGGCGTCGAGGGTCCCGAGCGTGGCCACGTTGTCGGTGGTGAACAGTGCGGTGGGCCGGTCGTCGGAGCACATCAGCTCCAGTACGGCGGAGCGCGCCCAGGTCCGGTCGTATCCGGTGTGCCGGATCAGCTCCGCCTCGCGCGGGATGCCGGCGGCACGCAGCGCCTGCCGGTAGCCGGTGAGCCGCTCGGTCGTGGTCCAGATGTCCGCACCCGGTGCCAGCCGTGCCGAGTTCACGTCGGGGGACGCCGAGGTGACCACGGCGATGCGGGTGTGTCCCGCGTCGGTGAACCGGGCCACCGCGGCTTTGGCGGCACCGCGGTTGTCCACCACGACCGTGTCCAGCGCGGCGCCGCTCACGACACGGTCCAGCAGGACCACGGGGATGCCCGCGGCGACGGCCTTGTCGAGGTGCTCGTGGTCGGCCGCGGCGGGCGCCACGACCAGTCCGTCGACGCGCCGCTCGATGAACAGCTGCACCACGGACTTCTCCGTCTCGCCGTTCTCGTCGCTGTTGGCGAGCACGACCTGCAGGCCGGCCTTGGCCGCGACGTCGCTGACGCCGCGCACCGCGCGGGCGAAGTAGGCGTTCTCGACGTCGGCGACGACCACGCCCAGGGTGTGGGTGCGTCCGCTGATCATGCTGCGGGCCACCGCGTTGGTGCTGTAACCCAGCTCGGCTGCGGCGGCCAGCACCCGTTCCCGGGTGGCGGCGCTGGACGATCCGTATCCGCCCAGGACCCGGGCCGCGGTGGCCTGCCCCACGCCGGCGTGCCGGGCGACGTCGGGGATGGTGACGCGACGCGGTGGCCGTGGGGTGTTCGGCATGCGGGGTCTTTCCGTGAGTGACGGCCCGGCGGACGCCGGGGAACCGGTCGATGAAATCCGGCGCCATTCAACCATTGACGGACGGCGCCTGCCGATGGGTAAGGTACGAGCCCGTTGGTAACGTTATCAATCTCTCCACGGCACCCGCTCCGCCTGCTTTCCCCCGGGCCGGCCACGGCACGCTCCTGCCCGCGGCAGCCCCGATCCGACGCCCCGATCCCGCGTCTCGAACACCGGAGGTACCACGGATGGCACCCGACACCCTCTCGCCGCCACCCGCCACAGGCGCGGCCGTCACCCTCGTCGACGTGGTCAAGGACTTCGGCGGCGCCCGGGACGCGGCGGCCGTCCGCGGCGTCAACCTGACCATCGGCGAGGGCGAGTTCTTCTCCCTGCTCGGCCCCTCCGGCTGCGGGAAGACCACCACCCTGCGGATGATCGCCGGCTTCGAGGAGCCGAGCGGCGGACAGATCCTGCTGCACGGCCGCGACATGGTCGGCGTACCGGCCGACAAGCGCGACATCAACATGGTGTTCCAGTCCTACGCCCTCTTCCCGCATCTCAGCGTCGCCGACAACGTGGCGTTCGGACTGCGCCGCAAGCGCGTGCCCAAGGACGAGATCCGCGACCGGGTCGCGAAGATCCTCGACACCGTCGAACTCGCCGACAAGGCCGACCGCCGCCCCCGCCAGCTCTCCGGCGGCCAGCAGCAGCGCGTCGCACTCGCCCGCGCCCTGGTCAACCGCCCCCGCGCGCTGCTCCTGGACGAACCCCTGGGCGCCCTGGACCTGAAGCTGCGCCAGTCCATGCAACTGGAGCTCAAGCGGATCCAGCGCGAGGTCGGCATCACCTTCATCTACGTCACGCACGACCAGGCCGAGGCGCTGACCATGTCCGACCGGATCGCGGTGATGAACCACGGCCTGGTCGAGCAGGTCGCCCCGCCCCAGGAGGTCTACGAACGGCCCGCCACCGCGTTCGTCGCCGGGTTCATCGGCACCTCCAACCTGATCGGCGGACGGCTGACCTCCGTGGGAACGGACACCGGGGTGCTCGACCTCGGCGACGGCCAGCGCGTCACGGTCCCGCTGCGCGGCGGCGCCCGTACCGCCGGAGCGGCCGTCGAACTCACCGTGCGGCCGGAGAAGGTCACGCTGACCACCGGCCCCGTCGACACGGCCAGCCGGATCCGCGGCACCGTCCGGGAGGTGGTCTACCTCGGCACCTCGACCAGCTACACCGTGGACACCGCCACCGGCGCGGAGATGACGGTCTTCCAGCCCAACGACGGCACCGCCACCGTCGACCCGGCCCGCGGCGACACCGTCTGGCTCTCCTGGGCCGCCGACCACTCCTACCTGCTCACCACCGCACCCGCCCCCGCGGCGACCGCCGCGCGGCCGGCGGACTCCCTCACCCCGCGCTGACGACAGGCAGACCACCATGCCCGAGCACTCCACACCCTTCGCGCCCCGGCCGCGCGCGCTGACCCCGCGCGGCCTCTCCCGGCGCGGCCTGCTGCGCGCCGCGCTCGGCACCGCCGCGCTGGCCCCGCTCGCCGCGTGCAGCGTCCCCGGCGCCCGCGTGCACGTCCCCACCGGCAAGGCCGAGATCGCCCAGGCCGTCAGCGACTTCTGGACCGGGAGGACGAAGTCCGGAAAGCTGGACTTCGTCAACTACACGCAGTACATCGACGTCGACCCCGCCGACCAGAGCAAGCACCCCACCCTCACCGCCTTCACCCGCGAGAGCGGCATCGAGGTCACCTACAACGAGCTGATCGACGACAGCGCCTCCTGGTTCGGCAAGATCCAGCCCGAGTTCGCCTCCGGCCAGGGCATCGGCTACGACCTGATGGTCGTCGGCGGCGACAGCTACCTCACCAAGTACATCCAGCTCGGCTGTCTCGCCCCGCTCGACCACAGCCGGCTGCCCCACTTCGCCCGGTACGGCGGAGCCGCGTTCAAGAACTCCTCCTTCGACCCCGGCAACGTCTACACCGTCCCCTGGCAGTCCGGCATGACCGGCATCGGCTACGACCCGGCCCGGGTCGGCCGGAAGATCACCAGCTGGCAGGACCTGCTCGACCCCAAGCTGCACGGCAAGGTCGGCATGTGGAACGACGCGGTGCAGATGGGCAACGTCGCCCTGCTGGCCGTCGGCGTGGACCCGGAGACCTCCACCCCCTCCGACTGGCGCAAGGCGGCGGCCTGGCTGCGCAGGCAGCGCGACGCCGGCATGGTGCGCTCCTACTCCACGGCGACCTACCAGTCCTCGCTCCAGCGCGGTGACCTGGCGGCGTCGCTCGTGTACTCGGGCGACGTCTTCCAGGCCAACCAGAGCGGCTCACGGCTGGAGTTCGTCATCCCCGACGAGGGCGGTCTGCTGTGGACCGACAACCTGTGCATCCCGTCGACGGCCGCCCACCCCGTCGACGCCCTGACCTACATGGACTACGCCTACCGGCCCGAGGTCGCCGCGAAGATCAGCGAGACCGTGCAGTTCGTCTGCCCCGTCCCCGACGCGCAGCGGGTCGTCGAGCGCGACGCGGCCGCCGCCACCGGCAAGCGGCACACCGTGCTCGACGCCCTGAGCACCAGCCCCCTGGTCTTCCCGACCGAGAGCGACGAAGCGAAGCTGCGCCACCTGCGGGTGCTCGACGAAGAGGAGGAGAAGCAGTGGAACGCGCTGTTCGAACCGATCTACCAGGCGTGACCCGGCGGCGGCGCCGTCCCGGAGCCGCACTCGCCCCCTACTGGCTGATCCTGCCGGGCTGGCTGTGGCTGGCCGCCTTCTTCATCACCCCCGTCATCGTGATGGTGTCGCTGTCGTTGCAGACCGGCGACTTCATCGACGGCTTCCGCCAGACCTGGCACTTCAGCACCTACGCCGACGTCGTGCACACCTACCACGTGCAGCTGGTGCGGTCCCTGCTCTACGGCGCCGCGGCCACCGTCTCCTGCGCCCTCATCGGCTACCCGGTCGCCTACTGGATCGCCTTCCGGGCCGGCCGGCACAAGTCGGTGTTCCTCTTCCTGCTCCTGCTGCCGTTCTTCGTCTCCTTCGTCATCCGCACCCAGTCCTGGAACGTGGTGCTCGCCGACCACGGCGTCCTGCTCGGGCCGCTGAAGGACACGGGCCTGCTCTCCGCGGACTTCCACCTGCTGGCCACGCCGTACGCGGTGATCGGCGGACTGACGTACAACTTCCTGCCGTTCATGGTGCTGCCCGTCTACGTGGCCCTGGAGCGGGTGGACCCCAAGGTGATCGAGGCCTCCACCGACCTGTACGCCTCCCGGACGGCCACCTTCCTGCGCGTCGTGCTGCCGCTGTCGCTGCCCGGCGTCTTCGCCGGAGTGCTGCTGACCTTCGTGCCCGCCTGCGCCGACTACGTCAACGCCGGCATCCTCGGCGGCCCCTCCACCACGATGATCGGCAACATCATCCAGACCGAGTACTTCACCAACCTCGACTACCCCGGCGCCGCCGCCCTGTCCTTCGTCCTCATGGGCGCGCTGCTGCTGGCCGTGTTCACCTACGCCCGGACCCTGGGCACCGACGAGGTCCTGGAGGCGGCCGCGCGATGACCCCGCAGACCCTCGCCCCCGCCGCCCCCCGGCCACGTCCCGCCCGGCGGACGCGCCGCCGCCGCGCCCTGTCCCTGTACACCGTGCTCGTGCTGGCCTGGCTGCTGCTGCCGATCGCCGTCATGATCCTGTTCGGTTTCAACGACACCGCCAGCAAGGTCAACTTCACCTGGCAGGGCTTCACCCTCACCTGGTACCGGCACCTGTTCGCCATCCCCAACCTGACCTCCGCCCTGGTCAACAGCCTCACCATCGCCCTGGTCGTCGCCGTGGTCGCCACCCTCCTGGGCACCCCGATCGGCCTCGCGCTCGGCCGCTACCGTTTCCGCGGCCGCGGCTCCGTGGACCTGCTGTTGTTCGCCGCCGTCGCCGCCCCCGAGATCGCCCTCGGCGCCGCCCTGCTGTCGCTGTTCGTCGTCCTGGGCGTGCCCCGCGGCTACTGGACGGTCGTCATCGCGCACGTGGCGTTCTGCATCCCCTACGTCGCCATCACCGTACGAGCGCGCATGGCCGGGTACGACCCGACGCTGGAAGAAGCCGCCCGCGACCTGGGCGCGGGCCCCTGGACGGCGTTCCGCCTGGTCACCCTCCCGATGCTGCTGCCCGGCGTGGCCTCGGGCGCCCTGCTGTGCTTCGCCCTGTCCATCGACGACTACGTCATCACCAGCTTCAACGCCGGCCGTACGGTCACCTTCCCGTTGTGGGTCTACAGCGCCAGCCGTACCGGCGTTCCGCCGCAGGTCAACGTCATGGGAACGCTGATCTTCGTCGGCGGCCTGATCATCGCCGGAGCGAACGTCCTCTTCTCCCGGCGTCGCGCGGTCTGACCCCGACCGGTCTCCGCGCCCGTAGGACACCGGCTCACCGGCATTCGCCGGCCGGTGCGGAACAACCCCCGAAGGAAATCATCACCGTGCACTCTCTGCTGTCCTTCAACGAAGCCGAGTTCGTCTCCCAGACGGAGAGCCTCGTGGCGCTGCGCCCCGAGATCGAGAAGGTCGTCGACCGGCTCGTCGACGACGGCTACGACAACGTCCTCCTCGTGGGCGCCGGCGGGACGTACGCGCAGATGTGGCCCTACGAGCACCTCGCCCGGCGCTCCTCGCTGCTCCCCGTCCGCGCCGCCGTCGCCGCCGAACTGGTCGTCTCCGGCGACGCCCGCCTCGGCGCGCGCACCGCCGCCGTCTTCACCTCCGTCTCCGGCACCACCGAGGACAGCCTCAAGGCCATCGACTACTGCAGGTCCCGTGGCGCCCACACGATCGGCTTCACCGGCCACCCCGAGTCCCCCGTCGCCCGGAGCG
Source organism: Streptomyces sp. NPDC017936 (assembly GCF_044328485.1). NCBI lineage: Bacteria > Bacillati > Actinomycetota > Actinomycetes > Kitasatosporales > Streptomycetaceae > Streptomyces > Streptomyces sp. NPDC017936. Next base: position 170,029 of record NZ_JBIRHK010000001.1, on the reverse strand, counting down.
TCGACACCGCGCTGATCTCCGAGCCCAAGGCCTGGCCGTTCGACGTCCAGTTGCTGCTGTTCATGGGCCGACTGCTGTCCCGGCGGGGCGAGTTCGAAGGCTACGAGCGCCTCGCCGACGAACTCGCGGGCCTGCCCCGCATCCTGGTGGACGTCGCCCGGCAGGCCGAACCGGTGGCGGCGGCCTTCGCCGAGGCCCGCAAGGACGACGACTACCACTTCCTCATCGGCGGCGGGAACCTGTGGGGATTCACCTACCTGTACTCCATGTGCATCCTGGAGGAGATGCAGTGGCTGCGCACCACCCGGGTGCACAGCGCGGAGTTCTTCCACGGCTCGCTGGAACTGCTGGAGGAGAACACCAGCGTCGTCGTCTTCCAGGGCGAGGACGAGACACGGCCGCTGACCGACCGCGCCGAGGCCTTCGCCAAGCGCGTCTCCCAGAACGTCACCGTCTTCGACACCCGTGACTACCCCCTGGAGGGCATCAGCCCGGAGTTCCGCGGACTGCTCGCCCCGCTGGTCCTCGACACGGTGATGGACCGGGTCAGCAAGCACCTGGAGCGGGTGCGCGACCACTCGCTCGACCTGCGCCGTTACTACCGCGTCATGGACTACTGACCCGCCGGACCGGTTTTCCCCTTCGTCCGTCCACCCCGCGCGCCCGGGCCCCCGCCCCCCCCCCCCCCCGGCGGGGGCCCCCCCCCCCCCCCCCCGCGCCCCCCCCCCCCGGGCCCCCCGGGTAAAGGCCCAGCCCGCCCCCCCGGCCCCACCGGCCCGGGGGGGGGGCCCACA
>NZ_JBIRHK010000001.1:153716-169225 GCF_044328485.1 Streptomyces sp. NPDC017936 | reverse complement strand
CGCCTTACCCCCGGCTTCTTTCCACTCCGCCCCGGGCCCCGTGTTCCCCCCCCCCCCCCCCCCCCCGGCGGCGGGGGCCCCCCGCCCCCCCCGCGCCCATGGCGGGCGCCGCGTCCCCCGCACGCGGCGCCCGTACCCCGGGAGACCCTGATGAACGGCCTGAACGGCCCGAACGGCCCGAACGTCCTCGGCTTCGGCGACAACACCGTCGACCGCTTCGTGGACCGCGGCACCGACTACCCCGGCGGCAACTGCGTCAACGTCGCCGTCTACGCCCGCCGGCTCGGTCTGGACGCCGCCTACCTGGGAGTCTTCGGCGACGACGAGCTCGGCGCCTTCCTGCGCGCGGCCGTGGCGGCGCAGGGCGTCGCCGTGGAGCGCAGCGTCGTGCGCCGGGGCAGGACCCCGGTCTCCACCCTTCACGTGCGGGACGGCGACCGGGTGTTCCTCGACTACGACGACGGCGGTGACGCCGCGCGCGGGCCACTCGTCCTGGATCCCGGGCTGCTGGACTACGCGGCGTCGTTCACGCTCGTGCACTCGAGCGTCTACTCCGGCACCGAGACCCAGCTCCCCCGGCTCGCCGCGGCCGGCCCGCTGATCAGCTTCGACTTCTCCGACGAGGACGAGTACCGCACCCCCGCCTACCTCGACCGCGTCTGCCCCCACGTGGACCTGGCCCTGCTGTCGTGCTCCCACCTCGACGAGAGCGCCACGCGTGCGCTGCTCGCCGAGGCGGTACGGAGGGGAGCGGGCATGGCGCTGGCCACCCGCGGCCTCGACGGGGCGATCGCCTACGACGGCCTGACCGCGGTCGCCGCGCCCGCCCGCTCCGCGGACCCGGACACCCTGTCCGACACGATGGGCTGCGGAGACGCCTTCCTCGCCGGATTCGTCGTGTCGCTGATCCGCGACGGATGGTCCCGTCACGCGCCGCCGGGCCCCGAGGCACTGGAACGCGCCCTGCGCGAGGGCTCGCAGGCCGCGTACCACCAGTGCTTCGTGGAGTCCGCCTTCGGCTGCGGCCGTCCGACGCCGGACGCTTCACGGTCCGGCGCCTGGGGCCCGCACGGTCGCTGACGCCACCCGCCGCAGCCGGCCGTGGAGCGCCCGCGCGCCCCGGTCCCTGCCCCCCGGCGGCCGGCCCGCCGCCGTCGGGCAGGGGCCGGGCACTCCTTCGAGCCCGTCCCGTCGGCGCAGCGGTAGTGCTGATGAGCCGTCACCGCCGTGCGCAGCCGCGCGTCATGACGGTGCCGACGGCGAACCGTGCCGCACGCGGGCGGGGCACGGGACGCGGGGCCGCCCCGCGGGGCGGGCCCGCGCCGGGGTCAGGCGGAGGTGAAGTCGGTGATGTGGTCGGTGGCCCAGGTGGCGAAGGAGCGGGCGGGGTGGCCGGTGAGGTCCGCGACCGTGTCGGTGAGGGGGACGGGGACGCCGTCGTGAGCCTGCCACCAGTTCAGCAGGGCATCGGCGTAGGGACCGGGGAGGTACTGGTCCGTCTGCCGCTTCCATTCCTCGCGGGTGACGTGGTCGACCGCGATGGCGTGGCCGAGCGCGGCGGCGAGCTGGTCGATCTGCTGGGCGAAGGTCAGCGACTGGGGCCCGGTGAGGGTGAGCCGTCCGCCGCGGTGGCGGGGGTCGGTGAGGACGGCGTGGGCGGCTTCGGCGACATCGAGTTCGTGGACGGGGTCGTGGTGGGCGCCCGGGTAGGGCAGGCTGACGGGTCGGCCTGCCTTGATGGCCCAGGCCCAGGCGCCGGCGTTGGAGGCGAAGGAGCCCGGCCGGAGGAGGGTGGTGGTCAGCGGCGAGGCCAGCAGCGCCTGCTCGACGGCGAGGTGGGACGCGGCGATCGGCTGGTCGGCTGCGTCGGGGGCCAGGACGCTGGAGGAGGACAGCAGGGCGACGTGCTCGACGCCTGCCCGATGCGCCTCGTCGACGAAGTCGGTGATGCGGTCGGGGCTGGCGTACAGGAACACCTGGGTGACACCGGTCAGCGCGGCGGGGAAGGTCGTGGGGTCGGTGAGGTCGAGGTGGACGGTCTCGACGCCGGCGGGCGGAGTGAGGCGGCCGGGCCGGGCGGAGCCGAGCCGGACGGGCAGTCCGGCGTGGTGGAGCAGGCGGGTGAGGTGGGTGGCGACCGCGCCGCGGCCTCCGGTGATCAGGAACACGAGGGTGCTTCTTTCTGCTGGTCGGATGCGTGAGGGGCAGGGGTGCCGGGGCCGGGCGGTCTTCGGCGGGAGGTGGCCGGGCCGCAGGCGACGGAGGCGCCGGACCACCGGACGAGGGCCGGCCCGTCATGGAGGGCACGGCGGTGGTGCTGTTCATGAGGCGGCTTCCGGAAAGCGGGACGAATGAGGTTCGTGACGAACAGCGTTCGTCGTGACCGTAGTGACGAACGCTGTTCGTGTCAAACGGTGTTCTTTCCGCGGGGATACTCTTCCCCCATGAGCACGCAGCAGCCGGTCAGCCGCCGCGCACGACCCGCCAAGGCCCCCCTCGGCCGCGACGTCATCGTGCGCACGGCCCTGGAGATCCTCGACCGCGACGGCCTGGACGCCCTGACCATGCGCCGCGTCGCCAAGGAACTCGACACCGGACCGGCCTCGCTCTACGTCTACGTCGCCAACCGCGACGACCTCATGGCCGCGATGCTCGACGAAGCCCTCACCCGCGTGGTGCCGGCCTCGGAGGGCACCTGGCGGGAACAGCTCCATGCCCTGGCCGCCGCTGCCATCGAGGCGATGAGCCGCCACGAGGGACTGGCCGCCGTCGCCCTCGGCGCCATCCCCACCGGCGACAACGCCCTGCTCGTCCTCGATCGCATGCTCGCCCTCCTCAAGCAGGGCGGCCTCGACGACACCACCGCCGCCTGGGCCGTCGACCTCCTCTGGCTCCACATCGCTGCGGCCGCCACCGAGCAGAGCGCCTACGACGCCAGGGGAGCCGACGAGGAGTCCAGCATCGGCGCCGCCGACCGCCGCTATGCCTCCCTGCCCGCCGACCGCTACCCGATGATCACCTCGCTGCGCCAGGCCCTGTTCTCTCCCGGCGACCGCGACGCCTGGGGGCTGAACGTCCTCATCGACGGCATCCTCCACACCCCCGCCCGCTGAACCGCTCCGACTCCGCCTCCGCGCGGTGACGCTCGGGGCCCACCGGCCCCCGTGGGACTCCTGCACGGTCGCCCGCCGGTTCATCGGGCGCCGGCAGGCGTCGTCGCCCCGGTCGAGCAGGTGCGTGGTCTTGTCGATCCGGCCGTACTCGGCGAGTCGGTCCCGGGCGGCATCGCCTCCATGGGGGCTTCAGGCTGGTCGACGGCTCCGGCTCACCCACCGCGCCGAGCCCGTCCGCCGTCCTCGGGGACGGTCGTGCGCCGCCGCGCGCGGAAAAACCCCTTGGTCGGCGTCACCGTGCCCGTGGTACACCGGAGGGTCAGCCGCAACCCTGGAGACCTATCATGCGCCGCGTCGCCGTCTTTCTCGCCTCGTCCCACGGACACGACCCGGCACACGCCGAACTGGCCGCCGACGTCGGTACGGAGCTGGCCCGGCGGGGGATCGGCCTCGTCTACGGCGGCGGCCGCACGGGGCTGATGGGCGTCATGGCGGACGCCGCGCTGAAAGCGGGCGGCGAGGTCATCGGTGTCATGCCGCGCAGCATGATCGACCGGGAGTGGGCGCACGAGGAGGTGACGGAGCTGGTCATCTGTGACTCGATGCACGAGCGCAAGGCGATCATGGCCGAACACGCCGACGCCTTCGTCACCCTGCCCGGCGGCCTCGGCACCCTGGAGGAGATCTTCGAAGTGTGGTCGTGGCGCCAGCTCGGCTTCCACGCCAAGCCCGTCGGCTTCCTCGACGCCGGAGGCTTCTGGACACCGCTGCTCGGCGCCCTGCGCGGCATCGTCGACGCCGGCTTCCTCTCCGCGTCCACCCTGGCCGACCTCGCCGTCGCCCCCGACCTGCCCGGTCTGCTGGACGCGCTGGAGGAGCGGCTGCGCAGCACCGAGCAGCCCGCACACGGAGGCTGACGGCGGCTGACCCGGTGAGGCGCCGGGGCCCGACCGGTGGCCGCGCGGCCTGGACGCCGGCCCGGCGGGCATCGGCGTGGTGGAGGCGGTGACGCCAAGACCGCGTGAAGATCGCCGGTGGTGGCGTCAAGACGGCGCCAAGGTTTCGGCGTCGCGGGGGAGGGGCGGGTTGGCTGCCGGTTGTGTCGATGACGTTCAAGCGGCTGATCGTGGGCCGCCCTTTGAGCAATGACCGCCTGGGCGAGCAGATGCTGCCCAAGCGGATCGCCCTGCCGGTCTTCGCCAGTGACCCGTTGTCGTCGGTGGCGTACGCGACGCAGGAGATCCTGCTGGTGCTGACCCTGGGCGGACTGGCCTACCTGTATCTGGCGCCGTGGGTGGCGGCCGCGGTGGTGCTGCTGCTGGCGGTGGTGGTGCTGTCCTACCGGCAGGTGGTGCAGGCCTACCCGTCCGGCGGCGGCTCCTACGAGGTCGCCTCACGCAATCTGGGTCCGTGGGCGGGGCTGGTGGTGGCCTCGGCGCTGATGGTGGACTACGTGATGACGGTGGCCGTGTCGGTGGCGGCCGGCGTGGACAACATCATCTCCGCGGTGCCGGCGCTCGGCCCGTACCGGGTGGCGGTGAACCTGGGCTTCGTGGCGCTGCTGACCGCGATGAACCTGCGCGGGGTGCGCGAGTCGGGGCGGATGTTCGCGGTGCCGACCTACCTGTTCATCGCCGGGGTGCTGGCGATGGTCGTCACCGGGCTGCTGGCGATGGTCGTCACCGGGCTGCTGCAGACGGCCCTCGGCCACGCGCCGGTGGCCGAGAGCGCCGGCTGGCAGGTGCGGGCGGAGCCGGGAAGCGCGGGGCTGACCGGGGCGGCGCTGGTGCTGCTGGCGCTGCGGGCGTTCTCCTCCGGCTGCACGGCGCTGACCGGTGCGGAGGCGATCTCCAACGGGGTGCCGGCGTTCCGGCCGCCCAAGGCGCGCAACGCCGCCGCCACCATGGCGGTGATGGGAGGGCTGTCGATCGGCCCCAGCCGCACCCACGCGGTGGTGCCGGTCTCCCAGCTGCACCAGCCCGCCTTGCGTGCGCTGGGCCACGCCAGGATCACCCGCCCGGACACCCTCACCGCGCTCACCGTCGAGATCAGCGAGGAGGAGGTGGGAGCGCTGCGCGCCGAGCGGGAGCAGCGGCAGATCCCGGTGCCGCTGACCGTGATGGCCTCCCCGTACCGGGACATCACCGGATCGGTGCTGGAGTACATCGCCCGTCTGCACCGCGAGCACCCGCAGGACCTGATCGCCGTCTACATCCCCGAATACGTGGTCGGACACCGGTGGGAGCAGCTGCTGCACGACCAGTCCGCGCTGCGGCTCAAGGCCCGGCTGCTGTTCCAGCGCGGGGTGATGGTCACCAGCGTGCCGTGGCAGCTGGGCTCCAGCAGTCGCGCGGCCCCGCCGCAGCCGACCCCGGCCCCGCCCGGCACCACGTTCGGCGTCGGCTGGCGTTTCGATGATGAAGGGCTTGAACGTGCCGCACACGGCTGGTCGGCCACGCCGCAGGGGCGCGGGGCGCCGCCCGGCGGCGCGCCGCCGCCGCCCGCAGCGGCGTCGAGGCCGCCCTGCTGGCCCGCATCACCGAAGCACCCCTGGAGGAGAGCCCGCTGACCGCGGTGCTGGAGCACCCGCGGGACACCTTCGGCATGAGCGGTGCCGCCCTGCTGGAGCGTACCGACGACGGCGAACACCCGGTCGCCGTCGTCGGCAACCTGCCGTCGGCGGATCCGGTCCTGTCCGCTCCGCCCGGCACCCCCCGTCCGGCGGTGACCGACGGTCCGTGCCCGGAGACCGGGGAGCGCATCGCCGGTTCCCGTCCGCCGCCGCACGTCACCCGGTCAGGAGGACCGATTCGGCGAGTCAGGGGCGCCGCCCGGAGACATCCGACGGGAACGGTCGGCATCCCGATGCGCGCCCCTGGCCCGCTGACCCCCTGGCACAGCGAGACACCCGCACCCGAACACACCCGACCGAGACCTCCTGGCTAGCGCCAGGGATCGAGGGCGTGCTTGCCGCGGGTCCGGCCCGCTTCGAGTTCCCGCAGGACCGCCGCCCCTTCGGCCAGGGGGTGAACCCGGGGGGTGCCGGGCGCGTACACGCCGTGGGCGATGAGGGCCTCGATCTCGGTGATCAACGACCGGTAGAGGGACGGTGCCGCGGCCGCCAGCGCACCGATGTGCAGACCCTTGAGCTGCACCTGATGGGTGAAGACCAGGTCGTGCGTGGTCACCGTGGCGTCGCCGGACGCGGCGCCGAGGACGACGACGCGTCCGGTGAAGGGTCGGGTGACCGACAGGCTGGTCTCGAACGTGGCTCGTCCCACCGATTCCAGAACCAGGTCGACCCCGCCGGCGAGGCGGGTGATCTCCTCCGCCAGATCGGGGCGCCGGCTGTCCAGAACCACGTCGGCGCCGAGCGCTTCGACGGTGTCGTGCTTCGCCGGTGACGCCGTCGCGATCACGCGCGCACCGTAGTGGCGGGCGAGGCGAACGGCGGCCTGTCCCACGCCTCCGGCCGCGGCGTGAACGAGCACCACGTCACCCGTCCCGATCTCGCCCAACGGCTTCAGCGCCGCCAAGGCGGTGGCCCAGTTCAGCACCAGGCCGAGGGCCGCGGCGTCGCTCCAGCCGGACGGCACGGGGAGCGCACCCGCGGCCGGCATCGTCATGTACTGCGCGAAGGCGCCCGGGCCGACTCCGACGACGTGGGTGCCGGCCCGCAGGGGGCGCTCGACGTCCGCGCCGATCCCCACGATTTCGCCGGCGGCTTCGAAGCCCGCCACGTAGGGCGCCTGCGGCCCTCCGCCGTACGTCCCGCGGGCCTGCATGACGTCCGCGAAGTTGACCCCGGCGGCACCGACGCGGATCAGGTACTCGCCGGGCCCCGGAGCGGGGCGGCGCCGGTCGGTCGTGAGGGTCAGATCCCTCGGTCCCCGGTGCGAGCGCTGGACCAGTGCCCGCACCGTCTGCTCAGCGGTGTGCCGCTGCTCTCGGATCTCCATGCACCGAACGTAGGAGTCTGACACTTGCGTCAAGGTCAAGCGGCGGTCAGGGAGCGGTGCGGCGGGCCTGTCGGAGGTAGGCGTCGAGCGCCGCCTGCTGAGCGCTGAGAACGGCGATGCGCGCAGCGAGCCGATCGCGATGCCTCTGCACCTCGTGCAGGAACTCCGCGCACACCACGTCCGTGCCGACGTCTCGTCCACCGGTGAGGCGGGGCAGGGCCTCCCTGATCAGCCGCACGGGCAGCCCCGACTCCAGCAACGAGCGGATGACGAGCACCCGGTCGACAGTGGCCTGGCAGTAGTCGCGGAAGCCATTGCCGCAGCGACCAGGGACGATCAAGCCCTCGTCCTCGTAGTACCGCAACGATCGCGCGCTCACGCCGCTGGCCCTGGAAGCTTCGCCGATCCTCATGCCCGGAGCAACGCTCAGGCGCACCACGGTCTTCCAGCGCTCCTCGCCACGGAGGACAACCCTCCCCGGCCCGACGGGGCGAACCGCTCGGCACCGACCCGGAGCACACAGCCACCCCGCCCTGCCGGGCCGCGGGCCGGCTGACGCGGTGGACCGCCTGCCGCTGGGACGCCTGCGCCGCGCGAGGGCGGGTACCCGCTTGAGCGGCCGGAAGGGGATCCGAGATGGTGAATCCGCCTGGGGACGCGGCCGTGCCGGAGTCGGGCGGCCTGCCCCGGGTCGGCCAGGTCGGGGGCGCTCGGCATGGTTGAGAGAGTCGCTGCGGCATCGTTGATGCGGCTGATGCAGGCCAGCCACACGGCCACGCTCGAGCAACTCCCGGAAATGATCGCGGAGCACGCCGCCGCGGCCGGAATGCACGAGGTGGCCGTGTTCGTGGTGGACATACGGGAGACGGTGCTGCGCCAGCTCACCGGCCAGGGGATCGGAGCGGGGGAGGGCGGGCAGGAGTTCACCGTTCAGGGCAGCCTGCCCGGCCGGGCCTATCAACGCGTGGGACTTCTCGCAGAGCAGGCCGGAACGGGTGCGCGCACGAGCACGCGACGGTGGTGGGTGGCCATCACCGACGGCGTGGAGCGCCTGGGGGTGCTGCGGGCCGACACCGGCACCGACGACCAGCCGACTGCGCAGGCGCTGCGTGATCTGGCGTCGATGACGGCCCTGCTGCTGTTGAGCAAGCGTTCCTTCAGTGATTCCTTCGCCCGTCTGGTGCGCACCGAGCCGATGAACGTGGCTGCGGAGATGCAGTGGAACCTCACCGTCCCGCCCGCCTACGCCGGGAACGACGTCACCGTGGGCGCCATCATGGAGCCCGCCTACCAGGTGGGCGGGGACGCCTTCGACTACGCCGTGGCCGGTAGCACGCTTCACCTGGGCATCTTCGACGCCATGGGCCACGACACCACCGCCGGGATCACCGCGAACCTCGCCGTTGCCGCATGCCGCAACGCCCGCCGCCAGAACGCCACGCTGTCCGAAACCAGCCGGCAGGTGGAGGAGACCCTGGTGCGGCAGTTCGGCGCCAGCCGCTACGTCACCGCCGTCCTCGCCGACCTCGACATGGAAACCGGCCGGCTCACATGGATCAGCCGCGGCCATCACCTGCCGATCCTGCTGCGCGGCAACCGGTGGACCACCGAACTGACCTGCTCTCCGGCCGGCCCCATGGGCACCGATCTCGACCTGCCGGTGACCGAATGCGTGGAACATCTCCAGCCCGGCGATCGCCTGCTGCTGTACACCGACGGCGTCGTGGAGGCCCGAGACGCCGAAGGCAGGGTGTTCGGGCGGGACCGGTTCATCGAGTTCATCCTGCGTCATCACTCCGACGAGCACACCCTGCACGAAACACTGCGCCGGCTCATGGCAGCCGTGATGAACCATCACAACGGGAAACTCGACGACGACGCCACCGTTCTTCTCACCGAGTGGCGCGGCGGCCAGCAGCACAGGCTCAATCCGTGAATCGTGGCCCGAGCGGAAGAAGGGGCCACAAGCACCGTCCAGCCCGCCTCCCAGGGCCGGCAGGACGGTCCGGACGTACAGTTCGGTCCCTCACGGAGGCAGGTGGCGGCTGCGTCGGCCGCTCGATCCCGCGGTGGCCGGCGTGCCCGGTGAGGGGGCCGGGCTGGTGCCGGGGTGCGTGTGGCGGGCATGCGGTTTGCTGGGGTTAGGGCCGAAACGGGAGGGGGACCCGGTACTGCGCACCCTATGGAGGGAGCCGGAGATGGCGGACGACGACTTCTCCACACGTGACCGCCCGGACGACGCGAAGCTCCCGGAGGACCGGCCCCGAGGCGGAGGAGGGCCGGAGGACGTGTCGGCTCACCGCGGGGGAGGACGGGGAAAGTCCCTCTGGTTCGTCCTCGCTCTGATCGTTCTCGCAGTGATCCTCCTGGCGCTGTTGATGCCCTGAGACGGGGCGCCGCCGCTCGCGGGTCGTCGAGTCGGCGGGGAGATCGTCCCCCGGAGGCGCCCGCGTCTGTGCCCTTGAGGCCCTTGAGTCACGGCCGGGGGTTGGTGCGATGCCACCGCGGGCGTGAGTCGCTGCCGCGGCGGCCCGCGACGGAGGCACAGCGCGGGCAGACATGCCGGACGCGATCCGCCGCGCCCCCGGATTCGGGGAAGATGTCGGCCCAGGTGACATGCGGGAAGCGGGTCAGCTGCGACCGGCTGAGCGACAGACCGCAGACCGTCTGGTTCAAGCCCGGCTCCCAGGCGTGGACCTCACCGGCGGGCAGCCGACGACGGCCCTCCTCCTCGTCGGTCCACTGGCCGGAGGCGGCGACGGAGTACCGCTTGGAGGTGGCCACGGGGTATCGCTTGGACCTAGACATGACGCGCGCCCTCCCACCGTCGGCGGACCCCGTTCAGCGTGGGGCCGCAGCCCGCCAGGCCCTCGAAGGCCGGTGTCCTGCGCACGAAGCGCGGCTGCGGCACTGCTCGTGGGTGCCAGGCGAATGAAGTCATCGGCACCGTCCTGCGTCGGGCTCGGGTCTGCAACGCCCGGGTGCCCCGATCACCACGGCCCAAGCCGAGCGCCACACCCCCGCTCCGAACGACTGGTCGTGAGCCGACCCGACCCGACCCGACCCGACCCGGCCCGACCCGGCCCCGTGCGAGCCCGTCGTTGGCCCGTCGCGCGGCTTCAGGGGACCAGAACGACCTTGCCGAGGTTGCGGCGGGACGTGATGAGCTCGTGAGCCCGTGCCGCTTCGGTGAGCGGTATCTCGGCGGACACGCGGGGCCGCAGCGTGCGATCGCGGTGAAGTTCCCACAGGTCGTCACGCCACCGCGCGTACAGTTCGGGCTCGCCCCGGGCGACGGCCGCCATCTGGAAGCCGATGACCGAGGCGCCGCGGACGAGCAGCTCGTACGCGTCGATCGTGCCGCCGCCCGAACTGAACGCGACCAGCCGGCCACCGGGGGCCAGGGCGCGCACCGCGGGGCCGAGGAGTTCTCCGCCGACTCCGTCGACGACGACGTCGACCGGCGCGCCCCAGGACTCGTCGTCGTAGAGCACGACCTCGTCGGCGCCGAGGACGCGGACGAAGTCCGCCTTGTCCGCACTGCTGACCGCCGCCACCACGCGGGACGCCCCGCCCGCCTTCGCGTACTGCAGGGCGAGGGTGCCGACCGCGCCGGCTGCCGCGGTGACCAGGACCGCGTCGCCGGGGCGGGGGTGGCCGGCTTCGTAGGCGCCGCGTGCCACCAGGCCGCTGCGGACCAGCGCCACGGCGTCGACGCAGCTCGCCCAGTGGGGAATGACGCAGGCCATCGTGTGGTGGACGAGGGCGGCTTCCGCATAGGCGTGGGAGAAGCACAGGCCGGTGACGCGGTCGCCCACGGCGAAACCGGTGACGCCCTCACCGACGGCGGCGACGGTGCCGGCCACCTCGCCGCCGAGCGGGACGGGCTCGGTGCCCTCGTGCACTTTCCTGACGACGGGCAGCGTGACACCGACCGCTTCCACCCGGACGAGCAGCTCGCCCGGGCCGGGCTCGGGGACAGGGGCCTCCTCGGTGAAGAGGACCTCGGGACCACCGTTGACCTCATAGCGGACACGGCGCACGGACACCTCCGACTGTGATGCGAAAGAATCATGGGAATTCCCAACGGATGGACAGCGTAGAGACAGACCATAGGGAAGTCCAACGATTTCGCGATAGCCTGTTCCCATGACCCCCACCGCTCACCCGCGCGCCCTGACGCACCTCCAGTCCCTGCCGAGCTGGCTGGCCGGCCGCGTGGCGGCGCGCGGCCGGAGCCTGGTCGCCGAGGCCATCGCCGAGGAAGGTCTGAGACTGCCGCAGCACGCCGTGCTCGCGACCGTGGTCGAGTACGGCCCCCTGGCCCAGGCGGATCTGGTGCGCCGGCTCGGCTTCGACGCGAAGGACGTGGTCCTCCTGCTCAACGACCTGGAGGAGGCCGGGCTGGCCGTGCGGGAACCCGATCCGAGGGACCGCCGCAAGAACGCGGTGACGGCGACACCGCGGGGCGTGCGGGCCGTCCAGCGCTGCGCGGAACTGGCGGAGCGGGCCAACGCCACGCTCCTGGCGCCGCTCAGCGAGGCGGAAGGCCGACAGCTGAGGGAACTGCTGACCCGGGTGCACGAGGCGTAGCGCCGCGTCACCTTCCGGGCCGACGAACCCCGGCAGCCCGTACGTGCAGCGCTCGCGTCCGACCGAACCGGGCCCACCGGCTTCGCGACCGACCACCACCACGCCTTCCGGAAGGCACTCACCCCCTGTGTGAGGGGGTGCCGGCGAAGGCGGACCAAGCCGACGGGGGCCCGCTGGTGAGGCGGGAGCTTGTCGCGGCGGTCGCTCTCACGGGTGACGATGGGCACGGTTACCCGCTCGACCAGGGCGTGAGGCAGGTCAAGTGCGGCAGGGCAGAGAACCGACGAGGCTCCTGCGCTGATGAGTTGGGGTGTCGAACACCTCTCGGCGGCACGGGGGCCTCGTGCGCTGCGGGATGCCGGCCCGTTCCCCGATCAGTGGTCGCTCTGAAGGAGGTCACCACTCTTCTCGCCGTCATCGGGACGCTCCTCGGATCGATCGTCACCGGCGCCTTCCAGTACCTGGCAGGCGTACCGGCCGGATCACCGTGTCGAGCAACGCGGCTGGAGCGTCGCTGGCGGCGATCCCCGACGCGGCATCCGTGCCGACGCGGGGGAGGTCTCCGGGACCGGTCCGCAGCAGCAGTTCGGCGACGGTGGACGAGGCCGCAGCCGGTTCGGGGGACGATTCCGTTCGGAGCGCCGGTGGTGTGGGTATGCCATGCCCTGCCGCGCGCATGCCCTGTGGATGCGGCTTCGACCGAGGGGGCGTCAGTGCGGAACAGAGTGGCTGGTCTGGGACTCGGTGACATACGCGGCGATCACGCCGTCATCAACCCCGCGACAGGCGCCATGACGCAGGTGCTGCGGGGGTTCCTGCTGCTCCTCTGGATCGCCCTGCTCGTCGCCACCGTCGTCGACCCGTCCGCGGTCAACGACAACGCCGCTGTCATGACGGCCGTGGTGGCCGCGGTGTACGCCCTGAAGTTCGGATGGCGTCGGCTGACCGCCCGGCTCGGTGTGAACCGGTGCTGCCTGTGCGCGGACGGCGTGGCCGTCACCGACCGGTTCGGCCGGATACGCGACTCCGTGGCGTGGAGCGAGGTGAGCGGGGTGCAGCAGACGGCAGTGGTGGGTCTCGTCATGGGCTGCCACCGCGTCGAGATCTTCAGGAGCCGTTCCGCCGCGCCCCTCTGGTTCGTCGCGCCGGGAGCGAAGTCCGCCCTGGTGCAGGCCCTGCTCGACGAGGGCAGGCGCAGCGGCGCCCTCCAGTGATCGCGCGCACGGGCGGTGCCCCGCCTCGGCCCCGGACGGCCCCGCGGCAGGCCGGACCGGGTGCGGGCCGGCGAGGCGTACGGCTCCCGCCGCAACCGGGCCCGCGCCGGTCGCGGTCCTCGACGGACGGCTGCGACCGGCACGGGCCCGGCCTGACCTAGCCGTCGACGTCGAGCGCCGTGCCGTACAGCCGGTCCACCTTCAGCCGGAGCACCACCCGCCGCTCGGCGACCAACTCCTCCAGGAACGCGGCCTCGTCCTCGGGCCTCGCGGCCTCCGGGACCATCCCGAGCAGTTCCCGCCCGACCGCGTCCCCGGGGACGGTCGTGCTCTCGGAGACCTCGGTCTCGCCTTCGGCGACGGCGAACGACCACACGTCGCCGCCCGACACATGCAGCGCCGCACGTGGATTGCGCCGCAGGTGCTGGACCTTGACCCGGTCGGCCGTGGTCGAGAACCGCACCACGCGGGCTTCGGGGTCCCAGCTGTACACCATGGTCGTCAGGTGGGGGTGGCCGCTTCGCTTGACGGTGGCGAGCGTGCCGAACTGCTGTCGGCCCAGCAGGTCGGAGAGGGCTTCGTCGGACAGCGAGCGGGGCGCCGGTCGTTGGGTCATGAAGTGATCAACGCCCTTGTCCGTCCGGCTATTTCATGGGCTCCGACGGCAACGACGTCTCGCCGGACCGCTCCCCGTCGGTCCGCTGCCCCGGCGCCGGACCGCTCCCCGGCGGTGCTCCGTCCCGGCGCCGGTCACGGTCCGCGCCGCACCCGGCTGCCTGCTCGGGACGCACGGAGTCGTCGGCCGGCGGGACGGCGTCGGGGTTGAGGTCGACGAGCAGGCGCAGCAGGAGCGTGTGCAGCGAGGCGCGTTCGTCGGGGGTGAGGACGGAGACCGCCTCGTCGTCGGCCCGGGTCATCGTCTCTTGCGCCCGCAGGGCGAGCGCCTCGCCGGTCTCGGTGATGGCGAGTCGGACGGTCCGGCGGCTGGTGGGGTGCGGGCGGCGTTCGAGCAGGCCGCGGTCGACCAGCGCGTTGACGGCCGCTCCCATCGATTGCGGGGTGATGCCGGTGCGGCGGGCGATGTCGGCGGGGGAGATGCCGGGGGTGCGCGCGACGTGCAGCAGCGCGTTGTGCTGCGCGGTGGTCAGGCCGAGGGGGCGCAGCGCCTTCTCGGTGCGTACGCCCATCACGTGTGACACCTGCCAGGCCACGTAGCCGGTGCGGGTCGACGGGTCAGCGATCACACGGGACTCCTTTGGAAGCCACCTTATATTTGGGCGTTACAATTAGAAGGTACCTTATATTTGAGGAAGAGGTCCTGTGCCCACGTCCCCCACCCCCGCCTCCACCGAGCCGGCGACCGTCCCGCCGGAGGTCCCCCGGCAGGCACGGCACCACCCCACCGTGGACGCCGCTGCGCCGCAGCGTGGCGCCGCCGGGCCGAAGGGTGTCCTGCTGCCCGCCGCCATCGTGCTGATCATCGGCTCCATCTTCGTCAGCGTGTACCTGGCGGCCTTCCACGCGCCCAGGCCTCACCGGCTCCCGGTGGCCGTCGTCGGCACCGCGCAGCACAGCCGGCAGATCGCCGCCGGCCTGGAGCACGGCCTGCCGGGCGGTTTCGCCGTGCGGCACTACGGCCAGGAGACCGCCGCCCGCGCCGCGGTGGAGGACCGTACCGTCTACGCGGCCTACCTGGCCGACGCCGAAGACGGGCCCGAGCTGCTGTACGCCGGCGCCAACGGCCCCTCGGTGACCTCCACCGTCACCGAGGCGTTCTCCTCCCTCGCCCGGGCGGAAGGGCACACCCTCGCGCCGAAGGACGTCGTGCCCGCGGCGGCCGGCGACACCCGCAGCATGTCCGTCTTCTACGCCGCCTTCGGGGTCGTCCTGGCCGGATACCTGTTCGGCATGATGACCTACCAGATGGCCCCCCGCCTGCACCTGCGCGCCCGCATGCTGAGCCTGGCGTTGTTCAGCGTGCTCGGCGGTGTGATCGTGGCCCTGCTCACCGGCAGCCTCGCCTTCGGCGCACTGCCCGGGCCCTTCCTGGGGACAGCGGGCGTCATCGCCCTCATGGCCGCCGCCGTCGGGAGCGCGACCATGGTCTTCATGCGGCTGTTCGGACCGGTCGGCATGCCACTGGCCTCGGTGGTCCTGCTGATCCTGGGCAACAGCACCAGCGGCGGCACGCTGCCGGCCGCCTACCTGCCGGACTGGCTGCACCCGTTGTCGCACATCCTCCCGGTCGGTGTCGGCGTACGCGCCGTCCAGGGCCTGTCCCACTTCCACAACGACGGTCTCACGCAGGGCATCGTCGTCCTCACCGCGTGGACCGTGCTCTGCGCCGCGGTCGTCTACTGGCGCGACGTCCACGCCCCGCGCCGTCGGGCGGCCGTCTGAGACCCGCCGGGAGCGGCGGGCGGCCGCACCGCCCCGTCCGTCGGCCGCCCCACCCCTGCCCGTCCTTGAGCAGGTGACGGTCGAAGCCGCGGACGCCGCCACGGGTCTCGAGGATCGCGCCGCGACCTCACACCGCCGGCCGCGGGGGGGGCCCCCCCCCGGGGGCGGGGGGGGGGGGGGGGGTGCGGGGGGGGGGGGCGGGCGGGCCGCCCGGGGAGGGGCCGCGCCCC
>NZ_JBIRHK010000001.1:5137-153706 GCF_044328485.1 Streptomyces sp. NPDC017936 | reverse complement strand
CCCCGCCCGGGGGGGGGGGGGGGGGCCCCGCCCCCCCCCCCCCCCCCCGGCCCGGCCGCGCGCCCCCCCCCCCCCCCCCGCGGGGCCCCCCCCCCCCCCCCCGGGGGGGGCCCCCGGCGCCCGGCGGTGTGTCCGGGGGCGGTCAGCGGGCTGCCTGCCGGGTGAGGGCCTGCGCCTCTTCGGTGGCGGCCCAGGAGGCGAGGAGACGCAGGCCCTCTTCGGAGGGCGAGCCGGGCTCGGCGGTGTAGACGGTGAGGGTGAGGCCGGGTGCGGCGGCCATTTCCAGGCCCTCGTAGGCGAGGGTGAGGTCGCCGACGGCGTGGTGGTGGTAGCGCTTGGTGCCGGTGCCGTGGTGGCGGACGTCGTGGGCGCCCCAGCGGGTGCGGAAGTCGTCGCTGCGGGTGGAGAGCTCGCCGACGAGGTCGTGGAGGTCCTTGTCGTGGGGGTCGCGGCCGGCTTCGGTGCGCAGGATGGCGACGGCGATGTCGGCGGCCTGGTCCCAGTCGGGGTAGAAGCGGCGGGACGAGGGGTCGAGGAAGGCGAAGCGGGCGAGGTTCGCCTGGTTGCGCGGGTCCGCGTAGACGTCGGCGTAGAAAGCGCGGGCGAGCCGGTTGGTGGCGAGGAGGTCCATGCGGCCGTTGCGGACGAAGGCCGGTCCGGCGGTGACGGCGTCCAGGGTCCACTGCAGGCTGCGGTGCGCCTTCCACTGCCGGGTGGTGCGGCGGCGCGGGCGGGTGAGGACGTCGGAGCCGTCGGCGGCCTGGGCCAGGTGCAGGAGGTGGGCGCGTTCGGCGTCGTCGAGCCGCAGTGCCCGGGCGACGGCTTCGAGGACGGCCGGTGAGACGCCGGCGAGATTGCCGCGTTCGAGTTTGGCGTAGTACTCGACGCTGACGTCGGCCAGGGCGGCGACCTCGCTGCGGCGCAGGCCCGGGACGCGGCGCCGGGTGCCGGCGGGCAGCCCGGCCTGCTCGGGAGTGATCTTGGCTCGCCGCGAGGTGAGGAACTCGCCGGCCTCTCGCTGGTTGTCCACCCCTCGACGGTACGTCCCGCACGCCGCCCGAGGGATGTACTGCCGGTACACCCCTTGTCAGTGACTCGCTGCGCGCGCGAAGCGCGGGTTACCTGGATGACGTGGCGCTTTCCCCCCGGAGGAACGGCAGGGGAGGGACGCCACGGTCCCACGGCGTCCCTGTCCCGGGAACGCCGGCACGCGGGCCGCCCCGGGCGGTCCGACCCCCTCGTACGTAAGGAACCCCCCTGATGCGCGGAGCAGTGATCCACGCCCCCGGCGATGTGCGCTTCGAGACCCTGGAGGACCCGAAGATCCTCCAGCCGACCGACGCGATCATCCGTACGGCCGTGACCTGCGTATGCGGCTCGGACCTGTGGCCCTACCGCGGCGCCGAGCCGATCGGTGACCCCCGTCCCATGGGTCACGAGTACGTCGGCTTCGTCGAGGCCGTCGGCAGCGACGTCACCTCGGTCAGGCCCGGTCAGTTCGTCGTCGGCTCCTTCGCCACCTCCGACAACACGTGCGCGAACTGCCGCAACGGCTTCCCGTCCAACTGCCTGCGCCGCGAGTTCATGAGCACCTGCCAGGCCGACTACGTCCGCATCCCCAACGCCCAGGGCACCCTGGTCGCCACCGACGAGGTACCCGACCAGAAGTTCTGGCCGGGCCTGCTGGCGGTCTCCGACGTCATGGGCACCGGCTGGTGGGCCGCCGACGCGGCCGGGGTGGGGCCCGGCTCCACCGCCGTCGTGGTCGGCGACGGTGCGGTCGGCCTCTGCGCGGTGATCGCGGCCAAGGAGCTGGGGGCGGAGCGGATCATCGCGATGAGCCGGCACGAGTCCCGCCGGAAGCTCGCGCTGGAGTTCGGCGCCACGGACATCGTCACCGAGCGCGGTGACGAGGGCGTCGCCCGGATCAAGGAGCTCACCGGCGGGATCGGCGCCGACAGCGTGCTGGAGTGCGTCGGCACCGCCGAAGCCGTGCGGCAGGCCCTGCACTCGGCCCGGCCCGGCGGCAACGTCGGCTTCGTCGGCGTCCCCCACGGCGTCGCCGTCGACGGACAGGAGCTGTTCTTCTCCCACGTCGGCCTGCGCGGCGGCCCCGCCCCCGTACGCCGCTACCTGCCCGACCTGATCGACCGCGTCCTCGAGGGCCGCATCGACCCGGGCAAGGTCTTCGACCTCACCCTGCCCCTGGACCGGGTCGCCGAGGGCTACCGGGCCATGGACGAGCGCCGCGCGATCAAGACACTCCTCAAGCCCTGACCGCGACCGACGACGCCTCCGACGACGCCTCGGGGCCGCGACGACGGTCCCGACGTCGTCCGCCCCGACCGAACCGGGACACCGGAGCATCGGGCACCGCGCCGGACCCGTCCGATCGGCTTCCGACAGGAGAACACCCGTGAACCCCGCCTACGACTTCACCGGACAGGTGGCCTTCGTCACCGGAGCCTCCTCCGGCATGGGCCTGGCCACCGCCCGCGCCTTCGCCGAAGCCGGCGCCGCCGTGGCGCTGGCCGACATCGACCAGGAGGCCCTGACGGCCGCGACGAAACAGCTCACCGACGACGGCCACCGGGCGCTCGCCCTGATCTGCGACGTCGCCGACGAGGACCAGGTCGCCGCCGCCGTCGACCGCACGGTGGAGACCCTCGGACGCCTGGACGTGGCCTACAACAACGCCGGCATCCAGATCCCGCCCGCCGACGCCGCCGAGGAGTCCGTCGAGGTCTTCGACCGGGTCCACGCCGTCAACCTGCGCGGCGTCTGGGCGAGCATGAAGCACGAGCTGCGCCACATGCGCGCCCGGGGCAGCGGCGCCATCGTCAACTGCTCCTCCCTGGGCGGCCTGGTCGGCATCCCCAACCGCGCCTCCTACCACTCCTCCAAGCACGGCGTGATCGGTCTGACCGGCAGCGCCGCCCTCGAATACGCCCCGCGGGGCATCCGCATCAACGCCGTCTGCCCCGGCACCATCGACACCCCCATGGTCAGCGACATGATCGCCAAGGGGGAGCTCGACCGCGCCGAGGCCGAGGCCGCCCAGCCCATCGGCCGCCTCGGGACCGCGCAGGAGATCGCGCAGGCCGTCCTGTGGCTGTGCAGCCCCGGGGCGAGCTTCGTCGTCGGCGTCGCCCTGCCCGTCGACGGCGGCTACGTCGCCCGCTAGGCACCCGACACCAGCAACGAAAGGACCATCGTGGAGTTCATCGAGCAGCAGCCGACCAGCAAGGCCCCGGCCGACTGGTTCACCGGAGACGTCTGGTGGGACGTCGTCGTCGCCGGCCAGGAGCCCTCCCGCATGCGGGCCAACCTGGTCCGCTTCTCACCCGGCGCCCGCACCCACTGGCACTCCCACGCCGTCGGCCAGACCCTGCACGTCGTCTCCGGCATCGCGCTCATCGGCACCCGCGACGGCACGGTCTTCGAGGCCCACCCCGGCCAGACCGTCGCCTGCCCGCCCGGTGAGGAGCACTGGCACGGCGCGGCCCCCGACCGCTTCATGGAACACCTCGCGATGTGGGAAGCCACGACGGACGGCACCCCGGAGACGACCTGGGCCGAGGCGGTCACCGATCCGCAGTACATCGGCCCCCGCACCCGTCGGCAGTAGGCCGCGGTGCCGCCGGGGCGGTGCCGCCGACGCGCAGCCGACGGCTCCGGCGGTGCCCCACGAGGCCACCGCCGCCCGCCCCGTGCGCAGGCGACCTGACACCGCTGCTCCTTCGACGAGCGAGTTCCGGCCCGAGCCGGACCGGTGACGGTCGGTCGTCCTCGACCCGGAGCCGACCGACAGCAGCGAACGCACCGTCGAGACGGCCGGTCCGGACGATCTCGAACCGCCGTGTGCCGCAACCGAGGCGTCGAAGCGGTCGACGGCCTCGTCCACTTCACCCACGTCCGCCGCGGGACGTGCGCTCAGCCGAGGAAGGGCTGGGCCAGCAGGAAGAGGTTGAGTCCGCTGATCAGAGCGGCGGCGAGGGCCGCCAGCACGGTGGTGGTCCTGCGGTTGACCAGGGTGCCCATGAGGCTGCGGCGGGAGGTGAAGACGAGGAGGGGGAAGAGGGCGAAGGGAATGCCGAAGGACAGGGCGACCTGGCTGAGCACGAGGGCCCGGGTGGGCTCCAGCCCGGCGATCAGCAGGCCCATGGCCGGCACGAGGGTGGCGGCGCGACGCACGGCGAGCGGTACACGGCGGCGCAGGAACCCCTCCATGATGATCTGCCCGGCGTACGTGCCCACGCTCGAGGAGGCCAGGCCGGCGGCCAGCAGGGCCAGCGCGAAGGCGGTCGCGGCGCCTGTTCCCAGCAGGCCGCCCAGCCCCGCGTGCGCCTCGTGGAGGGTGTCGATGCCGTCGTGGCCGCGGGTGTGGAAGACGGCGGCGGCGACGATCAGCATGGTCATGTTGGCCAGCCCCGCGAAGGTCAGGGCGGCGACGATCTGCCGGCGAGCCGGCTTGCGCGGGCGGGCCGCGGGCGCCGGCGACGGGCCGGCGTGGTGGCGGGTGAGGGCGGAGTGCAGGTAGACGACGTGCGGCATGACGGTGGCGCCGATGATGCCGCTGGCCAGCAGCAGGCTGTCGGCCCCGGCGAACCGGGGCACCAGACCGGTGGCCGCGTCGATCGTGGGGCCCGCGTTCCACGCCTGGTACAGGAATCCGAGCAGGATGACCAGCAGCATGCCGGCCAGGACCGTCTCGAAGCGGTGGCGGCCCTGTGGGGCGAGCATGAGCAGCAGCAGCGCCACGGCGGCGGTGATCAGGACACCCGGGATCAGCGGGATGCCGAAGAGCAGGTTCAGGGCGATGGCGCCGCCGATGAGCTCGGCCAGGTCGGTGGCGACGGCGACGACTTCCGCCTGCACCCACAGGAAGGCGTTGAGGGTGCGCGGGCAGTGCTCGCGGCACAGTTCCGGCAGGCTGCGGCCGGTCGCCGCGCCCAGTTTCGCCGACAGGTACTGGACGAACATGGCGACGACGTTCGCCGCGGCGATGACCCACAGGAGCAGGTAGCCGTAGGTGGCGCCGGCGGCGGTGTTGGTGGCGAAGTTGCCGGGATCCACGTAGGCCATGGAGACGACGAACGCAGGACCGAAGAGGGTCGTCCAGCGCAGCCACCTCGGCGGCCTGTCCGCCACCGCCGACACCGTGGACACCGACGTCGAGGCCGGTGCCGGTGTGGGCGAGTCGAAGGTGTCGGTCTCAGCCATCGTGCTCACCGGTCCTCCTGCGCAGGGCGCGCCGGGCCAGCAACCGCCCGGCGGTGGCGAGACCCACCAGGGTGGCGAGCAGCTGCTGGGCCGCGCCGCCGTACAGCGCGGCGGTGGCGATGCCCGAGACGATCAGCGACACCAGCACGAGCTCCGCCGGCCGGGCGCGGACCCGCCCGGTGCGCGGCGGCGATGGGGCTTTCGAGACGACGGTGGTCATGGGCGCTCCACAACGGGCGGTCGACGAGACCGGGGCCCGGGCCCACCACGCGTGCGGGATCCCGGGCCCGGGGGTTCAGGTGAGCTTGTCCTTGAGCTTGTCCATCGGGCCGCTCTTGCTGCCCGGCGCGCTGCTCGTCGGGGTGCCCTGGCCTCCGTCGTAGGTGGCGTACAGCTTGGGGTCGGGCGGAGGCGTGGAGGCGATCCCGCCCTGGGCGACGGGGTCCTCCAGGTAGGTCACTTGCTCACCGCCCGGCATGGGCGCGCCGACCCAGCGGCCGGTGGCGCCCGCGGTGCCGTCGGACAGGTGCCAGATGGCGTAGGCGTCGCCGGACTCCTCCTCGTCGAAGAGGGCGTTCGGCGCGATGCGGGTGGGCTCCAGGCCGTCGGCCTCGAGTTCCTCGATCGCGGCCAGCCACTGCTGCTGGTGCACGCTGTCGCGGGCGAGGTTGAACTTCAGCATCGCCCGCACACCGGGGTCGTCGGTCATGTTGTACAGCCGTGCGGCCTGAAGCCGGCCCTGGGCCTCGGCGGCGGCGTTGGCCTGGAAGTCGGCCAGGAGGTTGCCGCTGGCCACGATGTACCTGCCGTTCCACGGGTAGCCGTTGCTGTCGGCGGGCAGGGGACCGCCGCCGCTGATGATGGCCTGCTGCGGGTCCATGCCGCCCACCACGGCGGCGACCACGGGGTCGGAGGAGGCCGCGTCGGGCGTGGCGGTGGAGGGTGCTCCCTCCAGCAGCCGGGCGACCATGGTGGCGATCATCTCCACGTGCCCGATCTCCTCGGTCGCGGTGTCCATGATCAGATCGCGGTACTTGCCCGGCATCCGGCAGTTCCAGCCCTGGAACAGGTACTGCATGGTGACGGTCATCTCTCCGTAGGCGCCACCGATGAGCTCCTGGAGCTTGTGCGCGTACACCGCGTCCGGCTTCTCCGGTTTGGCTTCGAACTGCAGCTGGTTGGTGTGACGGAACATCTCGGGGGCCCTTCCGGCTGGAGGATCGGCCGACGCTGGAAAGCGCCGTACGGGCACACCAGCAGCGCCGTGTCACGTGCCCGTCACCACGGCCGTCACCACCTCGAAAAACGGGCCGCCGAGGGGTTGCCCGTCCCCGCGGCCGGTCACTCGGGTCGTGTCCCGGCACGCTCCGCCGACACACCGCCCGGGAGGTTCCGTGACCGCCGGTATTCCCCCTGCCTGCACCAGCGGACCCGCACGGCTCGGCCTCCTGGGCGGCTTCAGCCTCCGGGCCGGCGCGCGGCCGCTGCCCACGCCCCCGGCCGGTCAGCGGCTGCTGGCCTACCTGGCGGTCCAGCACGATCCCGTGTCGCGGGCGAAGGCCGCGCACACGCTGTGGCCCGACACGGACGACACCCGCGCCGCGGCCTGCCTGCGCTCCGCCCTGTGGCGCCTGCCCCTCACCGTGCCCTGCCTGGTCGAGCACCCGGCGGGCGCCCTCGCCCTGACCGCCGGCGTGCAGGTCGACACCCACGAGCTGGAGCGCCAGGCCGCCGCCCTCGCCTCACCCGATCCCATCGACCCACCGGAACTTCCCGCCCCGCGCGCGCTCTGCCACGACCTGCTGCCCGACTGGTCCGACGACTGGCTCCTCGCCCACCGCGAATGGCTGCGTCAACTGCGCCTGCGCACCCTGGAACGGCTCTGCGTCCGACACCGGGAAGCAGGCGCCCTGGACGCCGCCCTCGAAGCGGCGATGGCCGCCGTCGCCTGCGAACCACTGCGCGAGAGCGCCCACCGTCTCGTCGTCACCGTTCACCTCGCCGACGGCAACGTCTCCGAGGCACTGCGCCAGTACGAGCTCTACCGCCTGCTGCTGCGGGACGAACTCGGCCTCACCCCCACGCCCACGTTCCGCCGGCTCCTCGCGCACGTGCTCGGCAGGCCCGTCGACACGGGGGACACGAGCCGGTGACACACCGGTGACAACGCCCTGGCACACCTACGGGTATGAACGCCGCAGCCGCCACCCGTCCGCCCCCTGACGCGGGACAGGAGGACGACCGCCACGAGCCGGTCGCGACACTGATCGTCCGCGCATGGCTCCGCGACGACGGCCTGCTGTGTGCCAGGCTGATCGAAACCGCTCACGGGACGCCCCGCACCTGGGCGACGGCCGAGGGCGCCGAAGCCGTCTGCGCGGCCCTGCGCGCCTGGCTCGACACCCTCGCCGGTCACCCCCCTCCTCCGGCCGGACGCACACCGCCGTGAGGCGGGCGTCCGGTCACCGGACGGACCGCTCCGACGGCCGGCCGGGTACCGGGTGCGACCCCGCCGGTCATGAGCACACGGACGTCGACGATCGTGGCGGAGCAGGCGCTGGCGCGCTCCGCCGGGCCACGACGGCCCTGGACCCGACCGGGCGGGGCTGCTCCGGGTCCGCGGCGCGGACGGCGCCTGGCCCGGGACGGGCTTCGGCGTCCCGAAGGGTGTCCGCACCGACGAGCCGCCGTCCATGAGGCCCGTCGCCGGGCACGGCAGGTGCCGCGGTCACCCGGTCGGGGTTCGCGTTCGACCGACCGCCCTCGCGTGCCGTGCGGGGGAGGAGCAGACCGTCATCGCAGTCGGGTGAAGGCCTGGTCGGCGTCGGCGACAGCCTCGGGGTGCACGTCGCGGGCGGTTCGCCCGTCGGCGATCTTCTGCCAGTTGGCGCGGGCGAGCACCCGTTGGACCGCGAGGACCTGGGCCGCGCCCAGGCGTGCCCGGATGCCCGAACCCGGGTCGAGGGCCTCCGCCAACGCCTGTTCGTCCTCGAGCATGTACTGCGTGAGCCGTCCCGCCAGGCTGGGCGTGGTGAACACCAGGCGATGGAACTCCACCACCGCGGGATGGTCGCTGAGGCCGGTGACGGGCTCGTAGCGGTCGAGGCCGGCCCGGAAGTGCCGGTGCAGCGCCGCGATGGGGGAGACGCCGGGCCGGCGGTCGCGCACGACGCGCGCGGCCTCGCCGTGGTGATCCGCGAACCGGTGCAGTACCAGGTCTTCCTTGGTGGGGAAGTACCGGAAGAGGGTCGGCTTGGAGACCTCGGCCACCGCGGCGACGTCGCTGACCGCGACCTGGTCGAACCCGTGCGCCAGGAACAGGGAGATCGCCGCGTCGGCGATGGCGTCACGGGTCCGCGCCTTCTTGCGGGCGCGCAGCCCCGTCGGTTCGGTCACCCGAACAGCATAACATTCTTTACTGGGTTGCTTTTTTAACCCGGTAACGATTTGATGCGGGGATGACTCGGACAGACCTCCCCGACCCGGGCACCGGCCCGACGCCCGCGACCGATCGTGCCCGGCACGGCGCACTGCGCGCGCCGGCCCAGGACACCGTCGACGCCCTCGTGACACGAACCCCCACGTCCCCGGTGCTCGTCACCGGGGCCACCGGCCGGATCGGGCGCGGAGTCGTCGACCACCTCGTCGGCGCGGGCGTGCCGGTCCGCGCCCTCACGCGTCGCGCCGAAGCGGCGGTGACACTGCCGCCCGGCGTCGAGGTCGTCACCGGTGACCTCACCGTGCCCACCTCGCTCGACGGGGCGCTGCGGGGCGTCGGCGCCGTCTTCCTCCTCTGGACCGCACCGCCGGCGACCGCCGCGGCAGTGGTCGAACGGCTGGCGGCCCATGCGCCGCGCGTCGTCTTCCTCTCCTCACCGCACCGGACACCGCACCCCTTCTTCCGGCAGCCGAATCCCATGGCGGTGCTCCACGCCGAGATCGAGCGGCTCATCGCGGCCACCGGACTCGAGTCGACGATCATCCGGCCGGGGATGTTCGCGTCGAACGCGCTGGCCTGGTGGGCGCCCGCCGTCCGCGCCGGCGATGTCGTCCGGTGGCCCTACGGCGCCGCCGAGACCGCACCCGTCGACGACCGTGACATCGCAGCCGTCGCGGCGCGGACCCTCTACCAGGACGGACATGCCGGCGGTGACTACGTCCTCACCGGCCCCGAGTCACTGAGCCAGGCGGCGCAGGTGGACATCATCGGGAAGGTCCTGGGACGCCCGACCAGGTTCGAGGAACTGTCGCCGGACGAGTTCCGCAGCGAGACGGAGGGAAAGGCGCCGCGCCCGGTCGTCGACATGCTGCTCGCCGCATGGGGCGCAGCGGTCGGAAGGCCCGCGTTCCTCACCTCCGCGGTGTCCGACGTCCTCGGAGTGCCGCCGAGATCGTTCTCCCAGTGGGTCGCCGATCACGCGGGCGCGTTCGAGCAAGGCCCGGTGCCGTCGACCTGACCTTCGCCTGGGGCCCGGTCCGGACCTCCGGACTGGGCTGCGCCGGTCCCTCGAGCGCTGCGGCGTCCGCCAGGAAGTCCACTGCTGCGGTGCGGCCGCACGACGGCGCCTCGCGGGGCGGCCGTCCGGCCGGTCCACCGCCCCGCATCCGCACCGTCCTGGCAGAAAAACCGCTGCACGGCCGGTGAGCGGGTACCACATAGTGGACCGACAGCACCGATCAACGAGAACGGACGGCCGTGACCACCGCCTCCAGCGAAACCCCCACCGAGCGCGTCCCCGGACGGGCCTGGACCGTCCGGATCACCGGACACAGCGACCGCACCGCGAGCGTCTCCTGCAGCACCTCCGCCTGCCGGATGCCGCCCCGCTCCAAGGACGTCGCCTCGCTGCGCGCGTTCGCCGCCCGGCACGCCGCCGCCCACGCCAAGGCCGCCACCGTCCGCCCCCACGCCTGGTGCCACTGCGGCTCCCAGCACTGCGCCGCCCACCCCGAGGCCACAGCGCACTGCGCGGGCGCCGTGCTGCTGATCCTGCGCCACGACCCCACCGTCGGCCGGGTCTGGAGTGTCGAAGAGGTCTGTGAGGCGTGCGCCCCGCTCCTCGCGCACACCAGCGTCCTGGCCCGCGCCGCCTCCCCCCGGCGCCGTACCGCCCAGCCCGCCACCGCCGCCGCTCGGTCCACCGGTGCGGCGCCGGCCACCCGGCCGAGCGTCCCGGGAGGCTTCTCCTCACCCGCCACCGGCCCCACCGAGGCCGAGAGCCGGACCGCGCCCGCACGACGGTCCCGCCGCGCCCCGCAGCGCACCCGGCGCCGGCGTTCGGGCCAGGGCCGCTGAGCACCCGGCGCTCCTGGAACCCCACCGGTACCCCGCGATCGTCTCCCCGGGCTTCTGGAAGCCGGGGAGCGGCCGCCGTACCGCCGCGGTCTCGACCGGTTCCGCCGTGACGCCACCACCGTCGCGACGTCCGGCGAGCCGTTCCCACCGGCCCGAGGCGGCGTCCGTCCGCTCTCCTTCGGCAGGCGGTCCTCAGAAGGCGTCGAAGGCCGTCCCGGGGGCACCGCGGGACTACTTCGCCGTTCGTGTCGTGCGGGGGCGGAGCGCCGGAGCGAGCAGGGGGCCCGCCGCCAGCAGGACGGCGAGGGCGGCGTAGCCGAAGGTGAGGGTGGAGACGGTGGCGGCGCCGGCGACGAGCAGGGGACCGCCGGCGTCCCCGAGTTCGCGGCCCAGTTCGGCCGATCCCATGGTCTGGCCCATGCGTTCCTCCGGGGTGGAGGCGGCCAGGGCGGCGAAACCGAGCGGGGTGATCAGCCCGGTGCCGGCGCCGATCAGGGCGGCGGCCAGGAGGACACCGGCCAGGCCGGGCAGCATGGCGGCCGCGAGTCCGGCGGCGGTGACGAGGAGCCCGGTGAGCAGTCCGGTACGCGTGGTCAGGCGTCCTGCGTCGAGGGCGTGGCCGGCCTTGGGCTGGACGACGGCGGCCGTGGCGGCCAGGACGGACACGGCGGCGCCGGTGGCGACGGTGCCCAGCCCGGCCGCCGCGCCGGAGACGGGCAGGAAGCCCACGCCCACGGAGAGCGCGGCGGTGGCGGCGGCGAGCGCGGCGGTGGGTGCGAGGAAGGACCGGTCGCCCAGACGGCGGGCGAGGTCGGCCACGGTCTGCCGCTTGCGGGGCAGCGGCGGGACGACGGGGACGGCGAGCGCGGCCCACAGGGCGACGGCCGCCGCGCACCCGGCCATCACCGTGAACAGCAGGCGCAGGCCGCCCGCCCACACCAGCACGCCGCCCAGGAGCGGGCCGAGGGTGTAGCCGATGGACTTGCAGAAGCCGTAGGAGCCGAAAGCGCGCCCGCGCTTGGCGGCCGGGTTGAGGCGGGCGACCAGGGCGGAGGCCGAGGGGGAGAACGCGGAGGCCGCGGCGCCCTGGCCCAGGCGGGCGGCCCACAGCCAGCCGGGGCTGTCGGCGATCGCGTACAGCGCGGAGGCGCCGGCGAAGGCGATCAGGCCGCCGAGGAGTACGGGCTTGCCGCCGATGCGGTCGGCGAGCGAACCGAAGACAGGCTTGAGCAGGACCTCGGCGCCGTCGTACAGGGCGAGCAGTCCGCCCAGGACCATCAGGGAGGTGACGGCGTCCTCGGAGAAGCCGCCGAGGTTGGCGGCGATGCCGTGGGCGCCGAAGGCGGTGGTGAACCCGGCCGCGTACAGCGGCCACATGGCCCGCCTCGGGGCGGCCGGGGCCGCGGGCGGTGTGGTCACGACGCGTCCTCGTCGGTGGAGTGCAGCGCGGCGAAGACGCGCTCGGAGTAGTCCTCGCAGACGGCGGCGCACTGCTTGAGCCGTTCGCCCGCCGCGGCTGCCTCGGGGGCGCCGAAGACGTCACGGGCGGTCAGATCGCGGTGCCAGCGGCGCAGTCGCTCCAGCGACTGCTCCTCTTCCTCCAGTTCGGCCAGGGTGAACTTGGCCGTGCGGATCTCCTTGGCGATCTCCTCCTCGAACTTGCCGCAGTCCGCGAGGAACTCCGCCCAGTCCGCCGAGCGGGCCGCGGTGAACATCTCCCGGAAACGGGCCGCGTCCCGGTCGGAGCGGCCGGACGCCTGGAGCGTCACGCCCTGGCCGCCGGCGGAGTCGGTCAGTTCGAGGGCGCGCTGCACTCCCGCGGCGAAGACGGGCACCTCCGGCACCGCCCAGATGCCCTGCCCCAGGGAGAGGGCCCCGACCTTGCGCAGCTCCCGCCACACCGCCACGCGGTGCCGGGACGGTTCCGCAGGCAGCTTGATCACCAGGATCAGCCACCGGACAGCCTGCTCGACGTTTGTCACGGCTGAGAAGGTAGCAGGCGTTACATCACCGATGGTGGCGTGGGATCCGGGCGGCAGCCGGTCGCCGTTGTGGTGGCCCATCTCCCCGGCCGGGGTCGGCGCGCGGATGCCGTCGACGGAGGCGGTCACGACGGACAGCCCGCCGGGCTGCCCGGTTTGCTCGACGCCCGCCACTGGTTCCCCGGCCCCGTCCGTGATACTTACCATCCAACCTTTCCTGAGGATCGGTGCGCCGGGTGATGCCCGGATGCGGCGGAGTCGGCAGAGGGGCACGGGGCGTTTCCCGCGAGGGCGCGGGCAGACGCGGGGGTGTGAACGGGGTGGTGAAGGCGGCGGTGATGGATCCGGTTCCCTTGGGCGAGGACGACACCGCGCCGTACGAACAGCTTCTGCAGACCACGGCCGCGTTGGACGGGGACGGCACGGACATCGCCCACGCCCGTCACCTGGCCGCGGACTTCCTCGCCCGCGTGCAGGCCGAGCACGGTCTGCCCGTCTCGCAGCGTGCCATGGACGTGACGCAGTTGGTGGTCAGCGAGCTGGTCACCAACGCCCGCAAGTACGCGCCCGGTCCGGTGCTGCTGGACGTGCGGATCGTCGACGACACGGTCGAGGTGGTGGTGTGGGACTCCGACCCCGTGCTCCCCGTCGCCCGGGCCGCCGATGCCGGGAGGGTGGGGCAGCACGGCCTGGAGATCGTGATGGCCCTCGCCCAGGGCTTCGAGGCGCAGCGGGAGCCGGTCGGCAAACGCATCACCGCCCGGATCGCCCTGCTGGACGACCCGGGCGGTCACCTCGCCGGACGAGGCCCCGTGTAGACCGGGACCCCGGAGGCGAAGACGGCTTCCGGACCGGTCCGGCCCGTCCGTGCGAGTGGCGCCCCGGCCGAGCGGCTGCGGCATGCCTCGCATCGCCCGCAGGGCGACTGCTGCCGCAGGTGTGACACCTGCGCACGCGCGCACGCTGGAGGAAACGGGCCTGCCCCCGGACTCCGCGATCCCGCCTCCCCCGATCGAGCGGGTGTCCTCGAAGGGGCGGGCAGGTGCTTCCCGTCACTCGCCCGTCCGCGGATGAGGGACCATGCCGGGGCGGTGCATGATCAACGAAGCGGTAACCTGAGCGCCCAGCAGCCCAAATGATCATCAAAGGCGAGGAAACGGGTCTGCTCGGTGGGTGACTGCTGTGACGACGTGGGGTGGGTGGGCAGGTGCTGCTTGCGGACCGCTATCAGCTCGAGGAACTGCTGGGGCGCGGCGCGATGGGGGAGGTGTGGCGGGCGGCGGACCAGCTCCTGGGGCGACCGGTGGCGGTGAAGCTGCTGAAGGCTCAGGAGGCCGCGGACAGCGAGCGGTTCCGGCTGGAGGCGCAGACCGCGGCCCGTCTGAACCATCCACATGTGGTGAGCGTGTACGACTTCGGCTCCCACCACGGCCTGTTGTACCTGGTCATGGAACTCGTCGAAGGATGGAACCTGGCTCAGGAGAGATCGCTGCGCGCCACCCTGAACCCGCGGGACGCCGCGGTCATCGCGGCACAGGTGGCGGACGGCCTCGCCGCGGCGCACCACCACGGGGTGATCCACCGCGACATCAAACCCGCCAACATCATGCTCTCCGCCGACCGCACCGTGAAGATCACCGACTTCGGCATCGCCCGCTTCGCCGACGACGCCGCCGGCACGCTGACCGTCACCGGCAAGATCGTGGGCACCGCCGACTACCTGGCACCCGAACGCGCCCTGGGACGCCCCGCACACCCCGCCTCGGACGTCTACTCGCTGGGCTGCGTGCTGTACGAACTCCTCACCGGCCGGCCGCCGTTCCGCGGCGCCACCTCGCTGGCCGTCGTCCAGCAGCACGTCGACGCCACCGCGCCGTCCCCCGCACACCTGCGCCCCGACATACCCGCGCCGCTCGCCGACTACGTGCTGAGCCTGCTGGCCAAGGAGCCCACGCACCGGCCCACCGCCCCACAGGCCTCGGCCTGGCTCCACACCCACGGCGCCACCCCGACGGAACGCCGGCGCACCGCGTCCCCGCCGGCAGCAGCCCCTCCTCCAGCCGCACTCCCGCACCGGGCGGAATCCCGCACCGCACCCGTCCGCCCGCACAGCCGCCGCCCCTTCACGTCCAGAGCGGTGCTGGGCGCCGCCGCCGCGGCCCTGTTCGCGGCTGCCGCCGCCATCGGCGCATCCCTGAATTCCGGCGGTGAAAGCCCTTCACCGCAAACGGTTCCCCCGAGCCCGGCTGCCGCCACGCCCTCCGCTCCTGCCGACGGCGTTCCCGCTGTCTCGTCCTCGTCCGCCGAGCCGCCCTCCCAGCCGTCGGCGGCAGCACAGCCCGAGGGCCGAGAGGACCAGGAGGACCAGGAGGACGGCGAAGACCAGAAGGAGGGAAGCGGCAAAGGGAAGCACGGCAAGGAGAAGGAGGAACGATCCGACGACTGACCGCCTTCGGCGTCGCCTCGTCCAGGACGAGGACGGTCTCGGCGACCGACGCCAGGGGGCCGGGACCGATCCGGGACCTTCCGCGGATCACGGTGCGGCCCCACCGCGTGACGCCGATCGCCGAAGCCGTCCGTGCCTCGAGAGGCGACGTCGCGGACGCTCAGCGCACAGGGCCTCACGTGCAAGGGCCCGTGCCGGTCTCATCTGCGGTGCTTGCCGCGGCGGGACCGGCAACGGGTGCCGTAGGTGAGGGCGCAGGCGAGGCCGAGACCCTGCAGGACGGCGCACACGGTGATCAGCGTGTGCAGGGCTGCCGGGTCGACGAGGGCCATGAGGACGCCGGCGAGGGGATAGGGCAGGAGCAGGAACAGCACGGTCACGGACAGCGTGCTGCCGAACACCTCGGCGGGGATGAGCTGGGAGCGGAAGGTGCGCAGGACGACGGCCAGCACACTGTCGCCGGCCATGAAGACGGCGATCACCACGAGGTACGCCGGGTAGGAGTCGACGTGGGCGACGAGGAAGCACGGCACGCTCGTCACGAGGGCGGCGCAGCGGCCCGCCTTCGTCAGTCCCCACCGGTCGATGACGACGCGGCAGGTGGCGACCGCCAGCAGCGAAGCGGCGGCCGCGCAGGACCACACCAGGCCGACCGACGCGCTGGACCGGCCGAGTTGCTGCACCACGAGCACGGGGGTCGCCGCCTCCACGAGGCCGAGGGCCAGGTTGGACAGAGCCAGCCCGGCCACCAGCCACGCGAGCGCCGGCAGCGCGCGCAGGGTGGCCCAGCCGGTGCGCCATCCTCCTGCCGCGGGCGCGGTTGCCTCGGGCGCTCGTGGAGGTGTCCGGCTCAGGCGCGGGGCGATGAGGGCTGACAGCATCGACAAGCCGCTGATCACCGCGAGCATGCCGCCGGGGCCCTTCCACTGCAGAAGGAGGCCGCCTGCCGCGGGCCCGGCCAGAGCGGCCGCCTGGTCGATGCCCAGGAGGACCGACTGGACGCGGTGCGCCGCGTCGCCCGCGTCCCGGCTGGCGGTCGCGCCGACGCTTTCGGCCGCGATGAAGCTGAACTGGGTCAGGCACCCCGTGCACGCCGACAGGAGCATCACCAGACCCAGGGCCGTGCTGTCATCGGTCATGGCCAAGGCGGGCGCCGTGAGTCCGACGACCAGCGTCCGCACGGTGGCGGCCAGCCGGAAGACCCGTGCGGGCCCGTAGTGGTCGACAGCCATACCGGCCAGGCCGAACGTGCACAGCCGCGGCGCCCACGTCAGCACGAAGGATATTCCGGTCAGGGAGGACGAGTTCGTCGTGCCCAGCACCAGCAACGGGATGCCGTAGGTGGCCATGGAGGCCGCGGTCGCGTCCGCGAGACGGGGCAGGTAGACGACCCGGACCCGACCGTGGGAGGCGGTGCGGGCATGCCGGGGCGCAACAGGCCGGACTTTTACAGATGTCAAGTGAATGTGCTTTTTCTGTGGAGCGTGCGGCAGTCGATGAGCGACCCGGATGGCAAAGAGGTGCAAGTCATGACGGAGCGATTCTCCGGGTGAACTCCTTCCTGCAGAGCAGGCCGCATTCCGGGCCGTGCGCACCAAGAGCGGACCCGTTTCCGGGCAATTCGGAAACGGGATCCGATGTCCACGGTTCACAACGGGCGCCTGAAAGCTGCGACCTGACGCCGGTGTCCGGTCGCCGCACTTCGACAGCGTGATCGACTCGCCGAACGTTACTCCGGGTACGCCGAGGTCATGCGGTCCGGAGCCGAAGGGAAAATGACTCCGGACCGCACCCGGCCGCACCACCGGTCATCACGTCCGCTTTCCGCCCGGACCGCTTACGACGCCCAAGCCCCGTCGCGTGACTGATCGAGGATCGGCGACACCGGCCAGGGTGTGTCCCGCATCGGTAAAAGCTCCGCAGGGGATTCCTGAGGGACGACAGGCACGGGGTCTCCGGACGCATGGGGCGTTCCTCTCGTGCGAAGCAGGCGGCGTCACGTGCCTGCGAGGTCCATCGGCGGGTACGGGACGCCCATGGCCCTCACGCTGACGCACCCCGAGCGCGACATCCGGAAGCCGGGCGAGCACGACGGCCCGTTCCGCGGGCGCACCCCGGCGTTCGTGACCGCCGCCCGCGCTCCGGAACGGTTCCGGTCGAACGGATCCCCGGGGGCCGGGAGGGCGGCGCCGGGCGAGAAGGTCCGCCCCGCCCTCGCCGAGACCGCCCGGCGGCACGGGCCGCCCGCCCCGCGGGGCCGCACAGGTCCCAGGGACGGACGGGCGTCAAGGTGATGTCGGTGGACCTGGCCGGTTTCCTCGGCGTGGTGCTGGTGGCGTACGTGGTGCCCGGCCCGGACTTCCTCGTGGTGGTGAGATCCGCCGTCGAACACCCGTCCAAGGGGCGGGCGGCGGCGCTGGGAGCGCAGGCGGGGCTGTGCGTGCACATGCTGGCGGCAGCCGTGGGGCTGTCGGTGGTCGCCACCCGCTCGCCCATGGTGTACGAGGCGGTCAAACTGGCGGGCGCGGCCTACCTGTTCCACCTCGGGGTGCGCGCGGTGCTCGCCGTCCGCCGGGCCGCCAGGGAAGGGAAGGCGGCCGGCGAGGGAGCCGGCGCACCCGACGACTGGTCCCACGACCCGGCCGGGGCGCCCGCGACGGAAGCCGGGAGGAGCCGTTCCCGCCGGCGGTCCGGCTTCGCCCAGGGATTCCTCACCAATGTCCTCAACCCCAAGGCCGCGCTGTTCTTCCTCAGCATCCTGCCGCAGTTCGTCGACGGCGGGGGATCCACGGCCTCGCAGATCTTCTTCCTCGGCATCCTGGACGTCCTCATCGGCGTGGTCTACTGGTTCGCCCTGGTCGTCGTCGCCGCGCGACTGCGGTCCCTGCTCGCCCGGCCCGAGATCCGCCGTCGCTGGGAACTGACCACCGGCTGGCTCTTCGTCGTCATCGGCATCTCGGTCGCCGTCGTGTTCTGAGCGGGGACCGTTCCGCCCGCGAGGACTCGCCGGGCACGGAGGCTGCCGTCCCCCCTGCGCGCCACGACCCTCCGGCGCCGCGCGAGCGAAGTCCCCGGCGCCGCACAGCCGTCCGCGCCCGCACCGGCACGGTGACCGTGCATCCGCCCGTCCGGACCCCTCGAGCCGGCGGGCGCATCCCCGCCGAGGAGCCTCGTCGACGTCGTCGAGGGGCCGGCAAGGGGCCGGAGCCCGTTCCGGCCGTTCCGCCCTCACGCGCAACGCGATTGCTTCCCTGGCCAGACGTGCGCATATCGTGACGGATCCGTTTCACGCGGATACCCACGACGCCGAAGAGCATGTCCTGCACGCCGGTTGTCTATACGAAGGAAGGGAATTCACGCCCGAGAGAGCCCGTCGGTCATCCTGGAACGCAACAGTGGTCGCAGCACTCCCGACAGCTCACCGAAGGCTCTCGTGCCCTCTCCCTACGGAGCACCCCACCGCCCGCTGCCGCCCGCCCGGGCCACGGCCACCGAAGAAGTCAGCGTGGTCACCCTGCACGGCGACATCGACCACCACAACGCCGCCCACCTCGGCGCCTCTTTGCTGTTCCCCCGCGGCACGGCCACGGCCCGCACCGTGATCGACCTCAGCGCCGTCACCTTCATCGACTCCAGCGGCATCAACGTCCTCATCGCCGCCCACCACGCCGCCCGGCGATCCGGCGGCTGGCTGCACCTGGCCGGCCTCACCGGCCACGTACTGCACACCATCCAGCTCGTCGGCCTGGACGACGTCATCCCCTGCCATCCCACCCTCCGCCACGCCCTGGCCGCCCTCCCGGCGCCGCCCGCGGCAGGGGCGGAGGCCGTCCGGCACGCTCCAGGCCGTGCAGCGGTGCCGGACGCGGACGGCGCGACTGCGCACCACGGCGCTCCGGGCCGCCGGACAAAGGCGGACGCGGCCGGGAACACCGGCCGGCCGGCCCCGGTGGACTCCACCACGGTGTGAGCCCACGACCGCACCCGGCCCGGCCGGCAGCGCGCCCGCCAGGCGCACGGGTTGACCTTGCCGCCGGCGTCAGGGTTGAACGATGACCGGCATGGACCACAGCACCACACCCCAGATCAGCACGGTCGTCGCCGTGACCGGAGCCGGCACCGGGATCGGCCGGGCCACCGCCCGCGCTTTCGCCGCCCAGGGCGCTCACGTCCTCGCCGTCGGCCGGCGGACCGAGCCGCTCGAGGAAACCGCCGACGGACACGACCGGATCGTCCCGCTGGCTGCCGACATCACCGCGGACGGCGAGCCCGGACGGATCGTCGGGACCGCGCTGGAGATGTACGGCCGGTTGGACGTGCTGGTCAACAACGCCGGCATCGTGCACAGCGGCGCCCTCGGCACGCTCACGCCCCAGACGATCGTGTCGCAGACGGCCACCAACCTGATCGCACCCGTCCTGCTGGCCCAGGCCGCGCTGCCCTCCCTGGAGGCGTCCGGCGGAGTGATCGTCAACGTGAGTACGTCGGTGGGGCAGCGGGCCTGGCCGGGCAGTTCCGTCTACGCGGCGACCAAGACCGCGCTGGAGACGCTGACCCGCAGCTGGGCGGTCGAGCTGGCGCCTCGCGGGGTCCGGGTGGTGGCGGTCGCGCCCGGCGCGATCGACACCCCGATCGGCGAGCACCAGGGACTGACGCCGGAACGGACGGCCGCGGTACGACGGTGGCAGCTGGCGCACACCCCGCTGGGCCGGATCGGCCGACCGCAGGAGGTGGCCTGGGCGATCACCCGACTCGCCGCGCCGGCCGCGTCGTTCATCACCGGGGTGGTGCTCCCGGTCGACGGCGGGGCGGTCGTGGCGTGATAGGAGTTGCCCCCCGGGAGGGTGAAACGGGTGCAGATCGGTGAGCTGGCCAAGGAAACCGGGGCGACCGCCCGAGCGCTGCGGCACTACGAGCAGGCGGGGCTGATCTCCTCGGAGCGGGCCCCCAACGGTTACCGCGTCTACGACGAGCGGGCGGTGGTGCGGGTCCGCAACATCCGCCACCTCCTGGCCGCCGGGCTCACCCTGGACGACGTGCGGGTCTTCCTGCCGTGCCTGGACGCAGACATGACCACGGCGCCGCCGTCCGACAAGGGCATCCAGGTCGCGGTGGAGCGACTCGCGGTCCTCGACGAACGCATCGCCGCCCAGAGCGCGGTCCGGGACCGCCTCCGGGCCGCACTGCGCCGGGCGACCGGTGAGCGGATCCGGCCGGTGGCCTGACTGCCCACCTCGCCGCGGAAGGCCGCAGGAGCCGAGCGCTTCCCAGCCCCCTGGCCGCCGTCACCGGCGCCGAGGGCGCCGTTCTCCCTTTTCGCCACCAGGGGAGACGTCCTCTCCCCGCTCGTCGGCGCACGCCGGCCCCCATGCCGCGTCCCCGGGGGCCGGGCGGGTTTTCCGGTGCCCGGTAGGCTCCGCTGAGCCGTATCGATTCGGGGGGATGTCGTGAGCCAGGTGCTCTATGGCGAGCGGTCGTGGAATCCGCTGGCGCGCACGGTGGAGTTGACGGAGACCGGCCTGCGCCGGGGCGGCAGGACCACGCCGCTGGGCGAGCTGAACCTCGCCGCGATGGCCGAGGCGTTCGAGCGGGGTCGCTGGCTCGGGGGCGGCGGGACACAACGCCCGCTGGAACGGCTGGCGGACGGCGCCGGCGTCGTCCCGGTGACGCGCGTCACCGGGACCACCACCCCGGTGAGGGTGCGCCGGGCCGCCGAGTTCGCCCGTCGGATGGGCGAGTTGGCGCTGCGGCAGTGCGGCGGGCCGGAGCGGGTGGCCGCCCTGGCGGCCCAGGCCCGCGCCGAGGGCGTACCGCTGTGGATGGCGCGGCGGTTCGCTCCGGGGCCCGCCGGACCGGTCACCGTCGCCGTGGACCGGCGTCTGGTGCGCGTGGACGTGTGGGGGCCGCACGCTCCCGTCGCGAGGATCCGCGCGCCGCACGGCTTCCGCCGCGACGTGCCGGACCCGTCCAAGGGGCTGCGTCTGACCGTCGGCGACGTCCCGGCGCAGCTCGCACTCGACAAGAGGCTGCGCAAGTCCAAGAGTTCGGTTCAGGCGCGGCTGTCCGGGCAGCACTGGGTGCTGCGGCGGGAGAACGCGGTGAGTTCGTGGCTGCTGCGCGACGAACGGCGCGTCGCCCTCCTGACGCGGCCCCCGCGCCGGCCGGCGGTCGAGCCGGGCACGGTCCTGATGCCGCTCGCTCCCGTGCACTACGAGAGCCCGGACCCCCTGGACGCCGTCATGGCGCAGGTCTTCGCCGTCGCCTTCGGGCTGGGGGACACGACGGGCCTGGCGCGGTTCCGGGAGCGGCGGCGCCCGGTGGGTGAGGGGGAGCCGCTCGCCGTCGATGACGACTGGGGCCGCCCCTGGTTCAGCAACCTGGGCAGGGCGGGCGAGGACAACGAGCCCGGCGGCGGGGACGGCTGGGGCGCGGACGGCGGCGACGGCGGAGACTCCGGCGGGAGCGACGGCGGCGACGGCGGCGACGGCGGTGGTGGCGGTGACGGAGGGGGCGACTAGGCGGCGGTCCCCGCACGACGGCTCCCCGCTCGTGACGGCGGTCCCGTGGACGTCGACAGCAGCGCCGATCTCGTCGGTGTGCTTGCCGCCGGTCTCGTCGTCGATCAGTGCGTGTCTTTCGCCTCGGCGGCCTCTTGAAAGGCGACGATCGCCTCACCGTGGTCTCTCGCCCACGCGGTGAGCATTCTGATGGGCTCCTCCAGCGTGCGCCCGAGCTCGGTCAAGCTGTACTCCACGCGTGGGGGCGCTTCGGCGTGCGCGTGCCGTTCGACGAGCCCGTTGTCCTGCAGCCGGCGCAGTGTCTGGGCCAGCACCTTGCGCGAGATGCCTCCGCTCAGCTCGACCAGCTCGCGGTGCCGCAGGGACCGTCGGCCATGGCGGTGACTCCGGTGAGCAGCGGGGCACGCAGGATCGTGCGGCGCCGGGTTGAAGTTCGGTCCTGCTGGTTCACGGACAGGCCCTTCGTGAGGGGATCCGGCAGCGGGAGAGGCGAACGGCCGGCGAGACGGGACCTCGCCCCTCGGGGCGGCGGGTGCGGCGAAGGGCGAATCTTTTCGGCGGCGCGAGCCCCGCGCTGCCTCGAGGCGCCGTCTACGCTGTAGACACGTGCCGCCCTCGGGAACCTGGGAGGTGTGCCGTGCCCCGCACTCACCACTTCCACCTCGACGTGGACAGCCACTCCGTCACGGTGCAGACCCGCCCCGCCGCACATGAAGCAGAGCTGCTGGTGGACGGCAAGGTGGTCGGCTACCAGCGCGCACACCACCGCGAGGACACACTCGCGCTCACGGCCGAGCTGCCCGACGACCCGCCCCGCCCGTTCGACGTCACTCTCCACACCGGTGAGACCGCGGAGCGTGCCGCCACCTGCGTGCTGGAGATCGCCGGACGCAGGCACCCCATGGCTGAGACGCCGCTGGGCCGATCCGACGGCACCCTGCCCACAGGGCCCCGGCCCGTACTGCGCTCGGCGCGCAGACTCCTGCGCAGCCTCGTGCGACGTACCCTCCGCCGGTAACCGCAGAACGGCGAGAGTCCCTGGCCGTCGGAGCGGGCGGTGGACGAAACCGCGAGTCGGTCCGCGACCGGCGGTTGCGGCGCGGCCACGCACGGGTGCGTCGGCGACGCCGACGGGCGACCGCACGCCGGTCTCCGCCTGTGCGAGCGGATCAAGCGCGGTCGGTGTAGAGAGGAGTCATGTCGCAAGGTCTCGACGGATCTCGCCGGCCGGCGCGAACGAGCCGGGCGCTGGTCGCCATCCCGATCGCGTGGATCGTTGTGGTGTCCGTGATCGACGTTCTTGCGCCTCCCCGCATTCACCTGGGGCCGCTGCTCGTCGCCGCCCCGGCGATCACCCCCTCGTTCGGCGGGCCCCGGACGGTGGCACTGGTGGCCGCGCTGGCGGTGATCGCGCAGACGATCATCGGGGTACTGCGCGATCCCGACGAGCTGCTTTCCGCCAATCACGAGGCACAGGTCATCGCCCTGGTGCTGGTGGGAGCGAGCCTCGTCGTCTTCTGCGTGGTGCGGGAGCGTCGCGCGGAAGAGCTGACACAAGTACGGTACGTGTCCGAGACCGCCCAGCGCGTGGTCCTGCCTCCGCTGCCCGGCCGGCTCGGTCCGCTGCGTGCCGCCTCCCTCTACCTCGCCGCGGAGGCCGAGGCCCGGATCGGCGGTGACCTGTACGCGGCGGCGCGCACCACTTCCGGCACCCGGCTGATCGTCGGTGACGTGCGGGGCAAGGGGATGACCGCGGTCAGTGACGCCGCACTGCTGCTCGGGGCGTTCCGCGTCGCGGCTCACCGCCAGGCGAGCCTCGGCGAGCTGGTGGCCTACCTCGACCGGAGCGTGTGCTGGGACTTGATGGAACCGGGGGAGACGGGCCGCTACGGGGAAACGTTCATCACCGCCACCGTCCTGGACATCCCCGACCGGGACGGCCGCGTCCAGATGGTCTCGTGCGGGCACCCTCCGCCCGTCGTCCTCCGCGAGGGCCGACCGGTGACGATGAACGCCCTTCATCCCGCACCTCCGCTGGGGCTGGGCGAACTGACGGACCGGAGTTACCACGTGGAGAGCTTTCCGTTCCTCCCGGGAGACCTCCTGTTGCTGTACACGGACGGCGTCACCGAAGCCCGCGACCCGGCCGGCACCTTCTACCCGCTCGCCGAGCGCATCACCGGCTGGACCGAGCGTGATCCCGACGCCTTCCTCGGCCGCTTCCGACGCGACCTGCTGCGTCACGTCGGTGGACACCTGGACGACGATGCCGCCATGATCGTCATCGAGCGCCCGGCCCCGTAGGGGGTGCGGCGGCATGCCGAGCACGCGGGCCGAGCCGGCCGAGGACTTCGAGGGCCCGGACGGGGCGGTCGTGACCGTGCCGTCCGCCGTCGGCGACGCGGTGACGGCGTTCGCGGCCGGCGGCACCTTTGCTCCGTCGCGGAAGTCGCCAGGACCGCTCGGAAGGAGCGTGCCGAGACCGAAGCCGCCCAGAGGCGGCTCGCTGCCGAAACGGACGAGCTCGGTGCCGGACGAGTGGTGGGTGCTGTTCCGGCGGGTGGTGCCGGCGTACGCCTGAACGTGCTCAACCCCGTACAGGTGGACGTGCTCGGTTGATGATGCGCTGGCCACGGGTTCTCGTCGGTCCGCAGGGGACGGTCGACAGCGTCGGACGGCCGGGCACTTCTCATGCCGCCTTGATGACGACCTTGCCCGAGGCGTGACCGTTCTCGACGGTGGCGAGGGCGGCCGGGGCGTCGGAGAGCGGATGGACCGCGGTGATGACGGGTGCGAGGAGTCCGTCGAGGGCCAGCCGGGCCGACCGCTCCAGGTTCTCGCGGTCGACGCGACGCTCGACGAAACGCCCACCGAGATCGGGCACGGACATGTCACCCACGGCGATGACGTTGCGGGGATCCCGGGCCAGCGGGGCGACCGTCCGCAGCGAGGTGCCTCCGGCGAGGTCG
Source organism: Streptomyces sp. NPDC017936 (assembly GCF_044328485.1). Classification (NCBI taxonomy): domain Bacteria; kingdom Bacillati; phylum Actinomycetota; class Actinomycetes; order Kitasatosporales; family Streptomycetaceae; genus Streptomyces; species Streptomyces sp. NPDC017936. The sequence goes on along the minus strand of NZ_JBIRHK010000001.1, from coordinate 129,272 downwards.
ACGATCCCGTCGAAGCCGTCCGGAACCAGTTCGCGTGCCGCGGCGGCGACGTCCTCGGCGGTGTAGTCGATGAACCGCACCCCGATGGCCTCGGCGTGCTCGCGTTTGGCGGTACTCCCGGTGCCGATCACATGCAGCTCGCGCCCGACGGCCAGCCGGGCGACGGCGAGGCCGACCCCGCCCCCGACTCCGTTGACCAGGACCGTGGCACCGGCCGGGAGGCCGAGCTGGTCGAGCACGTCCACCGCGGTCGTCCCGGCCACCGGCAGCGTCGCCGCCACGGTCGCGGACAGACCCTCCGGGACGCGCGCGGTGTTCGGCGCGGACAGCACCGTCGTCTCGGCGTAGGTGCCGCCACCGGTGAGCGCGAAGCCGAAGACCGCGTCACCCACCTCGAGCCCGTCGACGTCCTCGCCCCGGGCGAGAACGGTTCCGGCTGCCTCCATGCCCAGCACGCGGGGAAACGGACGCCCGCCGTCGAGCCCGTCGACCAGACCCGAGCGCAGAAGGTGGTCGAGGGGATTCACGCCGGCCACGTCGACCCGGATCAGCACCTCGCCGCGACCGGGGACGGGATCGGGACGCTCGAAGAACTCCTGCACCTCGGGCCCGCCGTACCTGCCGAAACCCCACGCCTGCCCCATCTTCCGCCGCCTCTCGTACGACCGACCCGGTGATTCCGGGCGTTGTCGCCATCCTCACCTCTGACATTGACGTGAGGGGCAACCAGCTGAGACGCAGATCACAGCATCAGGCCGACTGTGCCACCGGTTCCGGTGCCGTGGACAGCTCCGCCCGGTGTCGGCTGTTGGCCCTGATCAGCACGTCGAGCGCGTCCCGGGTCTCGATCAGGTGCGCGATGTCGGCGTCGATCCGGTCGCGCTCGCGCATCATCGCCGTGAACGTCTCCTCGGCGACGCCCAGGTCACCCGGGACGTCCACACACGGCAGCACAGTCGCGATCACCCTGCTGGACATACCCGCGTCGAACAGCTGTCGGATGAGTGACACGCGCTGGACCGCAGCATCGGAATAGTGACGCTGCCCCGCGTCGGAGCGTGAGCTGGTCAGCAGGCCCTGCTCTTCGTAGTACCGCAGTGAGCGCGGACTCACGCCCGTGCGCTTGGACAACTCGCCTATCCGCATCCCTGAGAGCCTACGCCCGCGTGCTCCAGGTTCAGACCGCCGTCGAGTCATGGACGCTCGCGGACACCCCCACGGCCGCAGGGCTGTCCTCCCGGTCCCACGACTGAGCACGTTCGTCCGTACACGCCTGAGCACTTTCCTCAGTACGCCGACTGGTGGCCCCGCCGATACAGGTCATACGCCCGCAGGGCGGCGGGCGGCGTCGGGCCGGGGACCGCGAGTGCCTGGCGGCAGTCATCTTCGTGGCCGCCTCGGGCTGCACCTGGCGGCAGCTGCCGCCGGTGTTCGGCCCGGCCCGGCCGACGGTCTGCCGGCGCTTCGCCCAGCGGAGCCGGGAGCGGGTCCGGGCCCGGCTGCACCGGGTCGTCCTCGGCGAGCCCGGTACCCGGCCGAGTTCCCTGCGGACAGGGGCCACGGCTACGACCACCTGCGCCGATGGCTCCGTGAGCGCGGAATCCGCCACCGTCGTCCGATCCGCTGACGACCTTTCCGGCGCGGCTCAGCAGGGCGTCACCTCGGGCTCAAAAACGCGCAGGCCCCAGGGTTCCAGGCTGTTGTCGCAGAGTTCAGCGAGGAACTGCACGGCCCCGCCCTCATAGTGCCACCAAGCACCGCCGCGGCCTGCCACGGTGACGACCCACTCCCGCGGGCTGTCTCCAGTGGTGCTCCACATGAACTTGTCACTCTCGTTCGACTCCGACCACGGCAGAAGGCCGCCCGGTGCGGGATAGGCCGACAGGCCGAGAGCGGGTTCCAGCCAGGCATCGGCAAGTACGTCCAGCATGCTCCGAAAGTCACGGTGCACGAGGTGTTCCTCACCCGGCTCGGGCAGGCTGACGAGAAGGTAGTCGCCGACGGCGAACGTCGGGTACCACTCGGCGAGGTGCTTGTAGTCGGAGGGCAGCGTGGTGCCCAGGCTTTCCTCGACCAGAGCCCAGTCGAGTGCCGCCGGCATCGACCGGCGGAAGCCGACCAGGTTCGGTAGGGCGCGCTCAAGCGCTGCAAGAGCCTCTGCAGGATCCGTGATGCGGCGCTCGGGCGTCTGTGTCTCGATGAGGGCATCCGTCATGGACGGCAGCCTGCCAGGCCCGTGTGACACTCCCCGTCAGTGGGCCCACCCCATCCGTGGGCAGGGGAGGCCGAGACGCCTTGACGGCACACCGACCTGACGGTGAAGAGCGGGGGACCGAGCGCCACGCCCGTCAGGGGACGCCCTCTGGCCGAGGCCGGCGGAGAGTTCCCCGTTCTCGGCCTCTTCGGCGGTCAGTTGCACGGTGCCGCGATGCGACACTTCGACCTTGTGGAACTTTTCGCCCTCGGATACGTCGGGCACGGCGATGCCGAAGTCGCAGGACCCGTACCCGGTCGACCCGCTGTCGCCGAGCCGGCCGGTGGCGATGACGTCTCCGGCGGCACCGTAGACGGTGACGGAGGCGCCTTCGCCGCTGTCGTTCCCGCCGCCCCCAGCGGCCCGCTCCGGCAGACACCGTCCCGCGCAGCGGGACCGCGCGCTGGCGGGCGTCCGTTCCGCACGCGGCAGGCGCCCCGGTCGTGGCCGACGGCGTCGTCCACCAGGGCACCCGCACCGGCCTGGTGGCGCTGGACGCGGGCAGCGGCCGGCAGTTGTGGGAACTGAAGCCCCGCCGTGGACGGTACGGTCTCACCCAGCCCGTGGCCGTCGGGGGAATCGTGTGCTTCGCCGGCCCCGGGCGGCTCCGGTGCTTCACGCCGTCCGCGGCGGACGGGACCCTGTACGTCTTCGCCCAGGGCGGGTGGCGCTGGACGCGGCGACGGGCGAGGAGCGCCGGCGGGTCGAGATCGACGCCTGTCCGGTGACCGCGGCCGCGGAGGGAACCGCGTACGTCCGGGCCGGAGAAGGCGCCCTGTACGCGATCCGTGCCTGAGCAGGGCACGAGCGGTGAAGCGGCGAGCGGGCTCGCACCTCCCCGCAGTCCGCACGCGGACCGCGGAAATACCCGGCTGCGACCAAGGCCGGCCGGCCCGTAGGATCCTCGTCCGCGGTGCTGACACGGCGCCCTGCGGACAGTGGACACCCGACGGACCGAGGATGCGTGGCGCAATGAGCAGCAGACTCTTCGCGATCTCCTTCGACGCGCACCAGCCCGAGCGCCTGGCGCGTTTCTGGTCCGGCGTCCTGGGCTCGGAGAGAATCGACGAGTGGGACGACGGCGTCGCCCTGCAGTCCGGGAACGACGCCGGCTACCTCCTCGGCTTCCGTCCCTCCCGGACGCGGAAGACCGCCCAGAACCGGCTGCACTTCGACCTGACCAGTTCCTCCTTGGATGACCAGCAGCAAACCGTGGCCAGGGCGCTCGGCCTCGGCGCGCAGCACGCCGACGTCGGCCAGGAACCGGACGCCGCCCATGTGGTGCTCGCCGACCCCGAGGGCAACGAGTTCTGTGTCCTCGAGCCGGGCAACGCCTTCCTCGCCGGCTGCGGCTTCATCGGCGCGCTCGCCTGCGACGGTTCGCGGGCCGTGGGCCACTTCTGGAGCCGGGCGCTGGGCTGGCCGCTGGTCTGGGACCAGGACGAGGAGACCGCCGTCCAGTCGCCGGACGGCGGCACGAAGATCACCTGGGGCGGTCCGCCGCTCATGCCGGACCCCGGCAAGGACCTGCACCTCGACCTCGCGCCGAACGGCGATCAGCAAGCGGAGGTCGAGCGCCTGCTCTCCCTCGGGGCGAAGCGCCTCGACTCCGCCCCCGGCGGGAACGGCGCGGTGCTGCTCGCCGACCCCGACGGCAACGAGTTCCGCGTGCTCACACGCCGGTGAAGCCGGAACCGGCGGTAACCGCGGCAGGCGGCCGCTGCCACGCGCCGCGCCACCGTCCGCGCCCTGACCTGTCCTTGGACGCCGTGCCGCCGTTCGGCGCCTGACCGGCCGCTCGTCGCCCGCGCTCAGCGCCCCTCCTCCCTCCGGCGGTCACCGGCGACTGCGGGAGGGGAGCCGCCGGCCCGTTCGTGACGTGCGGCCGGTGTGACGCGCCACATCCGTGCGGTGGCCGGTGGCCGGGCGTGCATCCCGCGGCAGGGGGGACACGAGGCGGTATGGCGAGAAGAGTCGGGAACAGGGTGTCGGCGCAGGCAGCGGCGGAGACGGGGGAACAGGCAGGGGCACGGGAGACAGCGGCGCTCAAGCGCGCGCTGACGACCCCGCTGCTGTACTTCTTCATCCTGGGCGACGTGCTCGGCGCCGGCGTGTACGTCCTGGTCGGCCAGGTCGCGGCCGACGCCGGGGGAGCGGTGTGGGTACCGCTGGTCGTCGCGCTGCTGCTGGCGCTGCTGACCGCCGCCTCCTACGCCGAGCTGGCGACGAAGTATCCGCGGGCGGGCGGAGCCTCCCACTACGCGACGCGCGCCTTCGGACCGTTCGCCGGATTCGTCGCGGGCTTCTGCATGCTGGCCGCCGGCATCGTCTCCGTGGCCGCGCTCGCCCGCGGCTTCGGCGGCGACTACCTGTCGGCCTTCGTGACACTGCCCGTGGGACTCGTGGCCGTGCTGTTCCTGGCCCTGCTCGCCCTGGTCAACGCGCGGGGCATCAAGGAGTCGACCCGCGCCAACGTCGTCGCCACCGTCATCGAGGTGGGCGGACTGGCCGTCATCGTCGTCCTCGGCGCGTGGCTGCTGCTGCGCGGCGACGGCGACGTGGGGCGGCTCACGCAGCTGGGCACTCCGCAGAAGGGGGCGGCGGCGGCCGTGCTGAGCGGCTCGGTACTGGCGTACTACTCCTTCGTCGGGTTCGAGACCTCGGTGAACGTCGCCGAGGAGACCCGCGACCCGCGGCGCTCCTACCCCCGCGCCCTGTTCGGCGCCCTCGCCACCGCCGGGGCCGTGTACGTGCTGGTGGGCATGGCCGCGTCCGCGGCGGTACCGACCGCCCGGCTGGCCGGGTCGAGCGGGCCGCTGCTGGAGGTCGTCGAGGAGGCGGGCGGCGTGCCGCCCCGCCTGTTCAGCGCCATCGCGCTCGTCGCCGTGGCCAACGGCGCGCTGCTCACCGGCATCATGTCCTCCCGCCTGGCCTACGGCATGGCGAAGGACGGCCTGCTGCCCGCCGCGCTGACCAAGGTGCTGCCGGGCCGCCGTACGCCGTGGGCCGCGATCGCGGTCACCACACTGCTGGCGATGCTCCTCGCGCTCACCGGCAGCGTCGCCACCCTGGCGTCCACCCTCGTCCTGCTGCTGCTGGTCGTCTTCCTCATGGTCAACACGGCGGTACTGGTACTGCGCCGGGATCCGGGCGAAGCCGACCACTTCCGGACCCCGACCGCACTGCCGGTCCTGGGCATCGCGTCCTGTGTCGTGCTCGCCACGCAGATCGAGGCCCAGGTGTGGCTGCGCGGACTGACGGTCGTGGCCGTCGGCACGGTGCTCGCCGCCCTCACCGCCGTGCGGCGGACCACGCAGGTGGACCGGGACGTGCGGGACGCCGGCTGAACGGGCGCCGCTCCCTCAGCCGGCCAGGACGACGCGGCCCGGCCTCGGACGCGTGACATCGCCCTGAAGAGCCCCCTGCCAGGGAGGCGACCGCCGTCCGGCTGAGGCGCCCGGCACCCGCTGGGGGCTCTTCCCTCACGGGCGGACTCCGCACCCGTCTCTTCCTGCTCCGGTTCGACCACATCGACGCCCTCACCGCGGCCGGCGGGTGTCGCCGACGCGGAACCGCTCAGGCCGCTCGTCGCCGTGCCTCGAAGCCGCGTCGGCGTGCCGCCGATGTCCGGGACGTCCTCCGGACACGACCCTGACCAGCCCGGACGACGCGGGACTGTCCGGGACGGCCGGCAGCCGTTGTTCCGGCCTGCCGACGGTCAGCAGTCTTGGGGATGCCCGGCCGGCGCGCCGTCACGGTGTCGCGCCGTGCCACGCCGGGCGAAGCGGTCATCCGGCCCGCACCCGGGCCGGAACCCGGGACCGGACGACACGTACCGGTACGCATGAGGAGAGGGGACGGGCATGCCGGCAGCGAGAACGATCTCCATCGAACGGAAATTCGCCATCGGTGTGGCGGCGTTGTGCGTCGGCAGCTGGGCGACCGGTGCGCGGACCCGGGCTCTCGGTGCTCGCCGGCGGACGGCGGCGTTCTCCACGATGTCTCGCGCCGACGGCCGCGTGGTCGAGGTCGACCACCGGCGTCCGCCGGACGCCGCATTCGGCGTGATCTTCTTCAACGGCCTGGGCCTTCCGCACGAACAGTGGGCCCGGGTGCGTGAGCACCTGCCCGGGAACGCGGCCTGCGTGGGCTACAACAGGCCGGGCCACGGGCTCAGCAGCCCGCTGCCCGGGGCCACCTTGGACGAGCAGTTCCGGATCGTCGACGAGCTGCGCGAGCGCTACCTCGCCGGCCTGCCGCTGGTGCTGGTGGGGCACTCGATCGGCGGCTACCTGGCCGCCGCGTACGCCGCGTCGCGGGGGGACGCGGCGTTGTCCCACGTGGTGATGGCGGATCCCACGAGCATCGCCGATCTGCGGGCCGGCGTCGGCAGGCCCTCCGACCGGTGGACGCGGCAGGTGCTGCTGATGGAATGCCTGTGGGCGGCCGTCGGGCTCAACGTCCTGCACCCGATGACGCCGGTCCGCGAGCTCTACGCCGAGGAGGTCAAGGAGAGCTTCACCGCGTTCCACGCCCGGCCACGCGTGTGGGCCACCGCGTACCGCGAGTACATGGCGGCGCGCGCCTACCCGCCCGTCGGGAAGCTGACCGTCCCGTTGCACGTGGTGACGGCGCTGAAGAGCACGCGCAGTGCCGCGAAGCACCGCATGTCGCAGGAACGGATGCTGGAGCTGTCGGATCTCTCCTGGCACCACGTGCGGGAGGACGCCGACCACATGGGGGTCGTCGCGGAGGAGACGCACGCGAAGACCCTCGCCGAGCTGATCGTCCCCGGGAACAGGGCGTGAACGGGCAGCGCGCCGTGTACGCGGCGGTGTCCACCGGGCTCGCGGCCTGGCTGGTCCGCACCGCCGCCGGCCAACTCCCCGACCGCAGGTTCGACCATCTGCTCGCGAGGGGCCCGCTGCGTTTCCTCCGGGCGCCCAACTGGAGGTTCTTCGGCCCCAATCCCGGCGTGTCGGACTCGCATCTGCTCTACCGGGACATCACCTGCGGCACGGCGGCCCCGTGGAGGGAGATCGTGGTGACCCCGGACCGGCCTTGGTACGCCCTGGCCTGGAACGCGGGCAACCGTGCCCCCAAGGTCCTCTTCGACGCGCTCCAGGTCATCACCGTCGTGGCCACCGAGTCGTCCGCGGACATGGACCGTATCGCCGCCACCCCCGGCTACCGGATCCTCGAGAACTACCTGACCGTCCGGATCCCCCACGAACCGGACGCCGACCACACGCAGTTCATGCTGTTGCGGGCCCATCCCGAGCACGGGCAACGGCACGCGGTGGAGCCCGTGTTCGCCTCCGAGCACATCCCGCTGCGGCCCCCGCGGCCGGCGGCCGCGACCGCACGGTAGACCGCGTCGGCCGAGAGTCCCGCCCTCATGCCGCCGGATCCACGGGTGAGAGCGGAACCCCCGGCCGACACGGGCGTAACGCCCCGCTGGGGAAGCAGTCACTGCTCTGTCGGAAAGACAGCCAAGAGATCCGCGTACGGATCACGAAGAAGGGGACCACATGTCTCTCGTAGCCCAGTTCGCCAACGAATCCCTGACCGACATCGCTCCGGGGTTGCTCTCGGACACCGACGCCGCCCGTCCGGACAGCCCGGCCGACCCCGTGATGGCCACCCCGATGATCGCCATCGAGGTCGGGATCTTCGCCCTGGAGCTGCTGGCGGCGAACGCCATGGCCTACCACGCCAGGGTCTACGGCTGACGTCCAGCGGCACACCGCCCAGCGCTTTCCCGGACCGAGCCGGCGTCCCCGGCGACGCGGCGTCGGTCCGGGGCAGCGGGGCGCGCGGCGCGCGGCGAAGCCGCACCGCGTCCCCGGCCCGCCCGGCGAACCGTCCCGGCCGGGGACAGGCGCCGTCCTGTCCCCGGCACCGTTTCCACCGGAAGGAGACTCCTGTGTTCCGTCGCCCGACCCGGGTGGCCTCGTCCCTCGCCTCGCCGCACCCGCCCACCGCGGTACGCCGCATCGCCTCCGCGGGCACGCTCGTCGCGGCGTTGGAGACACTCAGCCAGCACCGGCGGTTCGTACGGGGCGACCTGCTGGGAAGCCAGGTCGAGGCCTTCCGTCCGTGGCTCGCGAAGCGGTACCCCGCAGTGAACCGCGCACTGGCGTCCAGGGCGTTCCCCTACGCGGTCTACGGCACCCAGGCCGCCGTGTCGGCGGCCACCTTCCTGTGGCCCGGGAACCGGCCGCTGCGGGTGGCGGGCGGCGTGACGCTGGCCGCGCTGCAGAGCGCGCAGTCCGCCTTCATCCCGTTCGGCCGGGACGGCGCCGACCAGTTGCAGCACGTCATCAACGTCACGATGGCTTCCACCGGGCTGATCCGCGACCGCGAGCGGGCCGACGACCTCGCGATGCGGACGCTGGCGTTGGAGACCTCGCTGTCCTACGTCGCCTCCGGGGTGGTGAAGGCCGTCTCCCCGGTCTGGCTGAAGGGGGAAGCCGTCGCCGGGGTGATGCGCACGAAGAGCTACGGAGACCCGCGCGCGCACCGGCTCCTCACCCGCTACCCGGTGATCTCCAAGGCGTTGTCCTGGGGCACGATCGCCATCGAGTGCGGCTTCCCCCTCATCTACGTGCTCCCCAGACCCGCCGCCCGCGCCTACCTCGCCACGATGGCGGCGTTCCACCTCGGCATCGGCCAGTTCATGGGGCTCAACCGGTTCGTTCTCGCGTTCGGCGCCACTCATCCGGCGATCCACTACGTGCTCTCACAGCGCCGGCGCGAGCTGGCCGCCACGACGCCGACCGCCGCTCTTGCCGCATGAGCCGCGTGCGTGCGCCGTCCGCGCATCACCGTCGGCAGGGCCTGACACCGCCCGGGGCTTCCGCGCCCGCCCGCGCGGCCCAGCCCGCATCACCCCGGCACGCCGCGAGCCGCAGGCACGTCCCTTCCACAGAAACGGAGAACCCATGACGACCGCGGACATCGGCTACGGCGCGCAGTTCGAAGGCTGGTACGACCGCATCTTCCACAACGGCGCCGCCACCCGCGTCGTCGTCGACGCCGTGGCCGGGTTCCACCCGGACCCGGCCTGGGGCACCCTGGAGTTCGGCGTCGGCACCGGCCGGATCGCGCTGCCGCTGTCGCACCAGGTCGGCCCGGTCACCGGCGTGGACTCCTCGCCGGAGATGCTGGCGGCCCTCGAGAAGAAGGCCGGCGAGGGCGAGGTGACCGCCGAGCTCGGCGACATCCGGACCTACCGCGGCGACCGGCAGTACGGCCTCGTCTACTGCGTCTGCTCCACGCTCTCGCTGATCCTCGACCCCGAGGGGCAGCGGGAAACCGTCGCCCGCGCGGCCGAACACCTGCGGCCCGGTGGCAGGCTGTTGGTCGAGACGCACAACCGTCCCGGCATCGAGGCCCTGCACCAGGGCCTGGCGCGCACCACGGTGTTCGTGCCCTGCCCGGAGCCGGACACCGGCATCCAGATGCACGCCACGCTCCTGGGGGAGAACCGGATCTGGCAGGTGTCCACCCTGCTGTTCGAGGCGGACGGCACGCACCGCATCGGCACCGAGACCGCGCGCCTGCTCACGCCCGACGAGGTGGATGTCTACGCCGAGGACTCCGGGCTGCGGCCCGAGGGCCACTACAGTGACTGGCGGCGGACCGGTTATGTCCCGGCGGCCGGGGTGTTCGTCGCGTCCTACGTCAAGGCGTGAACCCGGGAGGCGGTCCGCCGCCGCCCGGGCCCGCGCCGGCCTCGGGGCGCGCGGGCGGCACCGGCCCGCGATCACCCGTAGAGCGAGCGGGCCCCCGGGCTGTCGCCCTCGAAGCGCTGGCCCATGGCGATCTCATCGCCCACCACCGACCAGACGGTCTCGTCGTCCTGGAAGGGGAGCGGGTCGATGCCGCTCGTCTCCTCACGGATGCGATCGACCTCGCCGTCCAGGCGCTCGAAGTCGGCCTCCTCGCCGGCCGCGTCGCCGCCGAAGGCGAACTCGTCGAGCAGGCGCTGGAACCGGAGGGTGACCCGGACGAGGGAGGAGACGTCCGTGTGGAGTTCCCGCACGGTCTCCTCGTCGGCGTCGAAGGCGAACACCTTGCCGGAACCGGGGTCGAGCGCGAGGTGGGCGTTGAGCAGCCAGCCGATCACGGGCCACTCGCCCGCGTCCCCCGAGGCGTCCTCGAAGTCCTCGGCGTCCACGACGTCCTGGACGAGGGGCAGCCGACCGGAGTCCTCGTCGGGCTCACGCAGATGGAGCGTTCCGGTGGGGACGCCGACGGTCCGCAGGAGGCGGGCGCCCTCGGTGTCCGCGGCGGAGGGCGGGAAGGCGGTGGCGGGCAGGGTCGCGAGCCGGTCCTCGCCGAAGACGTCGACGAGTTCGCTGCGGGTGACGTGGAAAAGCACTGCCGGAACTCCGAACTCCACGGCCGTGCGGGCGCCGTGGGACTCTCGGGGGATGGAGGCGGTCATCATGACAGCGTCGCGGATCGAGGCGCTTCCGGCGACTCCGATCCCGCCCCGCCCGCTCACCCGCCCTCTTGCGGGACCATCTTGTCGTCCGAGGGCGGAGTGTTCCCCATCGTTCGGCCGTGGCACCATGCACCGCTGGGAGGAAGCGGCGGACGCGAGGCATCGCGCGTCCCAGCCGCTTCTGTGGCTGCCACCCGCGGCTCACCCTGTCGGGGTGTGGACCGCGGAACTCCGAAACCGGACACCGGGTGCCCGTGGACCGATCACCGGGCCCGGCGAGAGCGGCGTGGCGCGGCCGTGGAGGAGAGGGCCGGTCGCCCGACCGCACCGACGATGTGGTGGTGTGCCCGGCGAAGGAGCCGTCCCCGGCTCCTTCGCCGTCGGTTACCGGGTGAAGCGCACGGGCAGGCTGCGCGGACCGTGGATCATCATTCCGGGCCGCCAGGTGAGGGCCGCCGGATGGATGTCCAGGGTCAGGTCGGCGCAGCGGTGCAGCAGGGTGCTGAAGGCGATGCGCGCCTCCAGGCGGGCCAGCGGCGCACCCAGGCAGTGATGGATGCCGTGGCCGAACGCCACATGGCCGCGGGCGTCGCGGGTGATGTCGAAGCGGTCGGGTGCGGGGAAACGCGCGGGATCGCGGTTGGCGTCGGCCAGGGCGACGAGGACGAGTTCGCCTCCGCCCGGGACGACCGTGTCACCGATGCCCACGGGTTCGGTGGTGAAGCGGAACGTGGGGGTCTCCAGGGGCCCCTCGTAGCGCAGCATCTCCTCGATCGCGTTGTCCATGAGGGAGGGATCCGCACGCAGGGCGGCCAGTTGTTCCGGGTGGGTCAGGAGGGCGAGGACACCGTTGGAGATGAGGTTCACGGTGGTCTCGTGGCCGGCCACGAGCAACAGCCAGGCCATGCCCAGGAGTTCCTCAGGGGACAGCCTGTCGCCGTCCTCCTCCGAGCTGTGGATCAGCGCGCTCATCAGGTCCTCGCCGGGCCGCTGACGCTTGCCCTCCACCAGCGTCACCATGTAGCGCGCCATCGAGGCCGCCGCGGCCTTGCGGACTTCGGGGTCGGCGGCCCCGAGGGCGTCGTTCGACCAGGTCCTGAAAGACTCCTGGTCCAGATCCGGCACGCCGAGCAGTTCGCAGATCACGGCGATCGGCAGCGGGAAGGACAGCGCCTCGACGAGGTCGGCACGCCCGTCGGGGGCGGCGAGCATCCGGTCCAGCAGCGCGTCGGTGATCTTCTGGATGCGCGGGGCGAGTTCCTCCACCCGGCGCGTGGTGAACTCCCGGGCGACCAGTTTGCGCAGCCGTGTGTGGTCCGGCGGATCGGCCCTCAGCATGTGCGGGCCGGAGGAGACGGCCCCCAGCGGCAGGTCGGGGGAGGCCTTGCTCCAGTCCTTCGAGAGCCTGGGGTCCGCGAGGGCGGCACGCCCGGCCTCGTATCCGACGACGAGCCAGGCCGACGCACCTCCTTCCGGCATCCGGATGCGGTGCACCGGCCCCTGGGCCCGTAACCGGGCGTACACGGGGTAGGGATCGCGGGTGAAGGACTCGCCGAGCGCGGCGAGGTCGATGATGTCCAAGGAGTGGTCACCTCGTTCGTGAGGACGGGCATCTGGTCGGGAGGGGACATCAGGTTCGCCGGTGCCTGCCGAGTGCCGCTCCGGGGCACGGTGCACGCCGTCACCAGCAGCGAGGTCCCGCCTCAGGATCGGCTCACGCTGCCGGCGGGGCGGCGGACCCCCGAGGCGAAGGCGAGAACGGGGCCGCACGCCAGGCCGACCTGCCGCGCACGGTCTTCGCCGTCCGCAAGGACAGCTGAACGTGGGTGCCGAGAACCGGGTTCTCGTGGAGCCCGACGGCCACACGTATGCTGCCCTCCGCTCCGGCGCAGGCGAGCACGTGCCCCTTCTCCACGCTCCGGGTCCACGCCCCGCCACGTGGCGTGGGCGGTGCGGCGGGCGCGGCCACGGACAGCGCCGCCGCCAGGGCCGGACGGATGCGACAGATCATGATTCCCCCCTGCTGTGAGTCGGATTGTACGAGAGGGCCACCGGAAGGCGACGCCCTTTATCGCGGGGCTACCAGGGCGATCCCCACCGCGTCGGTGTCGAAGGCCTGAAGGGCCGTGGGACCGTCGATCACTCCGTCTCCCAGGACGCCCGCGTTGTTCACCAGGACGCCGAGCCGGCCCTCGGCCGCGTCGATCGTCGCCGGCGCGCTGCTCACCGAAGCGTCGTCGGTCACGTCGAGCCGCACGAACCGTGCGCCGAGCGCCGCCGCCGGTCCCGGAGGCCAGCGGGTCAGCTGCCGGTGAAGTCCGCCGGCGTCGTGCGGGGCGGTCATGTGCACGAACCGCCCGTTGCGGACCTGGTGAACGGCGTGCTCGACGATCCCGAACGAGGCGCCGGTGGGAGGCACGCCGAGCCGTTCCTTCACCGGAGTGCCCGTGTTGACCAGACGCGCGGCCAGACGGTCACCCAGGGAGAACGCGCGCAGATCGCTGTCGGACACGAGGGCGACCCTTCTGTGGGGCGGCCCCGGATCGGAGCCGCGTTGTCTCAGTATGCGATATGTGCTTCCCGTTGAATAAGATGCCTGAGATCGTTTGCTGTATCCGTACCGTGTGCACGGTCTTCCGGTGAGAGGAGGGGTGCACGGGTCCGGGTCCTCGGTAACCGATCTCCACCTCGCGCGAAAGACCCAGCGATGCCCGCACCAGCCACCGGCTCAGTCTTGACACCCGCAAATCCGCGCTCCCGCGTCCTCATCGCCAGCCTCATTGGCACGACCATTGAGTTCTACGACTTCTACATCTACGCGACCGCCGCTGTCCTGGTCTTCCCCTCGCTCTTCTTCCCCAGCGGTGACCCGACCACGGCGCTGCTGTCGTCGTTCGCCGTCTTCGGCGCCGCCATGGTGGCCCGCCCCATCGGTGCCGTCTTCTTCGGGCACCTCGGCGACCGGCTCGGTCGCAAGAAGACGCTGGTGGTCTCGTTGCTGACCATGGGCATCGCCACGTTCCTCATCGGGGTCCTGCCCACCTATGCCCAGGCCGGCTGGATCGCCACCGCACTGCTGGTGGTGATGCGGCTCGCGCAGGGCTTCGCGCTCGGCGGCGAGTGGAGCGGTGCCGCCCTGGTCGCGACGGAGAACGCCCCCAGCGGCAAACGCGCCCTGTACGGCACGTTCCCGCAGCTGGGCGCCCCGCTGGGCTTCATCATCGGCAACGGCCTGTTCCTCGTCATCGGAGCGCTGCTGCCGTCCGCGGCGGGTGCCGACCCCACGCAGCCTTCCGAGGCCTTCGTCAGCTGGGGCTGGCGCATCCCCTTCCTGTTCTCCACCGTCATGGTCGCGATCGGCCTGTGGGTGCGCTCACGGCTGGTGGAGTCGGAGGTCTTCTCCAAGACCCGCCAGGCCGGGAAGGTGCGCAAGCTGCCCCTGGCCACCGTGGTGCGCAGCCACTGGAGGCAGCTGATCCTCGGCACCTTCTTCATGCTGGCGACGTACGTGCTCTTCTACCTGATGACGACGTTCTCCCTGAGCTACGGACGCACCGCGAAGGACGCCCCCGTGCCCGGTCTGGGCTACAGCTACACCACGTTCGTCCTGATGATGATCTTCGGGGTGCTGTTCTTCGCCCTGTTCACCCTCGTCTCCGGTCCTCTCGCCGACAAGTACGGACGGCGCACCACCCTGATCTGGATCACTGCCGCCATCGTGGTCTTCGGACTGGTCTGGGTGCCCCTCATCAACCTGGGCACACTCGGCGTGGTGCTGTGGCTCGTGCTCGGCTTCACCCTCATGGGCATGACGTTCGGGCCGATGGGCGCACTGCTGCCCGAGCTCTTCCCCACCAGCGTGCGCTACACGGGATCCGGCGTCTCGTACAACGTCAGCTCCATCCTCGGCGCGGCCGTCGCCCCCTTCATCGCCGTCGCGCTGTGGGAGACCGGTGACGGCTCGCCGTGGCTGGTCGGCGTCTACCTCTCCGCCATGGCCGTACTGACGCTGATCGCCCTTCTCCTCGGCAAGGAGACCAAGGACGTCTCCCTGGACGACGGCGAAGCCACCTCCGACGACGAGGACACCCTCGACCCCGGCCACCACGCCGTACTCGAACGCCCCTGACCGCCCCGACCGGTGACCGAGCAGCCGAGTCGTCACGGTTCGACGACTCGGCTGTTCGGCTGCCCGCCTGTGTCGGCCCGACCGCCCGCGGCTCCCGCTTCCGGCCACGTCACACCACCGCCCGAGAAGCGCGGTGACGTGGGCGGCGACGCACTCGGCCGGCGCCCGAGTCGGCATGGCGGTCGCAGGGATCGTCGCCGAGTCGTCCACGTGCCGGGCCGAACGGTCGACCGCACGGCCGGCGCCTACCGGGACGAGGCCAGGACAGGTGCCCGCGACGCCCGCGCAGGCCACCGCCGCGGAGTGCACCAACGGGGCCAACGGCTTCACCGGCATCCCGTACGACAAGAACGGCAGCACGGTGCACTCCGTCGACATCGGCTCCGGGGTCACGGTCAAGCTCCAGCAGGGGTACATCAACGGCAGCAACCACGGGTGGGCCCGCATCGACGGTTCGACCTGGGCGGGCGACCGGGTCTGGATGGACTGGACCTGGGACAACGGGGCGCACTGGATCCAGTGCGGTCCCTTCACCGTCCAGTCGAACGGCAGTCCCAGCACCAGCGCGGCGAAGGTGACCAGCCCGAGCACCAGCTACCGCTTCCGGGCCTGCGGACGCCTCCTCGGGGAGAGCAGCGTCTCCTGCTGCACCCCGTGGTGGTGATTCCGTGACTCCCGCCCGGGACCGGCGACCGCGCCGGCCCCGGGCGTCTTCGCGCCTCCCTGCCCGGAGGCCGGCGCCCGGGCTCGGGAGGCCGCCGCGTCAGCGCGACGTCATCGCTGCCGCCCGCGGCGACGACGTCGCGAGCAGCGCGGGGTCACCGCCTGTCGGCGTTCCTCCGCAGGGTGGACTTGCGGGCCGGCCGGCGGATGATGTCGTCGTCGCCCGGCTCCCGAGGCACGTAGAAGAAGCCGTCGACCGTGTCCGGGTCGTAGTGCACCACGGCGTTCTTCTCCTCGAGCATCAGGCGCCAGGAGTGAAGCCGCTTGGCCCGGTCCTCGTCGAGGGACATGCCGGCCCGGCGTCGTGCCTCGGCCCTGAGCATGGCGATCTGATACCGCTGGCGGTGCTCGAGGTTCACGGCCCAGGGGATGAGATCGTCGTCCCGCACGATGCGACGGTCGAGTCCCCTGCGTCGGCGGAAGTTGCCCCACATCGATGACACCGTCTCGATGTTGTACTTCCGCTTGTACTCATCGATCATCTCCTTGTAGGTCCAGCCCTCCTCGAACCACCTGATGACCTCGCCCTCGTCCACGATCTTGCGCTTCGGCACGCGTACCCTCTCGGATTCCGCTTCTTGTTCGCATGATCTTATGGGATGCACTTGCACTCGCCGGTTCGTGCGCTGTCAGCCTTGCACAGCGAGAGCGCGAAGGCGTTGCCCCGGGACCACAGGGGAGTGGGATGAAGGTCGAGATCACCGCCTGCGACATCGACCGCCGGACTCCGGCGAAGTCGTACGAGATCACGGTGGACGGCGGGAGGACGGTCACGGTGGACCTGTGTCGGGCACATGCCGCGCCGCTCGAAGAAATCGTCGCGAGCGCCGTGAAGGGGCAGGACGCGGCGAGCGCGGCGAGCGCGGGCGTCACGACCGGCGCTGAACGGGCAGGGGCCGTGACGCCGCCTGTTCTTCCGTCGCCGTCCGAGGACCCGGCCAGGAAGCCGAGGACCCGGCGCCGGGTACGGGTGACCACGCTCGAAGAGATCGAAGCGATGAAGAAGAGGACCTGAGAACGGCCGGCAGGCCCGCCGCTTCCGGCGGGCCGCCCGCATGCGGGTTCGGTGTTCGTTGCCGCGGGCCGGGCAGCGGCCTACTGCCAGTTCCACACCCACTGGTACTTGGCGGCGGCGTCGACGGCGCCGGGGACGGCCATGCCGACCGTTCCGTCGGCCCAGCCGACGAGCACCTTGCCCGGGTCCGCTCGGTTGACGATGCCGACCTTGGTGCCGGGGAGACGCTCCCACAACTGCCCCGGATCGGTGGTGTTGCACTTCGACAGGTACAGCCGGGTGCCGTTGGTGTCGAGGCACGAGTCGCTCTGGTAGCCGTTGCGCAGCCAGCCGTCCGTGCTCAGGTGCCACGAATTGAAGTCGGTGACCTTGCAGGTGACCTGCGTGACCGGTTTGGTCCCGGCGACGGCCGTGTTGACGCCGAGGCAGGCCTTCGTGTGCGGGTTCTCCAGGCTGACCCAGGCACCGGATTCCGCATGCGCCTGCGGGGCGAGGGCCAGGGCCAGGGCGACGGCGGACAGGGCGCCGAGAGCGCGGGCCGCGGGACGGGCCGAGTGGGACCGGATGCGTGTGCTCATCGGCGTCAGCAGAACTTTCCGGGCCGGAAGCTGGAGAGGCCGTCGTTGTAGTACGGGTTGACGACGCCGACCGAGCCACCCGGCGGAACGGACTCGAAGCAGCTCTGGTAGTCCTCGACGAGGTAGAGGGAGACCCAGTTGTCGGTGCGGTTCCAGTACGACGTGGTCCGGTCGTCCATGTCGCCGAGGTCGGGCTGGGGCTTGCTCGAGTACGCGAACATCCCCTCGTAGCTGGAGTGCTGCCAGATGCAGAACTCCCCGTCCGGGCACTGGCTGTAGTGCGCGGCGGCCGGCGTGCCGGTGACGGCGGTCAGGGCGAACGCCGCGCCCAGGGTGAAGGTGCCGACGGCCAGCGACCGCAGCCACGTCGTTGTCCTCTGCGTCTTGTTCATGACGGTCACAGGCCCCTTCAGCACCACTTGCCGACGGCGAACGAGGTCATGCGGTCGTTGAACTCCGGATCGACGGCCGCGTCCGAACCGCCGGGCGGGATGGCGAAGAGGCAGCCGCGGTACCCCGAGTCGTAGTAGACGGTGATCCAGTCACCGGTGCGGTTCCAGTAGGACGTCATCGAGTCGTTCATCTGCCGGCCGACATTGGAGACGTTCTGGCCCGCGGGGGAGACGAGGTAGTTGCCGCCGTAGCTGGAGTGCTGCCACGCGCAGAACGAGTTCGACAGGCAGTCGCTGCTGTCGGCGGCCGCGGGCTGGACGCCGAGGGCGGTGATCGCGACGGTGGCCAGGGCGGCGGCCCCGGCCGTGGGCAGTGCTCTGACGAGACGATGGCCGCGCATGGAGTTCCCTTCCGTGGGGCCCGGATGTTCGGTGACCCGGGCTCATGCAGCAGAGCATGTCCGCGACGGCTGCTCACCCGACAGGCCGTTCGGTGCTCACCCGTGCTCAGTCCCGATCACGCGGTCCCACGGGGCCCGGCGGACGCCGGCGGCGCCGGGGCGCCGCCCGACTCGCGGGAACGGGGGTGCGTCTACCGGGGGTTGCCGCCGAGTTCCCAGTGCCACAACAGCTCGCACAGCCGTCTGTGTCCTTCGGCGAGGTGCCGGCGGTAGGTGCTGTACGGGAGCTCCAGCCGTGCCGCGGCCGCCTCCTGGGTGGACGCCCGGCTCAGGTAGGTGGCGGCGAGGGCCCGGTACTGCTTGCCCGACCTGGGGTCCCGCTTCAGCTCCTCCATGGCGCTCACCAGGGTGCTCCGCAGCCCCTCCGCCGGGTCCGGCTGAGCCGCCCAGCCGAACCGGGCGGACAGCCGGCTGGAGAGCAGGGCGCTGCCGTGCAGGGCGTCGAGCCGGTGCAGATCCCGCAACGCCTGACGTACGGCCGTGTCGAACTCCGTTTTCAGCAGTGCCTTCTGCGACGCCTCGTCCCGCTCCGGCGCGGCCGGGGCCTCGGCGAGGGCTCCCGGCTGGGTGCGGTCGAACCAGATCTCCAGGGGCGTCACCCGCCAGTCGCAGGCGAACGTGGTGAAGGTGCGCTCCTGCTCCCACGGCGTACGGAACATCTCCTCGTGCCCGAGGTGGTGCATCAACGGTCCCCACAGCTCGGCGTCCGGGGTGGTGATGAACGACCAGGCCAGACCGCGGGAGCGGATCCAGTCACTGCAGATGCGCAGTTGCATCAGGTGCCCGACGCTCGATATCTGTCCGTAGGCCCCGGGGTAGATCATGAAACGGCTCATCAGCATGTGCTGGTCGGCCAGCAGCGGCCCCCGCTGTGCGACGTGGGCCCACGCCTGCGTGACGACCGGGTCCAGGGTGATGCCCACCTGCGGGTCGGTCAGCCGCAACCAGAGCATGAAGGCGACGAGTTCGCCCGTCTGGGCGCTGCGGTACATGCGGAACGCGCCGGGCTGTTCCTGGAGCCAGAAACGGACGATGTCGGCGGAGCGCGGCCCCTCGGTCTCCAGGGTCATCCGGACCGCCTGCTCGTGGTCCGCCGGCCGCAGGACGTCCTCGTAGGCGTCCCCTTCGCGGTCGATCCTCTTGAAGTACGTCCCCATCGGACCGTACCGCTTGAGGTAGGTGAGGGCGCGGATCGCGCCCATCGCCTCGGGCTCGGACGCGGTCCTGGCCCGCTGGAGCAGGTAGTGGCCGGTGCGGACGTGCATCTGCTCGTAACCGTCCGGATCACGCCAGCGGAAGTCGTGGTCCAGGACCTCGCTCACCAGCTCGTGCAGGAACAGGCCCTGCCGTCCGTACTCGGCGAACGGCAACGAGCGCAGCCACGCGAACATCTCGCCGGCCCGGTCCTCCCCGATCACCTCGCCCAGCAGGGTCTCGGTCGTCGTCAGGGCATGGGCGGCGGTCTCCAGGGCCAGCCGGTGGTCGCGCGAGGGCAGCTCTCCCACGAGCGCGGAGAGCAGCGAGGCGATCACGTCGGGGCCCGGGAACCACTCGGAGGCGTCCGCGGCGCCGGCCAGCGCCACCGAGGCCGCCAGGCTCAACGCGAGCGGATGACCGCCCGCGAAGGCCAGGACCGCCTCGCGCTGGGCCGGAGCCATTCCGCGCCGCTCCAGCAGGGCGGCGGCCGTGGGCGGGTCCAGCACGCCGAGCGGGAGCACCTCCAGCAGGTCGTGCCAGGCCAGGTCGCACAGCCACTCGGCGCTCGGCGGTCGCCGTCCGGCCACGACGACGACGGCGTCCTCGCGCAGACCGGGCAGGAAACGGTCCCGGAGCCATCCCTCCAGTCCCTGGCACTGTTCGAACCCGTCGATGAACAGGACGACGCCCCGGCCCGTGACGGCTTCGGCCGCCTCGGCCTCGAACCCGGCCGGGGACGGGGTCACCCGGCGGCCGTCCACCCACACGATCCGGCGGCCGGCCTGCCGCGCCTCGTCCTCTAACCGGCGCAGCAGCGTCGACTTGCCGACACCGCCGGGGCCGTGGACGTAGAGGACCGGGCCCACCCCCTGGGTGCCGTCGAGGGCGGCGCGGAAACGGTCCACCTCCACGGACCGTCCCACGAACGTCTTGCTCCGCGCGGCCCGCAGACGGTTCGCCATGTTTCCCGAGTCAGTCATCACGCAGGCATTTTAGGAATCCCGGGGCCCGGCCCCTCCTGTCCCACGGATGCTTTCGGCCTGTCCGCGGAACATGTCCGGGGCCCGGAAACCCGGCTGACATCCCGGCTCCCGGCCCGGGGGCCAGTGCGTGCCGCTGCACCGCGTGGGCGTACCGCCGCTCCGGCTCGGACTCACCTGGTGAGGACCGCCCGCGCGATCTCATCGGGCGCGGCGCTCGCCTCCGCCACCAGTTTCCCGTCGGCGGACCAGATGCCCGAACGGCCGGACGTGCGGTCGAAGCCGCCGCCGGTCGGACCCGCGAAGGCGGCCGTGGCGACCCACACCCCGTGGTCGGCCGCGACCCGGCGGGCGCGCTCGCCGTGGACCTCGGCCTCGTGGTCGGCGTGGACGACCCCGGCCACGTACCCGTCGATGCCCAGCGCCGCGGTCCTCGCGGCGTGCTCGGGGACACCCGTGTCGCGGCAGACGGCGAGCCCCAGCCGCCACCCGTCCACTTCGATCACGGCGGGTTCCCCGGGCACGAAGCGGTCGGCCTCACTGCCGTGCAGGTACACCTTCCCGTAAGCCACCCGCGCGCCCTCGCCGTCCACGGCCAGGACGCCGATGTGCGGACCCGGCACAGGCGCACCGACCAGGGCGAGCGTCCCGCTGTCGGCGCACGCGGCAATGAGGGGAGCCAGCTGTTCGTCGTCCGGAACGACCGGCACGGCGTCCAACTCGTATCCCGTCAACGACATCTCGGGGAAGACCACCACCCGCGCGTCCGCCGCCCGGACGGCCTCCCCGTGTGCCACCGCGTTGGACTTCACGTCGAAAGCCGTGCACCTCGGCTGTGCCACCGCGATGCTCAACGACTGCCCCACCCCGAACTCCCCTCGTCGAATTGCAAGATCAGCCTACCGAGCGCCACGCGGCGAGCGCTGCGCACCTGCGGCAGGGGCCTGCCGTCCTCCCCCGCACGCCACCGCTCGCCCGGACCCGACGCTCCCCGCCCTCGTCGCCCGAGGTCACTGCTCAAGGCCGCCGGTGGACCAGTGCACGACAGCCGCACACGCGGGCCCACCGGCGCACCAGCACAGCGTCTTACCTCTCACCCGCTCAGCCATTGCTCGATCTCAGCGCTGACCTGCGCTTTCCACCACGCGGGGGCGAAGCTGCCCTCGACCGAGGCGCGGGCCGGGCTCGCCAGTTCTGCGTCGCCGCACCCGAAGGTCTCCCGGGCGCGCTGGTACTCCGCCGCCAACGACGTCTCCCCGTCGGTGTTCACGGTGACCGTCAGACCGGCCTCGACCAGGCGTGGCAACGGATGCTCCGCCAGCGACGGCACCAGCCCGAGCAGGACGTCGGAGGACGGGCAGGCCTCCAGCGGCACCCGGCGTCCGCGCAACTCGGCCACCAGGGCCGGATCCTCCAGCACCCGGATGCCGTGGCCTATCCGTTCCGCGTGCCCCACCGTCAAGGCCTCCCGGACGCCGGCCGGGCCGGCCGTCTCCCCGGCGTGGTGCACCAGGTGCAGCCCCGCCTCGCGGGCGGCCCGGAGCACCTCGGCGAAAGGCGCCGCCGGGTAGGACTCGTCTCCCGCGAGGCCGACGGCGATCACCTGCGGGTACCGGGTGGCCAGCTCGAAGCTGCGCCACAGCCGGTCGACGGAGCGGCGGCGCGAGTGGTCCAGGATCACCCGGGTGTGGATGCCGTGCCGCTCCGCGCCGACGGCCAGTCCCTCCAGCACCGCTTCCAGCGGCATGTCCGGGTCGCCGAGGCGCTCGCCGTGAGCCGCCGCGGTGAAGGTGACCTCCGCGTAGCGGACGCCCTGGGCCGCCTCGTCCTGGCAGAACTCCTCGGCGATGCGACGGAAGTGCCGACGGTCGCGCAGCAGCGCGCGCACCGTGGCCCGCTGGTCGGCGAACTCCCTGAAGCCGGTGAACGGCCGGTCCTGGAGGGGCGGCTCGCCTCCCAGCTCGCGGATCGTGGCGTGCCGGCTGGTGCTTTCCAGGTGGGTGTGCAGGTGAGCCTTGGGCAACAGGCGAAGATCTCTCACGGCCGGACTCCAGGCAGCCGGGGCCCGCGGCACCGACGTCGTTTCCACGTGCGGTGCCGGCCACCGCGCAGGCGCACCCCGGCGACGAGATCCTGCAACAGGCGTACCTGTCGCCCGCTCACACCCGCCTGGGCCTCGAAGTCGGTGTCTGATTTCCGCGAGCGTCGCAGCGCCGGGGTGAAGACAGTGGGTCAGCAGTGTCTTCCGGATGTCCCCGCAGGCCTGTCCACGATCCGCTACCGCGAGAAGGAACGCATCTCCATGCACCGCACGATCGAACCGAGGGTCCTGTACTTCGGCACCCCCGTGGTCCTGGTGAGCACCTGCAACGAGGACGGCTCCGCGAATCTCGCGCCGATGTCGTCCGCCTGGTGGGTGGGGCAGTCGTGCATGCTCGGCCTGGACCGGACGTCCAGGACGACCGAGAACCTGGCCCGCACCGGAGAGTGCGTGCTCAACCTGACCTCGTCCGCGCTGGCCGGCGCGGTCGACCGTATGGCCCTGCTGACCGGCACCCCGGTCGTACCCGAACACAAGAGGGACAAGGGCTACCGGTACGAGCCCGACAAGTTCGCCGCGGCCGGACTGTCGCCGGTGCCCTCCCAGGTGGTCCGTGCGCCGCGGGTGGCCGAATCCCCCATCCAGCTCGAGGCCCGGGTGACCCGTACCCATCCCTTCGAGGGCGAGGACTCGGGGCTCGTGGCCGTCGAGACCCAGGTCGTACGGGTGCACGTCGAGGAAGACCTTCTGGTGCCGGAGAACCGGCGCCACATCGACGCCGACCGGTGGGATCCGCTGATCATGAAGTTCTGCGAGCTCTACGGCAACGGCCGGAACCTGCGCCCCTCCCGACTCGCCGCGGCCTGGGGAATTCCGGGACCGACCGGCGCGGTGCGCGGCTGAGGCACCGGGCACGCGAAGGACAGGGGCGAGTGTCGGCGACTCGCGCGGCCCCGTGAAGCGGCCGCGCGCCTCGACCGCACCTGCCGCACGCGGTTCACCGGGACGGACGACGCCGACGGCGTGTCGAGGCACGGTCCTTCGATCACGGCCGGGTCAGCGAGTCCAGGAGGTCACGGCCGTCCGGCCACGGGCCCGGGTCACTGGCGGAGTTGATGTGTCCGCACGCACCCGCCAGGTGCCATCGCGCTGCCCACCGCGTCGCGAAGCCGGCGGCCGCTGACCCGCAGCGAGAAGCTGGGTTTCGGCCTCGGCGACCTCGCCTCCGACCTCTCCTGGAACTTCACCGGCAGCTTCCTGCTGTACTTCTGCACGAACGTCGCCGCGATCTCGGCCGCCGTCGCCGGCACCCTCATGCTGGTGGCCCGCGTCCTCGACGCGATCGCCGATCCCGTGGTCGGAGCCGCCGGCACCGTCTTCTTCCTCGTCGCCTTCCGCACCACCACCGAGCACTACCGCGACCTGCCCGCGCAGGAGGCGGCGGGCAAAACCGTCACCGGGGCCTGGACCACGGTCAAGCAGGGCCTGCGCAACGGCCCCCGGGTGCTCGCCGCCCTGTTCATGGTGGTCGACTCCACCCGTCTCGGCCTGCTCACCACCGTCACCGTCTACTTCTTCCTGTACGTCCTCGAAGCACCGTGGACGATCTCCGTCCTGCTCCCGCTGATCTCCGGCTCCCTCCTCGTCGGCTCACTGGCCGCCCCCCGCCACTTCGCCCGCCTGGGCAAGCGGCGCGGCAACGTCCTGGCCCTGGCCGCGGGAGCGCTGCCGTACCTCGTCATGCCCTTCACCGGACCGGTCCTCCCGCTCCTGATCACCGTCTACGTGTGCGCCTGCCTCGTCATCAGCCTCAGCCTCACGTCGAGCTTCGCCCTCGTCGCGGACGCGGTGGACTACCACGAGGGGAAGTTCGGCGACCGCGCCACCGGGCTGCTGAACGCCGCCCAGTCCCTGGCCACGAAACTCGGCACCGCGTGGGGCGGCGCGGTGGTCGCCGGCGTCCTCGCCATGACCGCCTTCGATCCCGGCCACGTGGCCGACACCACCGTGAGCGGACTGCGCCGGCTCTCCTGCGGAGCACCGATCGCTCTGCTGCTGCTCCAGCTCCTGGCCGCTGCCGGCGCAGGGCCGCGTTCTCGTGCCGCGGCACGAGCGGCTCCGCGGCTCGGTGGTTCCACGACGCGGCAGCACCGACGGGACGGACAGCAACCCCGGACCACCCCGCACAGCAAGGGACACGGCCACGCGGGCACACTCCCGGCGGTCGCACCACACCACTCTCACCTGCGACGACGACTTCTCGAGCGGCACAGGCCGCACGCGTGGACCTCGGAGCGGCCGGCCGGCACAGGCCCGTTCTGCGCGGCCGGAAGCGTCCGCCCCAGGCGCGCGAGCGGGGACAAGGCCATCACCACCGGTGACGACAGCATGCCCGCGGCCGTCACCAGGAGACTGGTGCGCAATCCCCATTCCCCCGCGAGACACCCGCCGAGCAGGGAGCCGAGCGGGGCCGTCCCCATGCCGACGAACGATATCGTCGCGGCCACGCGCCCCTGCATCCCGTCCGGAGTGACGGCCTGCCGAACGGCCATGACCGTGACGTTCACCAACTGGCCGGCGGTCCCGAACAGGAAGGCGATCGCAAGGAGCGCGGAGACCGTCACCGCCGAGGAGCCGCGCAGCGCGGGCACGCACAGGAACACGCCGTCACCGAGTGCCGCCGCGCCCACGAGCACCGCGCCATGACCGAACCGGCCCGGCAGGCGGGCGGCCAGCATCGACCCCAGGAGCGCGCCCGGTCCCGTCGCCGCGAGCACCAGCCCGACGGCGGTGCCCGACAGGTGCAGTTCCCGCGGCAGGAAGAGCAGATAGACCGTCATCATGGCGGCGAAGGAGAACTGGAAGGCGGCCGAGGCGAGGCACACGGTCCGCAGCGGGGCGTCGCCGACGACGAAGCGAAGGCCCTCGTGGATCCGTCGCCACACCCGAGGACGACGTTCGGGACGTTCCGGGACCGTCTCGGTCCGACGGATCCGTCGGACCGACAGGAACGACAGCGCGAAGAACACCGCGCCGCAGGCAGCGGCGATCGGCGCCGACAGGACGGACACCAACGCACCACCGAGGGCGGGTCCGCCGATCTGCGCCGCGGACCGGCTGCCCTCGAGCGCGCTGTTGCCCCGCAGCAGCTGATCGCGTCGCACCAGCCGTACGAGAGACGCCTGGTACGCCACGTCGAAGAACACGGACAGCGCCCCGGCGGCGAAGGCGACCACGAGCAGCGCGGGCAGACCGAGCAGACCGAGGAGACCGGCCACAGCGGCGGCGCCCAGCACCAGGGTCCGGCCTGCGTCCGTCACCACCATGACCGTGCGGGTCCGCCACCGGTCCACCCACGCGCCGACGAAGAGCGAGAACACCAGGACCGGCGCCTGTCCCACCGCGCGAAGGACGCCCAACTCGCCGGCGCCGGCGCCGAGCACCAGGACGGCGAAGAGCGGGAGAACGATCAGAGCGGTGTGTTCGCCGAGTTGGGAGGCCGTCTGACCCACCCACAGTCTGCGGAAGTCGCGATCCCGCCACAGACGCGGCGGAACGGACCGAGTGGAATCGGATGCGGCGGAGGAAGGGGACGACACGGAGATCCCTTGGACGGACGACGACGAGAGCCCGTCACCCGGCGCACCAGGTGCGCCTGCGATCCGGGCAGGGGAAGGCTCGCGGTGCCGCAACATCAAGGGCAGCACGCGATGACAGGCCGATCACGGCCTACGACGTCAACGCGCGCTCGGACGACCGACCATGTCTGCAACTCCTCCTGGATCACCTCGCTGCACCCGGACCCTAGCGCTTCGGTGGTCTGACGCGAAAGGCAAGGGGGGTTCGGGGCGGCCGCCCGGCCCCCGTCCCCCCGGGGCCCGCCGGCCCGGCACGGCCGCAGACCCTTGTGCAGGCCCTGCCGCCGGGCCGTCGTGATGGCGGCGACCGCGAGGTTGTCGGGCAAGGTCAGGGCGAGGGGCGGGACGACCAGGGAATTTCGGGCCGTCCCGGTGAACACGACGGCCCTGCTGTCGTGGGCCCCCATCAATGCGAACAGAAATCGAAAGTATGCATTAAGTTACTTTTCGGGTTTTATTTCATAAGCTGACGGGTGAGGGGCGTCGGCAGTCCGCACGGAGACGGAGCACGGCATGACCAAGATCGCGATTGTTCTGGGGAGCACCCGGCCCGGCCGCAACGGGGAGGCGGTCGCCCGATGGGTCCACGACGCGGCCGCCAAACGCAGGGACGCCCGGTTCGAGATGGTCGACATCGCGGATTACGATCTGCCGCTGCTCGACGAGCCGGTGCCGCCCTCGATGGGCCAGTACAGCAATGACCACACCCGGCGGTGGGCCGCGAAGATCGCCGAGTTCGACGGATACGTGTTCGTCACCCCGGAGTACAACCACGGCCCGTCGGGAGCACTGAAGAACGCCCTGGACTATGTGTACGCCGAGTGGAACAACAAGGCTGCCGGGTTCGTCGGCTACGGCAGCGCCGGCGGCACCCGCGCGGTCGAACAGCTGCGCCTGGTCATGGCCGAGCTCCAGGTGGCGACCGTGCGCAGCCAGGTGGCGCTGTCGCTGTTCACCGACTTCGAGAACTTCTCGACCTTCCGGCCTTCCTCCCACCACGAGCAGCCTCTCACCACGATGCTCGACCAGTTGGTCTCCTGGAGCCAGGCGATGAAGTCCGTGCGGGAACAGGAAAATCTGGATCAGTACCGGTCCTAGGAACCAGGGGTCGGCCTGGGCGGTGGACGTGCGGACGGCGGGGACGATGAGGTGACCACAGCCCCGGACTGC
This sequence comes from Streptomyces sp. NPDC017936, assembly GCF_044328485.1. Lineage (NCBI taxonomy): Bacteria > Bacillati > Actinomycetota > Actinomycetes > Kitasatosporales > Streptomycetaceae > Streptomyces > Streptomyces sp. NPDC017936. The sequence goes on along the minus strand of NZ_JBIRHK010000001.1, from coordinate 102,242 downwards.
GGGCCGTATGCCGCGACGCACCATCGGACCGTCACGCACCCGACGACGTGGCCGTGCTCGGCGGAGGGCGGCGCCAGGGCCATGGTGACGGCCCCCTGCTGCAGGGCCCTTCGCCGGGCGATCGGGTCCGGAGACGATGACTGGATCGAGGCGTAGCAGGAGGTGCTGTGCGGCATCACAGGCTTCCTGCGCTTTCAGGCGTGCTCGTGTCGCCGGACGGCCCTGCGCGCGAACATGATCACGAAGGCGGCCGCGGTGAGACTGCCGAGGCCCAGGACGGCGCGGCGTGCGGTCACGCTCGTCGTGGGACCGAGGTCACGCAACCGGTCGAAGACGCTGAGCGGCAGGCCGCTCAGCACGTTGCCGGGCGGGCGCCGCGACACGGCTGGATGCGGGTGCGTGGGCGCGGTGGCCCGTGCCGCTTCCCACGCAGCACCGATCCGGCGCAGTTGCCGATCGCCGAGAGTGTCCCGCAGGCAGGGCAGCAGTGCGTCCTCCTCATCGCGGATGTCCTGCGAGATCAGGGCGAACGCCTGCCGGATCCACTCCTCACGCCGGGAATCCTCCGGGGTTCGCTCGATCTGCGCGACAAGGTCATTGATCGCCTGATGCTCCTGCTCGACCCGCGTCGTCAGCTGCTCACCGTCAGCACAGACACGACGCAGCACCGGCCACAGCACGGTCTCCTCGGCGAACGCGTGACTGAACACCAATTGCACGATGTCCTGCCACAGACCGTCGAGCTCCCCGGCGACGCCGCCCTTCATGTAGCGGTTCATCATCGCGTCGAGTTCGGCGTGGTCCCGACGCTGGCGCATCAGGATGCTGCTGTTGCCCCCGAGAGCGGCAGCATCCTGCTCGGTGATCGAAACCGTCATGTCGAATCCTCCGTGGAGGACGGTTCCTCGGCATCCGAGACGGCGGGCTCCTGCCGGTCGGCGTCTGCAGCGTCCTGAGCCGTAGAACCTTCCTCTTCTTCCGGGGGTACGTCCTTCTCGCCGGTGACCTGCTCCAGCGGATGGGACAGTTCTCGGTCGTCATGCGGACTGGACATGTCGACTCCTTTCATCCCTGCACGCCGAGTCCCCACGGGGAGGCAGTCCCACGCTCCGCCGGTGCGTCCCATCCCGAGCCAGTCGCTTGCACCGCGCCGCTGTCGGGCAGAAGGCGGCGCAGGCCGCTGTCCGGACGGGTGAACACGGGCGGTTCGGGGTACACCGGGTGCGGCTCCTGTTGTCGAGGAGCCGGAGCGTGCCCGGAGCATGGGCTGTTTCCGGGCGTGAACGAAGGATCATCTGATGGCCAGTGGCACTGTGAAGTGGTTCAACGCGGAGAAGGGCTTCGGCTTCATCTCGCAGGACGGCGGAGGCCCCGATGTCTTCGCGCATTACTCCGAGATCCAGGGCAGCGGCTACCGTGAACTCACCGAGGGCGAACACGTCACCTTCGACATCGGGCAGGGCCCGAAGGGCCCGCAGGCCCAGAACATCGTCCGAGGCTGAGCGCGCGATCCTCCCGGAAGGAGGCGGCTGCCGATCTGGGCGGCCGCCTCGCCATGTCAGCGAGTGGATCGACTCCGCGACTTCTTGCCCCGTCGGCTGACCGCCCCGGTACGCACACGTCAAGACCCGGCGATGCCGATACGGTGATCAGACAGAGCGGTCGCCTCCCGGCGAGGGGCTCCGTGGGGCTTCAGCCGAACGATCGTCCCCAGGGGCGAGACTCACCAGGTCAGAGAAGCCGTCCTGGCGCCGTCGGCCCTGGCGTGAGCTCCCGGCTTTCCGCTGCCGGATTCCCTACCGGCGCTGAGGCATGCACGACGGCTGAGGGGTACCCGGGACGTCTGGCCTCCGGCCGCGCGGAGACCCTCGCGAAGCCAAGGGTCGACCCCTCGTCGAGATGCCGAATGCCGGCCCGGAGCGCATGTCCTTCGGCAGGAGCGGAGGCGATCGTGCCAGGCACGTGGTTGACAGGTGCGCGGTCCGCGGCAGCGACGAACGTGGTCGACGCGGGACCCCGACACTGGCGGGCGGTTCTGCTCGGACTCACCGACCTGGACGGTCCGGACTCCGCGGCGGACTCCTTGGACGAGCTGGAGCGTCTGGCCGCGACCGACGGGATCGACGTGACGGACCGGGTGGTGCAGGCGCGGAACCGCCCGGACCCGGTGACGTACGTGGGTTCGGGCAAGGTCCGTGAACTCGCGGAGCTGGTCGAAACCCGGCAGACGGACCTCGTGATCGCCGACAGTGAACTCACCCCGGCGCAGGTGCGCGGCCTGGAGGACGGCACCGGGGTCCGGGTGGTGGACCGCACGGGGCTGATCCTGGACATCTTCGCCGAGCATGCCCGCAGCTCCGAGGGCAAGGCGCAGGTGGAGCTGGCCCGGCTCACCTACGAACTGCCGCGACTGCGCGGCCACGGCCGGGAGATGTCGCGGATCGGTGGCGGCCGCATGGCCGGCGGTGCGGGGGTCGGCGTGCGCGGGCGCGGCGAGATGCGGCTGGAGATCCAGCGGCGCCATCTGCGCCGACGGATGCGGACCCTGCGTGAACAGGTGCGCCGCACGGCCCGCCGCCGGGAGGTGACCCGGCAGCGCCGGGTGCGGGACCGCGTCCCGTCCGTGGCGATCACCGGGTACACCAATGCCGGCAAGTCGGCTCTGCTGAACCGTCTGGCGGGCGCGGACGCCGAGGTCGCCGACGTCCTCTTCGCCACCCTGGACCCGCTCGTGCGCCAGGCCCGCACCCCGGAGGGACGGACCTACACCCTCACCGACACCGTCGGATTCGTCCGCCGCCTTCCCCACCAGCTCGTCGACGCCTTCCGCTCGACGCTGGAGGAGGTCACGCGGGCGGACCTGGCCCTGCACGTCGTCGACGCCTCCGCCCCGCAGGCCGCGGAGCACATCGTCACCGTCCGCGCGGTACTGCGGGACATCGGGGCGCAGGACGTGCCGGAACTGCTGGTGCTGAACAAGGCGGACCTCGCCGAACCCGAGCAGATGAGCATCCTGCGACGGCTCCACCCGGACGCCCTCGCCGTGTCCGCCCGCACGGGCGCGGGACTGGACGATCTGCGGGACGCCCTGCGCAACCGCCTGGAGGCACTGTCCCCCTCCTCCCAGGCCCGGACCGACAGGCCCGCAGCCGGCGAAGGAAGCTTGTGATGCAGGAACCCGACCCCGCTGTTCACGACTATCCGTACGACCGGGTCGGTCCGCTGCTGGACGACCTGGCCGCGTGGGTGCGCATTCCGTCGGTGTCCGCCGACCCGGCGCACGAGCGGGATGTGACCCGCTCGGCGCGCTGGCTCCAGGCCCACCTGCTGGAAACCGGCTTCACCGAGGTGGAGGAGTGGGACACCCACGGTCTGCAGACCGTGTTCGCCTGCTGGCCGGCCGAGGACCCGGACGCGCCCACCGTCCTGGTCTACAGCCATCACGACGTCCGCGCCGCCAAGGACCAGGAGTGGCAGGAGGTGGCGCCCTTCGCGCCGGCGCTGAGGCAGGGCCGGATGTACGGGCGCGGCGCCTCGGACGCCAAGGGGCAGGTGCTGGCCCACGTCTGGGCCCTGCGCGCCCATCTGGAGGCCACCGGTCGCAGCGCGCCCGCCGTCACGCTCAAGTACCTGATCGAGGGGGAGGAGGAGGTCGGTTCCCCGCACCTGGCCGACCTGGTGCGCGAGCGCGCCGACCGGCTCGCCGCCGACGTCGTGATCGTCTCGGACACCATGCTCTGGTCGCTGCAGGAAGCCGCGGTCTGCACCGGTGTGCGGGGCTCGGTCAACGCCCATCTGCAGATCCGCGGACCGCGCCGGGACATCCACAGCGGTGTCGTCGCCGGCGCGGCCCCCAACCCCCTGACGGAGACCTGCCGCCTGCTCGGCCTGCTCCACGACGACCAGGACCGGATCACCCTGCCCGGTTTCTACGACACGGTCGCGCAGCCGTCCCCGGAGGATCGCCGCGGCATGGAGGAGATCCGCTTCATCACCGACAACTGGCTGGAACGCACCCGCAGCCGCAGCATCCAGGGCGAGGCCGGTCACAGCGTCCTGGAACGGGTCTGGACCCGGCCCGCCGCCGAGGTCGTCACCCTGCTCGGCGGCGACCCCGACGATCCCGCCCGCGGCGTCGTCCCGGCCGTCGCCTCCGCCGACATCACCCTGCGCCTGGTACCCGACCAGAGCGCCGACAACGTCATGGAGCAGCTGCGGAAGTGGGTGGCGGAGACGATCAGGGACGGCTTCGAGTACGAGCTGAGCACCTCGAACACCAACCAGGACCCCTACGCCACCCCGGCCGACCATCCGGCGCTGTCCGCACTCGAGGCAGCCATGAGCCGCACCCTGCGACGCCCGGCACTGCGCATACGCAACGGCGGCGGAGCGCCGGCCGCCCTCCTCGCCGAAACCGTTGACGCGCCCGTGCTGCTCTACGGCACCGGCCTGCCCGAGGACCACTGGCACGACTCCGACGAGAAGGTGGAGGTACAAGCCTTGCTCCAAGGCGCCGAGACACTCGCCTACCTGCTCGAGGACCTCTCCGGCCGTCTGCGCGAGAGCCGGTGACCGAGGGTCGGAAGCAGTACGGGTTCGTGCCGCAGCCGACGATCCGGAGGGGGGCGTATGAACGACAGGCCGTACCGGCAGGAGCCGACGTCGTCGCCGGGCGGCCGCATCCGTGGCCGGTGGGTGCGGGTGTTCACGTGTCTTCGCCGTTCACACAGCGGTCCGTACCCCGTTGCGCCTGCGGGTGAGCAGGGCGCCCAGTGCGATCATCCCGAGGCCGAGCAGCAGGTGGAGCCAGTTGTCGGCGGTGTTGACGGGGACGAAGTTCGCGGCGCTGTCGTAGTCGATGATCAGACCGTACAGCCACAGGACCAGGTAGACGGCGCCGCCGGCGAGGAGGTAGAGCCGCGCTTGCGAGGCGGTGCGTGCCAGTGCCAGGCCGGCGAGACCGAAGGCCAGATGCACGAGGTTGTGCAGGACGGATACCTGGAAGATCCCGAGGAGCTTGGCGTCGGAATGGTGAGCAGCGAACTCCATGGTCTCGTAGTTCGTGGTGATGCCCGGGACGAAGCCGAGAACACCGACCAGGAGAAAGACCACTCCCACGATCAGGGCGGCCTGCTGGACCGCTGTTCGGGCCGTACGAGGGGCACGTGCGTGTGTGGACATGGGAACTCCCCTTTTCGAGCTCGGAGGCCGGCCCGGCCGCCTGGTCCGCCACGGCCTTCCCGGAGTGCCCCCGTCGTCGGAGGCACGTCGCATCGGCCCCTGCGCGCATCACGCGTGCGCAGGCCACGGCCGAGGGCCGCACCAGATCGGGCCGGCGCACTGTCACGACGTGAAGTGGGCCGCTGAGCGGGCCCGTTCCCACATGCCGGGAATCTGCTCGACCGGGCGCTGCTGTTCGCCGTGCAGGGCGTTGAGCACCACCAGGCATCCGGTCAGCGCCGGTACCGCCCACTGCGCGTACGCCAGCTGCCGGCGTGCCTTGTCCAGGTCGATGGGGTGCTTCTGCGCCTGCTCGACGTCATCGGGGTCGGATGAGGAGGCCAGCTCGACCTTCTTGCCCAGAACGCGAGCGTAGGCGGTGGCAGCCAGGGCCGCGGCGGTGACGACGGTCTTGGCCGTGGTGGAGGCGGCCACGCCCTGCTGGGTGGCCACACGGTGCGCGTTCACCGCGAGCAGCCCACCACCGCCGAACAGGTGCGCGCCGATCGCGGCCGCGTTGACCGGCGCCCACTTCGCCCATCCCGAGGAGGAGATCCGGTCTCTGGTCGCTTCCGTTCCGCCTTCGTCCTGGGCCGCGCCGTTGAGGCCGATCGCGCCCATGAGCGAGCCGCCGAACCAGGCTGCCAGCCCCGCGTCGTGCAGGCTGCGGATGAGGGTGTTGCGTTCGGACATGACGGTGCTCCTTCAGGAGAGAAGAGGGGTGGGCGGGCCGGCAAAGATGCCGAGTGCATCCCCGCCCTCAGCGAATCCGGGCTGCTCTGCCATCACGGCTGAGCCGGTTGGACATCACGCACTTCCGGCGCGCTGAACGGGAAGCGTCGGCCTGGACGCGCGGGCCGGGAGGACAGCGGTGCCCGAGGCGTCGGCCGGGCATCGCTGCTGCGGGTGCCGTGGGAAAGGGGGCCGGTCCGCCGGCCGTCGAGTTCGACGGTCGGGCCACGACGACTGGCTGCCTGTCGTGCGGCGGGCGCGGCGTCGTCGGCAGTCAGACCCGGCGCGGGCTTCGTCTGCTGTTCGGTCCACGCCGTTGAGGCGGTGGGTGTCGGGGCGCCGCGTTGTCCGCCCTCCGGGGGACCGGCCGGGCTCGGCCTCCCTTACCGGCACCGGAGGGGCGTACGCCGTGCGCTCACGGTTGTCTCAAAGGGGGTGCGAGTGTGCATCAGGCGGGGGGTGACCGTCGGGTGATGTCGGACCTACGGTCAGGACGGCTGCGCTCCCGGTCTGTCTCGCGGGGCGGCCGGGTCAGGAGCTCGTCGTCCCGTCCTCGAAGTGGAACCAGTTGTCGCCGCTTTCCGCGGAGAAGACGAACGCGGGCTCCTCATCCGTCTCGGCGACGACGATCGAGGACGCCTTGTCGTGGAGGACGCCTTCCACCTTCGGGGTGTCGGCTTCCAGGGTGACCTGCTCCCCGGTGAAGTCCGCGTGCTCGTAGGGCGTCACCTTTCACCCGGAAGGTACGCGGACGGAGGAGATGCAGTCGTTCATGGCCTGGTCGAGCTTGTGGCGTCCCGCGTCGAGCGTGGCGCTCTCGCCCTTGTGGTCGACGTCGGCGTATACGGTCACAGGCATCGGAAGACATCCCTTCACCTAGTGTCACTCGATCGCCACTATAGGTGATGGCCGGCTGCTCCGCCTTCCGTGCAGGGCGGCGCCCCTCACGGGAGCCGCGCGTACGGATCAGGGCAGCAGCCGGCCCCGACCAGACCACCGGCCAGGTGGGCTCGACCACGGCCGCAAAGCGACGACACCGCCGACGACCAGGCCGATGTCCTCGCCGACAACCCCTCCCATGACCGTCCGCGCCCCTCCCCGTCTCGACCCGCACAGCAGCAGGTCACGACGCCGGCCTGACCGTGGTCGACGACCCGGCATCCTCCTCTGCACACCTCCAGGTCCGGATGGTCGAGAACCCTGGCGTAGGACGGACGCACCTGGAAGTCGTCGTCGGTGACGAGGCAGGACGGCAGGGGCGCGTCCGGGTCGGTGCCGCCGTCCGCCTGGACGAGTAGTTGCACCTGGTCGTCGGGGTGCAGGTCGAGGACGCCTCCGTCCACCTCGGCGCCGAGCACCGACCAGGGGACGACGGCTCCGGGCCGGGGAAGGCCACGGCGGCACCGGCCCGGTCCCCGTGCCTCGCGGGCAGGAGCCTGATCGCCGGCTGCAGCCCCAGCAGGAGGACGTGCTCACGCCGCAGCGGAAGGTGCGGGCGCAGACGTACGCGACCGGCCGCTGCCCCGCAGCGGGCTTGCGTCGTGCCGCTGCCTCGCCCGGGGCGAAGTTGCGGCGACGACGGCCGGGTCTTCTCCTGAGAAATGAAGCGCACAGGGCTCACGGTGTCAGGGGAGGCCAATGACCGGCCGTGACGAGCGGTACCCGAGCGGGTCGGCGGACTACGGGCAGTCGGCCGAGCCGATGACAGGCGGCCCCTGGGGTCAGCCCGCCGAGCTGATGGTGGACGCGGCCGGGACGGTCCTGGCGTGCACTCGGCCCGCCCTGGAGCTGCTGGGCGGTTCGACCGGGGAGCTGCTCGGGCGCAACCTGGCGTCGCTCTTCAGCGAGCCCTCCGTGTGGGCGGCGTTGGAGGAGGCAGCCGACCGCAGCCGGTGCAGCGGCGGGCGCGCGCTGCTGCGCAGGCCCGGCGGCGGGCAGGTGGACGCGGACGTGAACGTGTCGGCGCTCGCCGAGGGCAGCCAGGGACGGTTCCTCGTCTGGCTGGTCCCCGCGGCGACATCAGAGTTCGAGGACGTGTTCGGGATGCGGGTGACGCTGGTCGGCGGGGGACTGGAGGTGACCGATCCACGGGTGCAGCAGCGGCTGAACCTGCTGCACGCGGCGGCAGTACGCATCGGCGGTTCACTGGACGTCGTGCGCAACACCAAGGAACTCGTCGATCTCCTGGTGCCGGTCTTCGCCGACCTGGGGGCGGTGGACCTCACCGAGGACGCGTTGGACGGGCGGGAGCTCGGCGAGTACCTTCCGGGCACACCGATGCGGCGGGTCGCCGTCGCCGCCGCGGAGGGCCCGTGGCCCGAGGAGATCCACGGACTGGGAGAGACCGTCCTGCTCGGTGACGTCGAGGCGGAGCACCTGCGCCGGGGCACCGCGGGAATCCTGCCGGACCTCGCCCACCTGCACGGCGAACTGGGCGGCGATCCCGACCGTCGTCGGCTGATGCTGCCGTCGGGCGCCACGTCCCTGCTGGTCTTCCCGCTCCAGGCGCGCGGAACCGTGCTGGGCGCCGTCGCCCTGTGGCGCTGCGCCGAGCGGACCCCGTTCGACCGGGCCGACGCCGCGTTCACCGACTTGATCGGCTCCCGGTTGTCCCTGAGCCTGGACAACGCGCGCCGTTACACCCGGGAGCGGCGCACGGCCGAAGCCCTCCAACGCAGCCTGCTGCCGCCCCCGGCGGTGCGCCTGACCGCGGCGGAGACCTCCGGGACGTACGCACCGGCGAGCACCGCGGCCGGGATCGGCGGCAGCTGGTACGACGTGATCCGGCTGTCGGGAGCCCGTGCGGCCTTCGTGGTCGGAAGGGCCGCAGGGCATGGCGTGAACGCGGCCGGCGCCATGGGCCGGCTGCGCTCGGCCGTGCAGACCCTGGCGGATCTGGACCCGCCGCCCGAGGAACTGCTGGCCCACCTGGACGACCTGGTCACCCGCATCACCGAGGACGAGTCGCCCCGCCCGGTGTCGGTGGCCGGTTCCCTGAGGGGCGCGACCTGCCTGTACGCCTCCTACGACCCCGTCACCGGCCGGTGTCTCGTCGCCAGCGCCGGGCACCCGCCTCCCGTCCTGGCCAGGAGACAGCGTGGCATGGCGGAGGAGGTGGAGCTACGACCAGGACCGCCGCTGGGCACCGGGACCGAGCCGTTCGAGCCGGTGGAACTGCACCTCCGGCCCGGCGATGTGCTCGCCCTGCACACCGGCCCGCCCTCCCCGCGAGGGAAAACCTCACGCCGCCTGCGCGAGCTGCATGCCGCTGCCCGGGTCGCCGCGCGGACCGGGCAGCCCCTCACCGAGGTCGCGGACCGGGCCCTGGCCTGCTTCAGCCAGGAGCCTCACGAGGAGGACATCGCCGTCCTCCTGGCCCGCGTCGGCCAGGTGCCGCCCGAGCACACGGCCTTCTGGCAACTGCCCGCCGACCCCGCCATGGTCGCCCACGCCCGCAGCCTCGCCGCCACTCAGATGGCGAGTTGGGGACTGGGAGAACTTTCCCTGATCACCGAGCTCCTGGTCAGCGAACTGGTCACCAACGCCGTCCGCTACGCCGGCGGGCCCATCGGACTGCGTCTGACCAAGGAGCAGCGCCTGGTCTGCGAGGTCTCCGACCCGAGCCAGTCCCAGCCCTACCTGCGCCGAGCTCGTCTCTCCGACGAGGGCGGACGGGGCCTGTTCCTCGTCGCGCAGTTGGCGCACCGGTGGGGGAGCAGGTACACACCCGAAGGCAAGACGATCTGGACGGAACAGGTCTTTGAGGCCTGAGGGTGGCCACGGGACGTCCGTGCCGGTGTGGCTGCACGGGCAGACGGGCGTGCCGGCCGGGCCGGGCCGCGCGGCCGACCGCCCCCGACGAGGACCTCTGCCCCACCTGCCTCGGCCGGCCACCCTGCCGCACCCGCCCCCGGCGTGCCCGTCCCGACGGCGACGGCCGCTGCACGACGTGCGCCTCCGCTCCGACCGATCCAGCAGGAGGAAGCAGCCCGTGGCAGGCACACGCCGCACACCGCCGCCGCGCCTCACCGGCGCCCCCTCACCCGGGACCCGGGCTGTCAGCTCGCCTCCGGCCCGAACCGGCGCTTGTACGCCGACGGCGTGATGCCGGTCTCGCGGCGCATCAGCGTGCGCAGATGGGCAGCGGTGCCCAGCCCACTGCGCCGCGCGACCACCTCGAAGCGGGACTCACCTCGCTCGATCAACCGGCACGCCAGGGCGAGCCGTTCCCCCGTGAGCCACGTCAACGGCGTCGTGCCCAGCTGGGCCTGGAAGCGGCGATGCAGCGTCGCCGGACTGATCGCCGCACGGGCCGCGAGGTCGGACACCGTGAGGGGTGGGTCCAAGCGTTCCTGGGCCCAGGCCAGGACAGGCGCCAGGGACTCGTCCGGCAGGTCGGGCACGGGGCGCTCCACGAACTGTCGCTGCCCACCGTCCCGGTGCGCCGCGAAGACCAGCCGCCGGCTCACAGAGTCGGCGACCTCCGCGCCGTGGTCACGGCGGACCACGTGCAACCCGAGATCGAGTGCAGCCGCGCTTCCCGCGGAGGTGAGGATGTCACCGTCGTCCACGAACAGCACGTCCGCTTCGAGCCGGACCGAGGGGAAGCGTGCCCGGAAGTCATCCGCCCACTGCCAGTGCGCGGTGGCCCGGCGCCCGTCGAGGACTCCTGCTTCGGCCAGGGTGAAAGCGCCACTGCAGAAGCCGACCAAGCGCGCACCGCGGGCGTGCGCCCGGCGGACGGCATCGAGCACGGCGGGACGGCGGGGCACCTCGACGTCCGGGCGGTTGGGGACGATCAAGGTGTCCGCCGCGTCGGCCGCTTCCAGACCGGTGACTCCCGTGAGCGTGAAGAATCCGTCTCGCATCAGGGTCCGGGGCTCGGGCGAACAGAGCCTGAAGTCGTAGAGGTCACGGCCGATCTCCGGTCTGCGGAGGCCGAAGACCTCGGTCGCGCAGCCGAGCTCGCCGAGCTCGACCGTCGCCCTGTTCGTCATGGCGGCCCTCCTCGAGAGCGGCGGGGCCTGACCGGTCCGGCAGGGCATCCGCGAGCGCGGAGAACGGGCCTGGACCGGCACCGGAGTCCTCGAAGCGCCCGTGCCCGCCGACCGTGATCCACCACCCGATGGTCCGTGAAGACGGACGCGGGAAAGACGTGACCGAGCTGCCGGTCCGCCTGAACGGCCGGGTTGCGCTGGAGTGCGCTCCAGGCCGTAGCGTTGCGGGCACCGCGGCGCACGAAGCCCGCGCCGCCCGGCGCCCCTCACGGGATGCCGAGCGGTGAGATGCGTGGCTGGATGGATGAGCGGCTTCGTGCCGTCCGAACGACGAACGAGTGTGCAGGGAAAGGCAGGGACACGGCATGCAGAAGCGCAGCCTGCGGGAGCTCCGGGTATCGGCCATCGGCCTGGGATGCATGGGCATGTCCGCCTTCTACGGATCCGCCGATCACGAGGAGGGGATCGAGACCATCCGGCGCGCCCTCGACCTCGGAATCAACTTCCTCGACACCGCGCAGATGTACGGGCCGCTCACCAACGAGTCGCTCGTCGGCGAGGCGATCCGGGGGCGTCGCGACGAGTACGTGATCGCGACGAAGTTCAACTACCGGATGGACGACGCCGTACCCGGCGACATCAGCACGGTCGGCCCGCAGGACGGCTCGGCCGAGCACGTCCGCAGCTCGGTCCACGGCTCCCTGGAGCGTCTGGGCACCGACCACATCGACCTGTACTACCAACACCGGGTCGACCCGAACGTCCCCGTCGAGGAGACGGTCGGCGCGCTGGGCGAACTGGTCGCCGAGGGCAAGGTGCGGTACATCGGTCTGAGCGAGGCGAGCGCGGAGACCATCCGGCGCGGCCACGCCGTGCACCCGATCACCGCGGTGCAGAGCGAGTACTCGTTGTGGTCACGGGACGTGGAGGCCGAGGTTCTGCCCGCCTGCCGGGAGCTGGGCATCGGCTTCGTGCCCTATTCGCCGCTCGGCCGCGGGTTCCTCGCCGGGCGGTTCACCTCGCCGGACGAGCTGGACCCGAACGACTGGCGCCGCGAGAACCCGCGCTTCCAGGACGCCAACCTGGAGGCGAACCTGCGGCTGGCGGCCAAGGTGAAGGAGATCGCCGCCGAGAAGGAGGTGACCCCGGCCCAGCTGGCCATCGCCTGGGTGCTGGCCCAGGGCGAGGGACTGGTGCCGATCCCCGGCACCAAGCGCCGCACCTACCTGGAACAGAACGCCGCCGCGGTCGACGTCGTGCTGACCGAGGACGACCTGGCCCGCATCGATGCGGAGCTGCCCGAGGCGTCGGGGGAGCGGTACGACGAGGCAGGGATGCGCACCGTCGATCGTTAGCCGGGGCGCGGCAGCAGCGGCCAGGTTCTGCCGTGGCCGGGGACGGGCGTGAGGGGAAGGCGCTCAGCCCGGTGGCCATGGCGAACCTCCAAGGGGTGCGGGCGGTCCCTCGGCGGCGGCGGGTCGCGGCTTCGCCGCCGTGGACCCGGCGCCGCCGCTCAGGCGGACGGGCCAGGGGGTGGTGGTCAGATGGTGATGTCGGGGTGCGCCGGGCTGAGGTAGTGCACGGTGCTCTTCTCGCAGTGCGGCTGGAGCAGGGTCTGCAGGTCGTCGGCCGCGGCCTTGAGCAGGTGCCCGTCGCGACTGGCGGCGACGGTCTCCAGGACGAAGGCGACGTGGGCGGAGTCCTCGGTGACGCGGGTGCGGTGGGCGTCGCGGTGGTTCCAGTGCCGGGTGAGGACGTCGGTGGTGTCGGTGTAGACGATCTCGCCGGACTCGGGGTTCTCGACGGTGCCGGTCTCGCCGAGCGGGGTGAAGGTCTCGGTGCCGTCCGCGTGGCGGATCTCGACGTCGCCGGTGACGTGGTCGAGGTCGAAGGCGCCGGCGGGCAGGCCGTGGCGGACGGAGACGGCGTTGTAGGAGTCGACGGCCGGGTTGATCCGGGGCAGCGTGCCCTTCTTGGCCATGCGGCGGCCCAGGGCGTCGACGCTGGGCCGGATGCGGCGGGGGTTGGTGCCGAAGGAGCGGTAGGCGGTGTGCCACGCCTCGATGCGCGGGTCGCTCTCGTCGGCCGGCTGCCAGACGCCGTCGGCGAGCTGCCGCTCCAGGTCCTCCAGGGCGGCGGCGGTGGCGGGCCAGGGCTCGTGGCCGCGCAGGCCGGCGGCGGTGATGACGGCGATGAGGGTGTCGGGGAAGGCGTCGGCGACAGCGGGGCCGATGCGGAAGGTGGTCATCAGGTGGTCCGTTCGGGGGAAGGCGGCTGAGGGCCGCGGGGTCAGGTGAGGGCGAGGAGGCTGACGGCGACGGCGGCGGTGCCCAGGCCGATCAGCTGACCTCGGTGGATGCGCTCGGCGAGCACGCCGCGGGCGAGCAGGACGGTGCCGGCCGGGTACAGAGCGGTGATCACGGCGACGACGGCCAGGTCGCCACTGCGGGCGGCGAGCAGGAACAGCAGGTTGGCCACCGAGTCCAGCACGCCGGCCGTCGCCGACATCGCGTAGGCGGGCTTCTCCGGGCCGAGCCTGCGGTGCATCAGCCCGGCCGCGGCCAGCGTGACCGCGGAGGACACGGCCCGGCCGATGACCAGCGGGCCGACGCCGCTGTCGGACGGCGCCTGGTGAAGGAAGACCAACTGCAGGGCGATGGCGGTCCCGGCGCCGAAGGCCAGCAGCAGCGCGGTCCGCGACGGCCGGGCGCCGCCGGCGCCGTGTCCGGCGCTGACCAGCACCACGGCCGCCAGCGCCAGCGGCAGGCCGGTCAGCCCGGTCAGCCCCAGGTGCTCGCCCTGCAACAGCCCCACGCCGACCGGCAGCATCGCCGAGACCAGCGCGGTGACGGGGGAGAGGACGTTCATCGGGCCGATCGCGAGCGTGCGGTAGAGCAGGGCGAACGCGGCGGCCGACGCGACGCCGGAGGCGGCGCCCCAGGCGAGGGTGGCGGGGGCGAAGGAGGCGCCGAGGAAGGGCCACAGCAGCAGCTCGACGGTGAGCGAGGCCGGGGCGGCGATCATCACGGTGCGCAGGACATGGGCCTTGCGGGCGCCGAGGCCGCCGAGGAAGTCGGCGCATCCGTAGGCCAGGGAGCTGCCCAGGGCCAGCAGCAGAGCGATCACGGGTACATCCCTTACTATCAATGGAACGACTGCACCGTACAACGCACCGACCGGAAGTCGTCAACCGAACGACCATGTGGTGCAGTGCACTGACCTGCCTGCGGAGGGGTGAAGCGATGGCCGAGACCGAGGCGGCACTGCGGACGCTCGCACACAACGTCCGCGCGGCCCGCACCCGCGCCGGACTGTCCCTGGACGAACTCGGCCGCCGCGCCAAGGTCAGCAAGGGCGCCCTGGTCGGACTGGAGAAGGCCCAGGGCAACCCGAACTTCGCCACCCTGGTCCGCCTTGCCGACACGCTCGGCATGTCGGTGTCCGCGCTGGTGGAAGGGCCGGTCGAAGGCCGTGTCCGGGTCGTGTCCGCCGACGCCGTCATGCCCTTGTGGGCCGGGGAGAAAGGCGGCGAGGCGCGGCTCATGCTGACCACGTCGGGACCGGCCCCGGTCGAGATCTGGCGGTGGAAACTGGAACCGGGCGAGGAGTACCCCAGTCACCCGCACCAGAGCGGCGTCGTGGAGACCGTCAGCGTCACCGCCGGGCGGATGGTGCTCGTCGTCGACGGCACCGAGCACGCGGTCGAGGCCGGGCAGACCGCCACGTTCGACGGCGACGCCCCCCACACCTACCGCGGCTCGGGCACCGGGACGTGCCACCTGATCATGACCGTTCACCTCCCGCCCGGTCCTGGCTCCGCGGCCTGACCGGCACGCAAGGCGGTGCGAGGCCCGACGGCGTGCTGGGGCTGCGTCCGAGCTCCTTGTCGGGGCAGCCGGGCGGCGCGCTCAGGACGGGCGGCGGTGGCGTGGCGCATCGCGGTCCGCTCATGGCACCGGCCCGTCACCGGGTCGGTCGGTCGGGAAGGCCGGCCGGCTGCGGCGCGCACACGACCTTCCTGAGGTCCCGTCAGTCCTTGCCGATGACGACCACCTCGTCCTCGACCGTCCAACGGCGCCGCTCGGCCTTGGGCGGGTTGATCCGCACGCCGTAGCCGGGACTCGTCGACGAGGCGTCGTGGCTTCGGTACCCGATGGCGCATTCTCCGCGGCAACGTGCCGCGGCCACGACGGTGGCGAACGACGTCTCGCATCCTGGCAGCACGTAGTCGGCGGCCGGCCGCAGGCGAACCCCGGTGCCGTCGGCTGAGAACAGTTCCTCGAACACCGCTGCCAGGTGCCGGTTCTGGGAGATCTGCGCCATGAGCAGGCCGATGAGCTTGCCGCTGATGATCACGTCGGCTCCGGGGCCGACGGGGGCCAGCGCCCGGTTGCGGTCGTCGATGAGCTCGGTGACGACCGGCAGTTCACGCCCGGTGGCTTCCTCCAGTTGGCGCAGAAGCAGCAGGGTGACGAGCGTACGGTTGTCGGGGGCGTCCGGCGGCTGTTCGGGAGCGGGGTCCCGGCCGAGCACGATCACACTGTCGTAGGAGTGGACGTCCAGACGCCGCAGGGTCTCAGGACGGCTGACGTCCCCGTGGTGCAGTGTCAGGGCCAGGTCGGTGCCGCGGTGCGCGTCGGCCTCGCTCACCTGCCGGACCGTGACGTCACCACCGTCCGCCACCACGTCGACGGCGGATCCGGGCCGGACGCGGCGGCGCAGCTGCTCGACCATGAGCGGCGCTCGGCGGTTCCAGCCCAGCAGGAGGACCCGCTCCGGCCGCGCGGGTGTCGAAGGGCCGGACGCCATGACCGCCTTCTCGACCAGCTCCGCGCAGTCGTCCAGCCAGGCGGTGTCGTCGTCGCGGGAGATGACGATGAGCAGGTCGTCCGGGGCCACGGGCGTCTGCGGCGGCGGGTTGAGCAGGGGAGTGTCTCCTCGCATCATCCCGACGACGCTCGACGTCGGGTAGGACAGCAGCGCGTCGCCGAACGGCCGGCCGGCCAGGGCCGGTTCGGTGATCAGGTAGAACTCGTCTCCGGCGAAGTCGAGGAGCTCGTGGTGGACCAGGGAGAGCCCGGGGCGGCGGGCGGCCTGGACGATCAGCCGGGCGGTGACGGTGTCGCTCTCCAGGACGACGCCGCCCGGTCCGGCGGCGAGACGTGCGGCCAGGAGGTAGCGGTCGTCCCGGACGGCGGCGACGACGGGCGGACGGGTTCCCTCCCCGGCCAGGGCCGCCCTGAGCGCCAGCAGCGTCTTGACCACCTCGGCGTCGGCGTCGGGTTCGTCGTGGGGCAGGACCAGCACGACACCGGCCGTGGCCGGGCTGGCCAGGGTGAGCACGGCCGGGTCGGTGACGGGGCCGCTGCGGCAGATCAGCCGCGTACGGCCGACGGGACCCACCTTCGTGCTCAGGGCCTCCTCCATGGCGGTCTTCTCCCGGTCGGCCAGCACGACCACCGCCGCCCGCTGTTGGTTGGCGTTGGCGGCCACCAGTTCGCTCACCACCGTGAACACCTGCTCCGACCACCCGAGGACCACGGCGTGCCCTTGTTCGAGCACGGTGGAACGGCCCCGTCGCAAGGCGGTGAGCCGTTCCGTGAGCGCCGTGGTGATCAGGCCGACGAGCGTCGAGACGTACAGCAGGGCGACCAGCGCGAGCAGCACCGACATCGTCACGCGCAGGGGCGTACCCGTCGCACCGCCCAGCCGCAGTGTCTCCCCGGTGAGGCGCCACACCTCGGCCAGGCGGTCCGCCAGGGACACCGGCGCGTCGGGGTCGCTCCACACCAGCACCGCACTGGCCGGGACGACGACGGCCAGGCACAGCAGCGCCATCCAGCCGACGAGAGCCGAGGCACCGCGGGCCAGCGTGCTGTCGAACCAGTAACGGGCTCGGTCACCGAACCGAGGGCACCGCCGCGCCACCCCTTCCCCCCTTACGTCGACCCGCACTCTCGTGAGGCCGGGCCGGGGCCGCGTACGCGAAGCGCCGCGTGGTCACCGGTCCCGCGCGGGCGTCGGGCCCGCCGAAGAGCGCGGATGTGGATATGCATCTGGCAGTGTGGAAGGTCGGTCACGGCGGCGAACGGAGTTCGCTCGGCATTCATCCCTTCGGGTTTCCCGAGCCGTCACGTCGGCGGACCTGCTGTGACGTCAGGGTTCGTCGCCGTCTTCGCTCCTTCGGGTCAACGCCCGGGCGAAGGACGGACGCCCGGTCACCTCCGCCAGTACAAAGTCCGCCATGACTGAAGATCACGCGGTGGTGCGCTCGGACGGCGGTTTCTCCAGGAGGAGCTTCGCGGCGGCAGCCGGCACGGTCACGGTGGCGACGGCCCTGGCCGGCGGTGGCGCCGCGGCTCTGCCCGCGCCGGCCGCCCCGGCCGCCCCGAGCGGGAGCCGTGGCGCCGACTTCGACCGGTGCCTCGCCGTCGCCCGCGCACTCCTCGTCCTGGACACCGACGACCGCCCCCTCGTCCCGCGTTACCAGCGCGTCCTCCAAGAAGGTCTGCCGGCCCAGCGACGGACGCGCCCCAAGAACGTCCTGGTCATCGGTGCCGGCCCGGCCGGTCTCGTGGCTGCCTGGCTGCTGAGGGGGGCAGGCCACCGGGTGACCGTGCTGGAGGCCAACGGCAACCGCGCGGGCGGACGCATCAAGACCTTCCGCAACGGCGGCCACGAGCACGCCGAGCAGCCCTTCGCCGATCCCCGCCAGTACGCCGAAGCGGGCGCGATGCGCATCCCCGGCAGCCATCCCCTGGTGATGGAGCTGATCGACCGGTTCGGCCTGAAGAAGCGGCGCTTCCACTACGTCGACGTCGACACCGAGGGACGTCCCGCCGGCCGCACCTGGATCCACGTCAACGGCATCCGCGTGCGGCGCGCCGACTACGCCCGCGCGCCCCGGCGCGTGAACCGGTCCTTCGGCGTCCCGCGGGCCCACTGGGACACCCCCGCCGCCACCATCCTCCGCTCCGCGCTGGACCCGGTGCGCGACGAGTTCAGTCACGTCGACCGCGACGGCAAGCGGGTCGGCAAGCCGCTCCCCGAGCAGT
This sequence comes from Streptomyces sp. NPDC017936, assembly GCF_044328485.1. Taxonomy (NCBI): domain Bacteria; kingdom Bacillati; phylum Actinomycetota; class Actinomycetes; order Kitasatosporales; family Streptomycetaceae; genus Streptomyces; species Streptomyces sp. NPDC017936. The sequence goes on along the minus strand of NZ_JBIRHK010000001.1, from coordinate 84,238 downwards.
TGCAGGGCTGGGCCCGTGTGGTGCAACGGTTCGGCGACTGGTCGATGTTCCGCTTCCTGACCGAGCACGCAGGCCTCGACGAGCGGACCGTCGACCTGATCGGCACGCTGGAGAACCTCACCTCGCGCCTGCCCCTGTCCTTCATCCACAGCTTCATCGGCTCCTCCCTCATCAGCCCCGACACGCCGTTCTACGAGCTGGAGGGCGGCACGGCCGTACTGCCGGACGCCCTCCTGGAACGCGTACGCAAGGACGTGCGGTTCGACCGCCGTGTCACGCGCATCGAGTACCACCACCCCGACCGCCCTTCACCGGACGCCGAGCACGCCCGGAGCAAGGGCCCGCACGTGTGGGTGGACACCGTGTCCGAGGGCCGCGACGGTCCCGTCGTACGGGAGCAGTTCACCGCGGACGTCGCCGTGGTCACGGTGCCGTTCTCCGGACTGCGCCACGTACAGATCGATCCGCCCCTGTCGTACGGCAAGCGCCGCGCGGTCTGCGAGCTGCACTACGACAGCGCGACCAAGGTCCTGCTGGAGTTCAGCCGCCGCTGGTGGGAGTTCGACGAGGCCGACTGGAAGCGCGAGCTGCACGCCGTCGACCCGGGTCTGTACGACGCCTACCGCACCGGCCGCGCCGCCACGGACGGCAGCCTGCTCGGCGCCCACCCCTCCGTGCCCACCGGGCACGTCACGGCCGGCCAGCGCACCCACTACGCCGCCAACCGCGCGGTCGCACGCGACCAGCCGGAAGCAGTCGACGTCGTCGGCGGCGGCTCGGTGTCGGACAACGCCAACCGGTTCATGTTCCACCCCTCCCATCCGGTTCCGGGCAGCGCGGGGGGCGTGGTCCTGGCTTCCTACAGCTGGGCGGACGACGCGCTGCGCTGGGACTGCCTGGACGACGACGCACGGTACCCACACGCTCTGTGCGGCCTCCAGCAGGTCTACGGCCAGCGCATCGAGGTCTTCTACACCGGCGCGGGCCGCACGCAGAGCTGGCTGCGCGACCCCTACGCCTACGGGGAGGCGTCCGTGCTCCTGCCCGGACAGCACACGGAGCTGCTGCCCGCCATCCCCGTGAACGAAGGGCCGTTGCACTTCGCCGGGGACCACACGTCCGTCAAACCGGCGTGGATCGAGGGAGCCGTGGAGTCCGCCGTGCGGGCCGCCCTGGAGATCCACACCGGATGAGCCGCGCGCTCGCTGAGCCGTGACGCGGACGCGGGCCCCGGCGCACCGGCGCCGGGGCCATCGGTCCCCGTGGCGTCGCAGCGTCACGTGACGCCGGCGTGCGGCTCGCGAAGAAGGCCGGCACAGCGGCGAGGACCGCCGTGCTCGCTACGGGTGACGTGAGCGCTCGACACCGGTTGGTCCAAGACGTCTGTTCCTGTCCTGTGCCGCGTGGCTGGTGGTCAGCCTGCTGCCGGGCCCTGCGGGACGTCCGCTCGCTCGAACCCGTAGCTCCGCTCCACCTTCGCCACATGCAGCGTGTAGCTCCGGTACCACTCGGCTTGCCCGCGCTTTTGCGCCGCGCGGTGCTCGGCGTTGTTCCGCCACTCCGTGAGGGCGTCGGCGTCGCGGAAGTACCCGACGGTGATGCCCAGCCCGCCAGGAGTCTGCGCGTGGTCCATCCCCAGGAACCCGGGGACGTCCTTCACGAGGTCTTCCATGCGTGCGTTGGTCTCGCTGTAGCCGCTCTGGTCCTGAGTTCGCACGGACGTGAAGACAGCCACGTAGTAGGGCGGCTCATGGGCTCCGACGGGCGCGACAGGCGCTTCCTGGTGATCGCTCATGGCGTCACCGTAAGGCGGGACGCGCCCAACGCTCCAGCGTCTTTCCCGAACGGGACACATGAGGGATCCCGCTCTTCACCCAAGCTGCCCGAGCCCTCCTCCGGCTCCCCGATCTCACTGCACGACGGTGAGCGGCAGGTGTCCGGGGTCGCCTGTGCACGCGTAGAACTGCAGGGTGTAACCGCGCCCCACGGTCACCTGCGTGGGGTCGGACGGTCCTGGGTAAGGCGGAGCATCGCTCTCCGGCTCGTCGCCGGCGGGTCGCCAACTGCCGCTTTCCCCGTCCCACTCACCACTGGGGACGGTGAGCAGCGGTGCTGTGGGCGACCGGCACTCGGAACACCGCAGATCGTCGGGTTCGTCCGCGTCCCGGAACGTGTACGGGGCAGCCCAGCCACCGGCCTTCCAGCCCGGAGCTCCGGACAGGTCACCCCGATAGCTCAGGGTCGTTCCCTCTTCCCACCGGTAGACGCGGGTCACGAGTTCCTCGTCCATCTCGTGCGCGGCGGGATACTCACGCACCTGCTCGGGATGCAGCACGCACGGCGTGGGAACCAGGTCGTCGGCGCCGATGTACGCGGGCTCCGGCGCGACCGCCAGGACCGTCACCACGTCAGCGGCTCGACGCCACCGCAACTGAACGGCCTCGGAACACCCCTCGATCGCATCGCCGAACGGACACCACAGCACCTGAAGCAGATCGGTGCCCTCGGGGAAGGGCAGATCGGCGACGTCACGCGCGTACAACTGGGCCACCGGTATCAGAGGATGCGGGTCGGCAGTCAGCAGGTGCGGGTCGTGGCCCGCATGGATCCGGTCCACGACAGCCCGCTCCTCCCGCGTGAGCAGTCCGTCGTCGGGGTTCCGGTGCCGCCATGCCTGCGTGAGGATCCTCCGGAGTGTGCGCACCTCTTCCGGCGTGTTGAGTCGCCTGGCGTGATGCTCCTGTGCGCACGTGGGCCACGCCTCCTCCACGGGCCACAGCAGCGGCCCGCCCACGGAGCTCACCTCCACGGTCGGCGCACCGGGACGGGGGTGCAGTCTGGTGGCGGTCCGGGACATCGCGGCCAGCTCCGGAAACACCGAGGCCACATCCAGCGGGCGCGGCGGCGTCGTACGGGTCATGCTTCTCTCCTCACGGAAACGGCAACGTGCATCCAAGCAGAGGGCACGGACATCGACGCCGGCACTCAGGCGGGAGCTTGGTCAGGAACCCCGTCAAGGTCCTGTACGTGCCACCCGGCCGGTGCCCGCTTCCGGTGGGGAAGGCACCAGCAGCACGACATCAGAGGTGGTGGTGGGCACCGCGGACCGGGACGTGCGCGGCAGCCTCCTCCAGGTCGGCGACGGTCCCCGACATGATCGTCCGTACGTGCTCGGTGATGTGCCGCACGGGCCGGTCCCACCACGCCACGGCGAGGAGCCGGGCGACGTCCGCGGCGTCAGCCCGTTGGGATCCCGGGGAGGGGAGGAGGCGCGGCCCGAAGCCGGCGCACTGCCGCAGCACCTCGAGGGGGACACCGGTGGATTCACCGATGGCAGCCCGCCGCCGGCCGTCGAAACTGCGGTCTCAATCCATTGGGACACGCATTCACGGAGGCAACCCGTGCGCATGCTTGCTCGACTGACCCGGCGGTCCGTCACCGCCACCGCGCTGGGGGCGCTGCTCTGCGGCGGCCTCCTCGGCAGCCCGCTGGCCGCCCCGGCCGCGGCCTCCCCCGGCGCGGCCGCGAGCCCCACGGTCACCGTCCCGCCCGCCGGCAGTCACGGCTTCCCGTTCCTCGCCGCGGCGGAGGACCTCGGCTCGTTCGGCTACACCGAGAACGAGTACTTCATCTCGGGCACCGCCACGTCGTACGCCAAGTCCGGCCTGTGGACCTCGGACGGCCGGTGGAACGTCCGCGCGTCCGGCACCGCCGCGTACAAGAGCCGCCTGTTGGTGCGCCGCCCCGCCGACCCGGCGAAGTTCAACGGCACGGTGGTCGTGGAGTGGCTCAACGTCAGCGGCCAGCTCGACCTCTCCCCGGACTACTGGTTCGAACGGGACGAGCTGCTGCGCCGGGGCTATGCCTGGGTCGGCGTCTCGGCGCAGGCCGTGGGGGTCAACGGCGGACTGGGCGAGATCAAGGGCCTGAAGGGCTGGGACCCGGCGCGGTACGGCAGCCTGGTCCACCCCGGCGACGCCTTCGCCTACGACATCTTCTCCCAGGCGGGCCGGGCGCTGCGCACCCCGAACGGGACCGACCCGCTCGGCGGGCTCCCGGTCCGGACGCTGCTCGCCGACGGCGAGTCGCAGTCGGCGGGCTTCATGACGACGTACGTCAACGCCGTCCAGCCGGTGTCCAGGGTCTATGACGGCTTCATGGTGCACAGCAACAGCGCGATCGCCTCGCCGATCAGCGGCGTGCTCGCCGACACCCTGTTGATGCCGAACCCGTCCCGGATCAGGACCGACCTGTCGGTGCCGACGTTCGTCGTGCTCACCGAGACCGACGTGCCGGGCGCCGCGACCGCACGGCAGCCGGACACCGACAGCGTCGTGCACTGGGAGCTGGCCGGCACCGCGCACGGCGACCAGTGGGCCTTCGACCTCGGCAACCCGACCGTGCGGAAGTCGGCGGGTTCGGCGGCGCCGTCACCCGACTGCGCCGCCGGTTCGGCCCCCTTCAACGACGGGCCCGGCCACTGGGCGATGAACGCGGCGCTGCGCCACCTGGCCGGCTGGGCGCGGGGCGGTGCGCGGCCGCCGAGCGGTCAGCCGCTGAGCACCGTCCTGCGCGACCCGGCCACCGGCCTGGCCACCGGCGGTGTCCGCCTCCCGGACGTCACGGTGCCGACCCGTACGCTCACCGGTTCGCGCGACACCACCGGCAGCGGTGTCTTCTGCGGTCTGTACGGCGCCCGTGACCCGTGGAACGGCGACGCCGACGCCTGGGACCGGCACGACGACGGCGACCCGTCCGACCCGTCCTTCCCGGCCACCGCGGAACCGGTGCTCAGTCGGCTCTACCCCACCCACGCCGACTACGTGGGCAAGGTGCGCGCGGCCGCGCAGACGTCCGTCGACGCCGGATACCTGCTGCCGGAGGACGCGGCGGCGATCGTCGCCGCCGCGCAGGACTCGGGCATCGGCGGCTGACCCGCCGGCCGTCCGGCCGTCCGCGGCCCCACGCCCGGGACCACCGCGGCGCGGGGCCGCGACCGGCGGACCTGATGCCGTCGGCCGGCGCCGGCGTCATGCGCGCGTGCGGCAAGGACCACTCCGTGTACGTGCTCGACGCGGAACAGGCGACCGGCACGGCCCGTCCCCGTGCAGCGGCGGCAGTTCACAGTCCACCCCCACGGTGTCCCCCTCCAGGGGTACCGCGGACGGGCGTCCGGGCCGCACCCGCTTCGGGGCGGACCGCCTCAGCGGACCTGGGCGCCCAGGCGCAGCGGCGCGTCCGTCCGGGCGGCGATCTCGTCGGCCGACACGCCGGGGGCCGTCTCCACCAGGGCCAGGCCGTCGGGGGTGACGTCGAGAACACCGAGGTCGGTGATGACGCGGTGCACGCAGCGCTCGCCGGTGAGCGGCAGGGTGCAGTCCTCGAGGATCTTCGGGGTGCCGTCCTTGGCGGTGTGCTCCATCAGGACGATGACGCGGCGGGCCCCGTGCACGAGGTCCATGGCGCCGCCCATGCCCTTGACCATCTTGCCGGGGATCATCCAGTTGGCCAGGTCGCCGCGTGCGGAGACCTGCATGGCGCCGAGGACGGCGGTGTCGATGTGGCCGCCGCGGATCATGCCGAAGGAGAGGGCCGAGTCGAAGAAGGCGGCCCCGGGCAGGACGGTGACGGTCTCCTTGCCCGCGTTGATCAGGTCGGGGTCGACCTCTTCCTCGGTGGGGTAGGGGCCGGTGCCGAGGATGCCGTTCTCGGAGTGCAGGACGACGTGCACGCCGGGCGGGAGGTGGCCGGGGACGAGGGTGGGCAGGCCGATGCCGAGGTTGACGTAGGAGCCGTCGGTGAGTTCGGCGGCGGCGCGGGCGGCCGTCTGGTCGCGGGTCCAGGCCATCAGGAACGCACCGTCCCTCGTGTCGAAGACGCGGAAATCGTCAGGTGTTCGATCTGCTTGTCGGCGGCCTCGTCGGCGCTGAGCGCCACGACCCGCTGGACGTAGATGCCGGGCAGGTGGACGGCGTCGGGGGCCAGTTCGCCGGGTTCGACGAGTTCCTCGACCTCGGCGACGGTCACCTTGCCCGCCATGGCGGCCAGGGGGTTGAAGTTGGCGGCGGCCCTGCGGAAGCAGAGGTTGCCGTGCCGGTCGCCGCGCCAGGCCCGTACGAGGGCGAAGTCGGTGGTGATGCCGTGCTCCAGGACGTGGGGGCGGCCGTGGAACGCGCGGGTCTCCTTGGGCGGCGAGGCGAGGGCGACCGAGCCGTCCGGCGCGTACCGCCAGGGCAGGCCGCCCTTCGCCACCTGGGTGCCCACTCCGGCCGGCGTGTAGAAGGCGGGGATGCCGGCGCCGCCCGCGCGCAGCCGTTCGGCGAGGGTGCCCTGCGGGACCAGTTCCACCTCCAGCTCCCCGGACAGGTACTGGCGGGCGAACTCCTTGTTCTCGCCGACGTAGGAGCCGGTGACGCGGGCGATGCGGCCGGCGGCCAGCAGGACGCCCAGGCCGCGGCCGTCCACGCCGCAGTTGTTGGAGACGACCTCCAGGCCCTGCGCACCCCGTGCGTACAGGGCACGGATCAGGACTTCCGGTACGCCGCTGAGACCGAAGCCGCCGACGGCGAGCGACGCGCCGTCGGGGATGTCGGCGACGGCCTCGGCGGCGCTGCCGCGGACCTTGTTCACGTGCGGAGTTTCCTTTCAGAGGGTGGCGCCGGGCAGGACCGTCGACCAGCCGCCGTCGACGACGAGGTGGGCGTCCGTGAGGGAGGACGCCTCGTCCGAGGCGAGGAAGACGGCCGCGTTCACCACGTCGTCGGGTGTGCCGGTGCGGCCGAGGGGGATGTGCCGGGCGATGCCGCGCATCGGGTGGTCGTCGGCGAGGAGATCGGCGCGGGAGCCGTCCGTGTCGATCATTCCGGGGCTGACGCAGTTGGCGCGGATGCCGTACGGCGCGCCCTCGGCGGCCAGTTGCCGGGTCAGGGCGATCACGCCGCCTTTGGACGCGATGGGGGTACCTCCCGGCTCGAGCGGAGCCGAGAGCTGGGGGAGCGCGGTGCGCTGGTTGGTGAGCGAGCCGGTCAGGCCGGCGGTGGAGCCGACGGTGAGGACGCAGCCGCGACCGGCGATCAGGTGCGGCCAGGCCGCCCGGACGGTCAGCCACACCGAGTCCAGCTCGGCGCGCAGGGTGAAGGCGAAGTCCTCGTACGGCCGGCTGTCGATGCCCCCGAAGCGGACCGCGCCGGCGTTGGCGTGGACGATGTCGACGCCGCCGAAGGCGTCGACGGCCTCCGCCACCCAAGAGCTCACCGACGTCTCGTCGGTGACGTCCAGGGGACCGGGGGTCAGGGCCGTGCCGCCCTCGCGGGCGATCAGCCGCTGGGTCCCGACGGCCTCCTCGTGCAGCAGGTCACCACCGACCACCAGCGCTCCCTCGGCCGCGAACCGCAGCGCGGCGGCCCGGCCCCGACCGCGGGCCGTGCCGGAGATCAGCGCGACCTTGCCCTCCAGCCGCTTCACGAGGCGCCCTCACGCAGCGCGTCGGAGACCGACTTGACCCCGCCGTGCGCGGTCAGGCCGCCGTCGACCGGGATGTCGGCGCCGGTGATGAACGACGACTCGTCCGACAGCAGGAACACCACCAGCGGGGCGACCTCGGCGACGGTCCCCGTGCGCCCCAGCGGTGTCTCCCGGACGTTGGCCTCGCGGAAGGCGGGGGCGGCGGAGGCGGTCATCTCGGTCTCGATGTAGCCGGGGTGGATCGTGTTCACGCGGATGCCGCGCGGCCCGAGTTCCAGTGCGGCCGTCCTGGACAGCCCCCGCAGCCCCCACTTGCTGGCGGTGTAGGCGACCGGGTAGTGGGCCGTGAGGGCCGCCGAGGAGCCGACGTTGACGATCGAGGAGCCCGGCGGCATGAGCGGGGCGAGGTGCTGGATGCCCAGCAGCGGACCGGTGACGTTGACCGCGTGGACCCGGTCGAAGTCCTCGGCCCGTACGTCGCCGACGCGGGCGCGCCAGGTGATGCCCGCGTTGTTGACCAGGCCGTGGACCTGCCCGTACGACTGCTTCAGCTCGGCGGCGAGGCCGGCCCAGTCCTGTTCGCTGGTCACGTCGAGGCGGCGGCCGTCGCCTTCGGGCCGCACGTCGGTGGCGATCACCCGTGCGCCCTCCCGGGTCAGGGCCTCCGCCTCGGCGGCGCCCTGGCCACGGGCCGCGCCGGTGACCACGACCACCTTGCCCAGCAGCCTCTTGGGGCGCAGGTCGCTCACGGCCGCTCCCGGGACCGGCGCCGGCCGGCGGGCAGCGGCACGGGGTCGACGCCGGGGACGACGGTGTTGGACACGCTGCCGATCCCTTCCACCGTGAGGGTGACGGTGTCGCCGGGCTTGAGCGGCGGCGGCGTCCGCTCGCCGCGCAGGCCCCACAGTTCGGCGAGGCAGCCGCCGTTGCCGCAGGTGCCCGAGCCGAGCACGTCACCCGGGACGACCCGAGTGCCGCGGGAGGCGTAGGCCACCATCTCCTCGAACGTCCAGCTCATGTTCGACAGCAGGTCCCGGCCGACGACCTCGCCGTTGACCTCCGCGGTGAGCGCCAGGCGCAGGAAGCCGTCGGCGTCCCGGTACGGCTCCAGTTCGTCGGCGGTGACCAGGTACGGGCCGAGGGTGGTGGCGGTGTCCTTGCCCTTGCACGGGCCGAGGCCGACCTTCATCTCGGCGGACTGCAGGTCCCTGGCCGACCAGTCGTTGAAGACGGTGTAGCCGACGATGTGGTCCCGGGCCTGCTCGGGGGTGAGGTCGCCGCCCTCCCGGCCGACGACCACGCCGACCTCCAGTTCGAAGTCCAGGACGGCGGATCCCGGGGGGACGGGGATGTCGTCGTGCGGCCCGTACACGGCGTGCGGGTTGGTGAAGTAGAAGGTCGGCGCGGCGTACCACTGCTCGGGCACGCCACCGGTGCCCTCCACGGACCGCCGGACGCCCTCCACGTGTTCCTCGAAGGTGACGAAGTCCCGGACGGAGGCGGGCCGGAGCGGCGGCAGCAGCCGGACCTCCGACACGTGCGGGCCGGGCGGCACGTCGAGCGCCGCCGCGCCCGCGGCGAGCAGGCCGGACAGACCGCCGGACTCCGACAGCAGGGCGGTGAGCGAGGTGACGCCGGGCAGCGGCAGCAGGGTGCCGTCGTCCTCCACGACGGCCACGCGGCGGCGGTGACGGTGTTCGTAGGCGGCGAAACGCATGGTGCGGCTCCGGGCAGGCTGGGCCCGGGGAGCGGCGGAGCTGAGTCAGGGCAGGTGACAGGGCCGGCCGCGCCCCCGGGAGCGAGGGGTGGGATCAGACGGGCGGGGCGACGAAGACGCCGCGGTCGGGGTCGTTGAACGACTCCTTGGCGACGAGTTCGTTCATGGGGTTGGCGGTGCCCCACTGGTCGGTGACCTCGGGCCGGGAGAAGTCGTAGACGTGCGGGTGCCAGGTGTCCTCGTCCAGGCACTCCAGCTCCGTCGTGTACTCGACGGTGTTGCCGTGCGGGTCGAGGAAGTAGGTGAAGGTGTTGTCGCCCGCCATGTGCCGGCCCGGTCCCCAGATCTTCTTGAACCCGGCGCGGATCACGCGGCCGGAGCCGCGCATGTACTCGTCGATGCCGCGCATCTCGAAGGAGATGTGGTGCAGGGAGGTGTGCGGGCCCTTGGCCAGCGCCATCGAGTGGTGCTGGTTGGAGATGCGCATGAAGTGCATGACCTCGCCCATGTGCGGCGAGCTCAGCGTGTCCGACAGCCGGAAGCCGAGGTGGCGCTCGTACCACTCGCGGGTGCGGTTCAGGTCGGGGGAGTTGAGGACGACGTGGCTCAGCTTGACCGGGATCGCCTCCTTCTCCTCGATCTTGCGGTGCTGCCGCACCTCGACGTCGGCGGAGACCTCGACGGTGCGGCCGTCGACGTCGAAGAAGCGGAAGCCGTAGCCGCCGCCGGGGGTGTCGACCTTGCCCGGCCGGGTGATCAACTGCACTCCTCCGGCGAGGAGTTGCTCGGCGAGCGTGTCGACGTCGGCGGCGGAAGCGGCGCCGTAGGAGACCAGGTCGAGGCGCTTCTCGTCGGCCTTGCGCAGCCGGACGACGTACTGCTCCGGGGAGCCCTCGGCGGCCAGGAAGGAGATGCCGGAGTCCTCGGCGACCTTGGTCAGGCCCCAGACGCCGGCGTAGAAGTCGAGCTGCTTGTCGTAATCGGGCACGGCGAGGTCGACGTGCCGCAGGTGGGTGAGCAGGCGCATGGGATCACTCCTTGACGAGGAGGGCGGAGGCGTTGCCGCCGCGTACGGCGTGGAAGTCGGCGTCGGGCAGACCGGCCGCGCGCAGCGCGGCGACGGGGTTCTCCGTGCCCATGTCGAAGGGGAAGTCGGAGCCGAGCAGCACCCGGTCCGCCCCCGCGACCCGGATCAGCTCGCGCAGCACGTGCGGGTCGTGCACGAGGGAGTCGAAGTACAGCCGCTTCAGGTAACTGCTGGGCAGGTGGGCGCAGGCGGCGCCCGCGTCGGAGCGGGCGGTCCAGGCGTGGTCGGAGCGGCCGATGTGGGTGGGCAGGTAGCCGCCGCCGTGGGCGGCGACCAGCTTCAGGCCCGGGTGCCGGTCCAGGACGCCGGAGAAGATCAGGTGGGAGAGCGCGACGGCGTTCTCCACCGGCTGGCCCACGGTGTTGGACAGGTACCACTGGTCGAGGCGCTCGTCGAGCGTGCAGCCGAACGGGTGCAGGAAGACGATCGCGCCGGTCTCCTCGGCCCGGGTCCAGAAGGGTTCGTAGGCCGGATCGGACAGTTCCCGCCCCGGCGCGTGGCTGGAGATCTCGACGCCCAGCAGGCCCTGGTCCAGCGCGTGGTCGAGGGCGCGCACCGTGTGGTCAGGATGCTGCAGCGGCACGAGGCCGAGCCCGCGCAACCGGTCGGGTGCGGCGGAACAGTGGGCCGCCGTCGCCTCGTTGGCGAGCCGGCACAGCTTCTCCGCCGTCTCCTCGTCCGCCCAGTAGTGGTAGTGCGAGGGCGAGGGGCTGACCAGCTGCACGTCCACGCCCTGGGCGTCCATCGCGGCCAGCCGCACGGCGGGGTCGGTCAGTCCCGGGATGCGTTCGCGCACCATGGGCCCGCTCACGGCGAGGGCCGCCGGACCGTTGCGCCGGGCGTCCAGCGCCTTCGCCTCGGCCAGTCCGGGCAGGCCGGCCACCAGCGCCTCGACCTCGGGCAGCAGCACATGGGCGTGGACGTCCACGGTGGGGGCCGTGCTCACGGCAGCTCCCGCAGCATCGTCATCGTGCGGCCCATCAGACCGGGGACGTCCGCGTCACGGACGCCGTCGAGCTGCCACTGCCCGATCTGCACGGACGCCTCCACGACCGGGCGGACGCGGGCCACGCGCCGCTCGTGGTACGCCTGGAAGAGCGCGTCGTCCCAGGCCTCCCCGGAGGTGAGCGACCGGGCGAGCACCCACGCGTCCTCCAGCGAGAGTGCCGCGCCCTGCGCGAGCGTGGGCGGACAGCAGTGCGCGGCGTCGCCGATCAGGACGACCCGGCCGCGGTGCCAGGAGCCCTCCACCAGCAGCCGGTCGAACCAGGTGTAGTTGACCTTCGCCGGGTCGGTGATGCGCTCGGTGATCTCCGGCCAGAAGCCCCCGTAGGCGGAGGTGAGCCGGCGCATCTCGTCGGCGTACGTGTCCGGCGGGATGGAGGCGCGGTCGCGGTTGGCCTCGACGACGTACGCGTAGAGGGTGGTGTCGCTGGTGGGGCAGTAGCCGGCGATGTAGGCGGGGCCGCCGTAGGCGAGGTCGGTGCGGACCACGCCGGCCGGGCGCTGGGCGGCGACGCGCCAGATGGCCATGCCGGTCGGCTCCGGCTTGTCGGTGATGCCGATCGCCGCGCGGGTCGAGGACCCGAGGCCGTCGGCGGCGATGACCAGGTCGTACCGGCCCTCGCTGCCGTCGGAGAACCGTACCGAGACCCCGTCGGCGTCCTGGTCGAGGATCTCGGCGGTCGTGCCGAGCCGCACGGAGGCGCCGCTGGCCCGTACGGCGTCGATCAGGATCTGCTGGAGCTGCGGGCGCTGCATGCCGACGGTGGCGGGCAGGTCGTCGCCGCCGGTGCGCAGATCGTCGGCGACGTGCAGGACGGTGCCGTCGGGCGCGGTGATGCCGACGGAGCCGAAACCGAAGCCGGACGCCTTCACCTTCTCCCAGACGCCGAGTTCGCGCAGGACGCGCAGGGCGTTGCCCTGGAGGGTGATGCCGGAGCCGGCGGTGGCGTTCCAGTCGTCCTTGGCCTCGATCAGGTCCACCGTGAGGCCGGCGCGACGCAGGAAGACCGTCGCGGCGTTGCCTGCGGCGCCACCACCGATCACCAGGACCGTGCGGGCTTTGCTCATGAGGGAACTCCCTTGTTCCGTGTGTTACTTGACGGCGATCGGGTTGACGGGGGAGCCGACCGCGCCGGTGATGGGGAGAGGAGCCGCGGTGAGCCAGAACTCGTGGACGCCGTCCGCCGCGCAGTCCGCGGCGAGCGCGTCGAGGTCCCACATCTCCCCGATCAGGAGCCCGATGTTGGGGATGGCGACCTGGTGCAGCGGCTGGAAGGCGTGCTCGAACTCGTTCGGGCGGACCTCGAAGCCCCAGGTGTCGGTGGCGATCGCGGCGATCTCCGTGCCGTGCAGCCAGCCGGCCGTGGTGAACGACAGACCGGGCGCCGGGCCGCCCGCGTAGTCGCCCCAGCCGTCCCGGCGGGCGCGCGCGAGCTGTCCGGTGCGGACCAGGACGATGTCGCCGCGGCCGACGGTCACCCCGTGCGCCTCGGCCGTCGCCGTCAGGTGCTCCTCGGTGATCGCGAAGCCGTCCGGCAGTTCGCCGTCGGTGCCGACGACCCGGCCGACGTCCAGCAGCACGCCGCGTCCCGCGACGTACGGCGCCATGTGCTCGATGCCGGTGACGAGGTCGCCGTCGGAGGTGACGACCTTCTCGGCCGCCCGCCCGTTCCACGCCTTGCCGTGGTCGAAGATGTGGCCGAGGCCGTCCCACTGGGTGGAGCACTGCAGCGGCATGGCGATGACGTCGTCGGCGCCGCCGATGCCGTGCGGGAAGCCCTGGTTGCCGAGGGCCGCGTCGGTGCCCGTGTCCAGCATGGTGTGCACGGGGTTGGTGCGCCGGCGCCAGCCCTTCTGCGGGCCGTCCATGTCGAAGGACTGCGCGAGCGAGAAGCTGACGCCCCGCCGCACCAGCGCCGCGCCCTCGCGGCGCTTGGCCTCGTCGAGGAAGTTCAGGGTGCCGAGCCGGTCGTCCTCGCCCCAGCGGCCCCAGTTGGAGCACGCCGCGGCGGCCTCGGCGATCGCGCCCTCGGGGTCGTGCCGGTTCACGCGGCGCCCTCCGCGACACAACGGGTGCGCTGGACCCCGAGACCGGTGACCGTGCCCTCCATGACGTCGCCGTCGCGCAGCAGCCTTCCCCAGTGCATGCCGTTGCCGGCCGGGCTGCCGGTCAGCACCAGGTCGCCGGGGAGCAGGCGCGCGGTCTGAGAGGCGTAAGACACCATCCGCGCGACCTTGAAGATCATGTCCTTGGTGGACTCGTCCTGCATGGTCTCGCCGTTGAGCCTCAGCGTGACGCGCAGATCGTCCGGGTTCGCGATCGACTCGGCCGGGACGATCCACGGGCCGAGCGGGGTGAAGCCGGGCGCGTTCTTGCTGCGCAGCCAGTCGGTGCCGATCTGCGGCATGTCCCGGCGGAACACGGTGGCCCGGTCGGTCAGGTCGTTGGCGATGGTGTACCCGGCGACGTGGTCCAGCGCCTCCTCCTCGGAGACACGGTGGGCGGGCTTGGCGATCACGGCCGCCAGCTCCAGCTCCCAGTCGGGCTTCTCCGCCCAGGCGGGCAGGACGACGTCGTCGTACGGGCCGGTGATCGAGGTGGGCAGACCGATGAAGACGTACGGCAGGTCCTCGGCGGCCCGCCGGTCCATGATCTCGGCGGCCTCCGCGCGCCGCTCGCTCTCCGGCCGGTCGTCACCGGGGGCGCGGTGGGCGACGTGCAGGTCGATGACGTGCTGCCGGTAGTTCGCGCCGGACTGGAACACCTGGCGCGGCGCCACCGGCGCGTGCACGCGCAGATCCGCGACGGCGGTGCGGGCCGGGCCGGGGTCGGCCGCGAGGGTGCGCAGCCGCGGCAGGGCCGTCTCCCAGCGGTCCAGCACGTCCCGCACGGTCAGCCGGTCGTCGCCGAAGGCGTCCCGCAGATCGAGAGCCTGGCCGTCCGGGGTGACGAGGGCGGGGAACTCCGGCCCGTCCGGGGCCGAGAGGGTGGCGAGGGCGAACGGCCCGGCGAAGAGCGCGGACGCGGGTTCGGGTTTCACGGACATGTCCTCCTGATTGCGGTGGGACTAATCTGGACCCGCTGCCCGTGATCAGGGAAATAGATTCTGTGGATGGACGGCATCCATCGCGTTTATTCGCCTCGCTCGTCGCCTCACCGCAAGGGACCGATCCGTGAACCTGGCCCGCCTCGATCTCAACCTCGTCGTCGCCCTGCGCGCCCTGCTGGAGGAGCGGAACGTCACCCGGGCCGGACAACGCGTCGGTCTGAGTCAGCCCGCGATGAGCGCGGCCCTCGCCCGGCTGCGCCGGCACTTCGACGACGACCTGCTCGCCCGCGTCGGCGGCCACTACGAGCTGACCGCACTCGGCCAAGTGCTCCTGGACCGCACCTCCACCGCCTACGACGTGCTGGAACGCCTCTTCTCCAGCCAGGCCGACTTCGACCCCGCCAGGGAGAACCGCGAGTTCAGACTGCTGGCGTCCGACTACGCCGTCGCCCTCTTCGGCACCGAACTCGCCCGGGTGGTGCACGAGGAGGCCCCCGGCATCCGGCTCCGCTTCACCCAGACCCCGTCGACCGTCGTCGACGACACCGCGACCCTGCTGAGCGCCACCGACGGCCTGCTCATGCCGCACGGCGTGATCAGCGGCTTCCCCGCCACCGACCTCTACGACGACCGCTGGGTGTTCCTCGTGTCGCGGGACCACCCCGGCGTCGAGGACCGGCTCACCCGGCGTGACCTGGCCCGGCTGCCGTGGGTGACGTACCAGCGCACCTATGACGCCCCCGCGGTCCGGCAGCTGGGCATGCTCGGCATCGAACCGCGCGTCGAGGTCTCCGTCGACAGCTTCCAGCTCCTGCCCCTGATGATCGCCGGCACCCGGCGCATCGCCCTGATCCAGGCACGTCTGGCACGGATGCTGATGCCCATCGCCGCCGTGCGGGTGGTGGAGCCGCCGTACGAGGCGGTGCCCCTGCGCGAAGCCCTGTGGTGGCACCCCGTGCACACCCATGACGCGGCCCACATCTGGCTGCGCGAGACGGCCGCGCGGGTCGGGGCCCGACTGCCCCGCGCGGACGAGGAATGACACGGCGGAGGCACCTCACCAGGAGTCGGTCCTGTGCCGTGCCGCTCGCATCCTGGAGGCGTTCAGCCAGGAGGAGCCGGCACTGACCGTCTCCGAGATCGCGCGCCGCACGGATGGCCGGCACGCGCATCGAACGGGGGGTCACCTCCGGCGCCTTCACCCTGGACGGCGGCACCTGGGACGTCGACCACCACGTCTGGATCGTCGGCGACCGCCTGCTGGTGCTGCCCCCTGCCACCACCGTCCGCACCGGACACCACCATCGGCGACGAGGCGCCGCACCTCGCGACGTGGTTCGCACGAGGCCACTGAGTCGCGAGGCACACCGCTTCGGCTCCCTGCCGGCGCCCGGCCGGCCGGCGGGGACCTCAGGTCCGACGCGCCGGGGCCGCCATGGTGGACCGGCGTACGACCAGTTCCGGCTGGAGGACGACGTGTGCGTGCTCGTGGCCGGCGCCGCGCAGGGCGGTGTCCTCGACGAGCAGGCGGCCGGCCCGCCGTCCCATCGCGACCGCCGGCCGTCGCGCCGAGGTCAACGGCACGACGGCGGACGTCGCGAAGCCGATGTCGTCGTACCCGATGACCGCGATGTCGTCCGGTACGCGCAGTCCGGCCTCGTACAGGGCCTGCAGCAGCCCCAGGGCGAGCAGGTCGTTGGAGCAGAAGACGGCGGTCGGGCGGTCGGGCAGGCCGAGGACGCGGTGCCCGGCGTCCCGGCCGGCGCGCACCGTCAGGGCGGGGCAGGGCAGCTCCCGCAGGGCCGTCGCCGCGATGCCCGCCCCGCTCAGGGCGCCGAGCGCTCCTCTGCGGCGGTCCCGGATCTGCTGGAGGCGGTCGGGCCCGCTCACGTGGACGAGGGAGCGGTGGCCGCGCTCGACGAGGTGGCGGACCGCCGCGTGGCCCCCCCGCCGTGTCGTCGATCCCGACGGAGCGGGCGTCGGGCTGCGGGGCGCTCCGGCCGGCCATGACGTACGGGACGGCGCTGCGGCGGAAGGCTGCCGCGGTGCCTCCGGCGCCCTCCCCGGACGTCAGCACGGCGCCGCCGACCTGGTGCGAGGTGATGAGCGACAGGGGCCGCGCCGTCTCGGCGGGCCGGTGGGCGCCGGTGCACACCATGACGCCCAGGTCGGCCTCCCGGGCGGCCTGTTCCACGCCGGAGGCCCGCGCGGTGAAGAACGGGTCGGTGAGGTCGTGGACCAGGACGGCGAGGACACGGGAGGCCCAGCCGCGCAACTGCCGGGCACCCTCCGTCCGCACGTGACCCAGCGAGTCGATCACCTCGAGAACACGCGGCCGGGTGGACTCGGCCACGATCTCCGGGCGGTTGAGCACGTGGGAGACGGTGCCGAGGGACACGCCGGCCTCGCGCGCCACGTCCTTGACGCCGACCCGGCGGATCCGGTCCCCGCCGCGGCCGGGACCCGCCTCGGCGGAAAGGGGTTCCGGTGGGCGACGTGCGGCGGGCGCACCGGGCATCCGCCGGTCCATGGCCTAGCGGCCCCGAGGCCCCGCCGTGCTGCCGCGCACGACGAGCCGTGGCGTCATCGTGGTCCGCATCGCCCTGTCCCGCCGTCCCTCCACCCGCTCGACGAGCAGGCGGGCGGCGGTGGAACCCATGGTGTGCCCGGCCTGGTCGACGCTGGTCAGCTGGACGGGGGCGAGCGCGGCGAGGGCGGTGTTGTTGTAGCCGACGAGGGACAGGTCGTCCGGGATGCGCAGGCCCAGTTCATGGGCGGCGCGGTAGATGCCCAGGGCGGCGACGTCGGCGCCGGTCATGACGGCGGTCGGCGGGCGTTCGGCCGTCAGCAGGGTCATACCGGCCTTGAAGCCGCCCTCGTCGGAGTAGGCGGCGTGGTGGACGCGGGCGTGCTCGGCGAGGCCGTGGCGTTCCATCGCGGCGAGGTAGCCCTCCGTCAGCACGGTCTCGGGAGGGTCATGAAGGGCCTCACCTCGGGAGCGGTCAAGGGCTGACCCCGGCCCGCCGCACCACCCACCCGCTCCCGCGCACGTGACGAAAGGTTCCCCTTGCACCCCCCTCAGCCCTCCTCGGTGTCCTTCGAACACCTCCCGGACGGCCTAGGCATCGGCGTCCCCGCACCCCGCCTGACGTGGACACTGCCACCAGGCTGCGGCTTCCAGGAGGCGTACGAACTCGAACTCGACCGCGACGGCACGATCCATCGCACCGGTCGTGTGCAGGGGGCGGACCAGATACTGGTCGCGTGGCCGGGCGAGCCGCTGGCCTCTCGTGAGCGTGTCGCCGTCCGCGTCCGCGTCTGGTCACCGGCCGCAGCCGAGCCGTCGGCATGGAGCGAGCCCGGCGTCGTCGAGGCCGGGCTCCTCGAACCCGCCGACTGGCGGGCGGTGCCCGTCGGAGCGGGCTGGGACGAGGATCCGGAGGCCGCCCGCCGTCCGGCACGGGTCCGCAGGGACTTCCGCCTCGAGCGGCCGGTGTCCCGCGCCCGCCTGTACGTGTCGGCCCACGGGCTGTACGAGGTGGAGATCAACGGCCGGCGCGTCGGCGACGAGGCGCTCGCCCCGGGCTGGACGGTCTACCCGCACCGCCTGCGCTACCGCACCCACGACGTCACCGGCCACCTCACCGAGGGCGCCAACACCATCGGCGCCTGGCTCGGCGACGGCTGGTACCGCGGCAAGTACGGCTTCGACGGCGGCACCCGCAACATCTACGGCACCGACCAGGCCCTCATCGCCCAGCTCGAGATCACCCACGACGACGGCACCACCGTCGTCGTCGCCACCGACGGAACGTGGACCGCCGCGCCGGGCCCCGTCCTGACCAGCGGCCTGTACGAGGGGGAGACCTACGACGCGCGGCTCCACGACCCCGGCCGGTCCGCTCCGGGCCGTGCGGAGTCCGGCGACCGGGAGCCCGCACGCACCGGAAGCCGCGACCCCGCCACGCTGGTCGCGCCCTCGGGTCCGCCGGTGCGCTGCACCCAGGACGTCCCCCCGGTCGCCGTGACCCGTCTCGACGACGGCCGCCACCTGCTCGACTTCGGGCAGAACCTGGTCGGCCGGCTCCGCGTCACCGTCGACGGCCCGGAGGGCGCGGAGATCACGATCCGGCACGCCGAGGTCCTGCAGGACGGCGAGCCGGCCACCAGGCCACTGCGCGAGGCGTACGCGACCGACACCTTGATCCTCTCCGGAGGGGGCCCGCTCACCTGGGAGCCCCGCTTCACCCTCCACGGCTTCCGCCACGCCGAGATCACCGGCTGGCCGGGCGAGTTGACACCGGAGTCGGTCACGGCCCGGGTCCACCACACCGACATGCGCCGCACCGGCTGGTTCGAGTGCAGCGACCCGATGATCAACCGTCTGCACGAGAACGTCGTGTGGAGCATGCGCGGCAACTTCGTCGACATCCCCACCGACTGCCCCCAGCGCGACGAGCGCCTCGGCTGGACCGGCGACATCCAGGTCTTCGCCCCCACCGCGAGCTTCCTGTACGACTGCGCCGGCATGCTGGACTCCTGGCTCACCGACGTCGGCCTGGAACAACTGCCCGACGGCACGATCCCCTGGTACGTCCCGGTGATCCCGGGCGAGCCGATGTGGACGCCGATCCAGCCCGGCGCCGCCTGGGGCGACGTGGCCACCCTCACCCCCTGGACGCTGTACCAGCGCTTCGGCGACATCGCCCTGCTGCGCCGCCACTACCCCATGGCCAGGGCGTGGGTGGACCTGGTGGAGCGCCTCGCCGGTCCGAGCCGGCTGTGGGACACCGGCTTCCAGCTGGGGGACTGGCTCGATCCGGCGGCACCGCCGGACGACCCGGCGGCCGGCCGCACCGACCGCTACCTCGTCGCCACCGCCTACTTCGCCCACTCGGCCCGTCATCTCGCTTTGTCAGCGCACGAGTTGGGGGAGACGAGGGATGCCGAGCGCTACGGCGCGCTGGCCGAGGAGGTGACCGAGGCCTTCCGCCGCCGGTATGTCACCGACTCAGGCCGCATGACCAGCGACAGTCCCACCGCCTACGCCCTCGCCCTGGTCTTCGGGCTGCTGGCCCCCCAGCAGCGGCGCACGGCCGGTGACCGCCTGGCCCGGCTCGTCCTCGCCGACGACGCCCGCATCGCCACCGGTTTCGTCGGCACTCCGTTGATCTGCGACGCGCTGACCGACACCGGCCATCTCGACGTCGCCTACCGCCTGCTGACCCAGACCGAGTGCCCCTCCTGGCTGTATCCCGTGACGATGGGGGTCACGACCGTCTGGGAACGCTGGGACAGCATGCGACCCGACGGCACGCTCAACCCCGGCGGCATGACTTCCTTCAACCACTACGCCCTCGGCGCGGTCGCCGACTGGCTGCACCGGATCGTCGGTGGTGTCACCGCCACGGCTCCCGGCTACCGCGAGATGGTGTTCCGCCCACGTCCGGGCGGCGGCATCAGCTGGGCCCGCACCCGGCACGACACGCCCTACGGGACTGCCTCGTTGGCATGGGAGGCCACCGGCACGGGACTGATCGTGCAGGCCGAAGTGCCGGACGGCTGCCGGGCGACGGCCGAACTGCCCGGCTGCCCCCCGGTCCGCCTCGGACCCGGCAGGCACGTTCTGGACTCGGCGAAACTGGCCGCGAGCGCTGCCTGACACGTGCGGCGCAGGCGATGAGGAAAGCCCGACGCATTCCCTCCTGGGTGAATGCGTCGGGCTTTCCTGGCGTCCGGATTTCGAGTCGTGGCATCCATCGGGTGGATGCAGGTCATTCACGGTCTCGATGGTCCCTCCCCGCCTGCGGCGGTCCGTCGGCCAGCCGCCCTGTCCGCCCCGGAGAGCCGTTGTGAACAGACGCACCTTCCTCTCGGCCGCCCCTTTCACCGCCCTGGCCATGAGCATGGCCCCGGCCGTGATCGACCGGGCGGCCGCCGCCTCCGGCACCACCCCGCAGCAGCGAGCGGACGCCCTGCTCGCCCGGATGGCAGCCGCCGAGAAAGAGGCCCTGGTCCGGTGCGACTTCGCCGCCGTCGCCCACCTGGGCATTCCGGCGCTGACCATGGTCGACGCCTCGGCGGGGCTGCGGGGCGAGAAGGGCGTCACCGCCTTCCCCGTGCCTGTCGCCCGGGCCGCGTCCTTCGACGCAACGCCACCGCGGAACCCGGCACCTGCGGCCTCACCCTCGGCTGGCAGCCGGACTCGCTCGTCCCCGCCGCGGTGGCGGCGGCCCGCGCGGCCGACGCCGCGGTCGTCGTCAACCGGGTCGCCGGTGAAGCCATGGACCACGAGCGACTCGAACTCCCCGGCGACCAGAACCGGTTGATCTCCGCCGTCGCGGCGGCCAACCCCCGCACGGTCGTCGTCCTCAACACCGACGGCCCTGTCGCCACCCCCTGGCTGGAGGACGTGGAAGCGGTGGTCCAGGCGTGGTACGGGGGCCGCGGCATGGGTACCGCCCTCGCCGCCGTCCTCTTCGGAGACAGCGATCCAGCCGGCCGTCTGCCCGTCACCTTCCCCGCGGACGCCGGCCAGGGACCGGGCACCACGACCGGCACCTGGCCCGGCACGAACGGCACCGTCTCCGACGACGAGGGCATCGCCGTCGGCTGCCGCTACTACGACGCCAAGGGGCAGCGGCCCCGCTTCCCCTTCGGCCACGGCCTGTCCTGCACCACCTTCGCCCACGGTTCCGTCGAAGCCGCCTACGACCGGACGGCCGAGCACGTCACCCTCGGCCTGACGGTCACCAACACGGGCCGACGCCGGGGCACCGACGTCGTCCAGGTCTACGCCACCCTGCCGGCAGCGGCGGAGGCCGAACCCCGCCGCCTCGTCGCCTTCCAGAAGGTCACCCTGCCCGCCGCGGGGTCCAGGCGGCTCACCCTCACCATCCCCGCGCAGGACCTCACCGTCTGGAGGACGGGCGCCTGGACGCTCGTACCCGGCTCCTACACCTTCGCGACCGCACGCTCGTCCCGCAGCCTGACGGCACAGCGGACCCTGACCATCGGCTGACCTCGCCTCGGACCCTGCGCTCACGCCCCCGACCGCCCGGGGGCGTGAGCGCAGCGGTCCCGCCCCACGTCAAGCGCCGGACGATTGACGTGACTTGACTGCGGAGGTGGCTGCAACAGAAGCTGTTGCAACAAACGAGGAGGGGCGATGGCGGCGAACAGCCGATTGACCATCGCGACGCACGCGCTGGCCTGGCTGGCGCTGGCTCAGCGCCGTGGCCAGGAGGTCCTCACTTCGGAGCAGGTCGCGGCCAGCGTCAACACCAACCCCGTGATCATCCGACGCAGCCTCGGCGACCTGCGGCGAGCCGGCCTGGTGGAGGTCCGCCGCGGTGCCGGTGCGGGCTGGCGCCTGGCCCGTGAGCCCGAGGGGATCACCCTGCTCGAGGTGTATGACGCCGTCGACGCGCAGCCGCCGTTCGGCCTGCACCGCACCGAGCCCAACCTGGAGTGTCCGGTCGGCCGAGGCATCCGGCCCGCCCTGAACGGCGTCTACGGCCGGGTCGAGCGGGCCGTGCGGCAGGAGCTGGCGGACACGTCGATCGCCGATGTGCTGCGCGAGACGCTGGTGAACCAGCCGACAGACCGGTAGCCGGACGGTCGCCCCACCGCTTGTTGTGGCGGAGATTGTTCCAACAGCTGAACGAGGAGCAGGACTGGTGAAAGCCCTACGGTGTCCGGTCGTCGAACTGCGGCAGTACACGCTGCACCCAGGACGGCGGGACGTGCTGATCGATCTGTTCGACCGTGAGTTCGTCGAGTCCCAAGAGGCGGTGGGCACGACCGTCCTGGGGCAGTTCCGTGACCTGGACGACCCTGACCGGTTCGTCTGGCTCCGCGGCTTCGAGGACATGCCGCGCCGCGCCGAGGCCCTGGAGAGCTTCTACGGCGGGCCGGTCTGGCAGGCGCACCGCGACGAGGCGAACGCGACGATGATCGACTCCGACGACGTGCTGCTGCTGCGGCCGGCCTCGGCGCGCGGTGGGTTCCCGGTGCCGGTCGGTGCCCGGCCGGCCCCCGGCGAGCCGGCGCCATCACCGCCGTCGCTCGTCCTCGCCACGATCTGGTACGGGCACGGCCCGTTCGACACGACGTTCGTCGAGTTCTTCCAGCAGCGCGTGTGGCCCGTACTGGCCGAGACCGGCGGCGAGCCACTGGCGTACCTGCAGTCGGAACACGCCCCGAACACCTTCCCGGCGCTGCCGGTACGGACGAACGAGGAGGTCTTCGTATGGTTCGCACGCTTCACCGACGAAGACCACATCGACCGCCACCTGAATCGCTTGCGGCTTTCGGAACGCTGGCACGAGGAGGTGCTGCCGACCCTTTCGGCACGGTGGGCCAGGCCCCCGCACCGGCTACGGCTGGCACCCACCGAGCGGTCGATGCTGCGGTGAGTTCCCAAGGACGGATGACCCCACGGTGCGCTCTCCTCGCTGCGGGAGACCACCGACGCCGTCTGCGGCGGGCCGGACGGGGCTCGCGGTGCGGGGGGAACCAGGGTCACTCCTTCGTGCGGGTGCGTCCCAGGCGGAGGGCGGAGACGAGGAAGAAGACGCCGCCGAGGAAGGCGTAGCCGGCCAGATTGCTCAGGGAGGCGCCGTCCTCGTCCGCCTGGGCGATGAACGAGGCGCCGGCGAAGGTGGAGAGGGAACCGCTGGCGATCATCGCCCACTGGCCGCCGAGTCGGCGTCGGACGGCGCCGACGACGAGCTGGACGATGCCCGCGGCGACGGCCCAGGCGCCCCAGACCCGCAGGACGGCGGGGATGCCGGAGGCGGCGGTGACGGCGAGGCCGATGCCGGCGAGCGTGCTGAGCACGACGTTCACGTACAGGCCGCGCACCGGTCGGCCGTTCCCCTGGGCGGACCTGATGTCGATGACCGCGCACGCCACGTCGAACAAGGGGTAGACCACCAGCAGCGTGGCGGTGAGCGCGCCCAGTGTGTCGGCGGTCGCGAACAGAAGGGCGGCCCACACGGCGGCGAACGCGAAGCGCAGGAAGTACAGCCTGCGCAGGGCTGCGAGAACGCTGGGGGGAGCGGTACCGACGAGGGTGTCCACGGAAGTTCCTTTCGGTGGGAGCGTGTTGAGGTCAGCCGGCGACAGGACCGGGCTGCGGGCCAGGGCTCAGGCGACGGCGGTCAGGGCGACGCCCGAGAAGAGAAGGCTGCGACGGAGAGCCACGGAGGCACCACCCTTCCTGAGGGAGAACGTTCGGTCTTGTCGTGTATCCAAGAGGGCCGGGTCGGCGCCTGTCAAGACCGAACGTTCTCCCTCACTGGTGGGGTAATCTGGCCGCATGAGTGAGGGCACAGGAGGCGGCAGCACGTCGGCGGCGCGAGCGCGACTGCTCGACACGGCAACCGAGATCTTCTACGCGGAGGGAATCCACTCCGTCGGCGTCGACCGGATCATCGCGGAGGCGCAGGTCACCCGAGCCACGCTGTACCGGCATTTCGCGGGCAAGGAAGAGCTCGTCCTCGCCTACCTCGACCGGGCCGACCGGGGAATCCGGGCGGGAGCCGAGGCCGCTCAGGCGGGCGAGCAGTCGGCGGCCGACAAGGTCCGGGCGGTCTGCCGGTTCATCACCGAAGGCATCCAGGGCCCCGGATTCCGCGGCTGCGCCTTCCTCAACGCGGTAGCCGAGTACCCCGACTCCACCCACCCCATCCACCAAGCCGTCCTGGCCCACCGCCAGTGGTTCCTGGACACCGTCACCGAGTTGCTGGCGCAGGTCGGTGACGCTCCCGCCGACGAGGCCGGCCGGCACCTCGTCATGCTCCGGGACGGCGCCATGGCCGCCGGCTGCCTCTTCGATCCGAAGTTGATCTGCGAGACCTTCCTGCTGGGCGTCGAAGGAATTCTGCGGGCGCGCGGCGCCTGAGCGGCCTTGCCGGCGCGGCACGAACGTCCAGGTCGTCGCCCGTCCGGACGGCACCCCGCTCTGGCTCTCGCGGGCCGTACCGGGCCGGACCCGCGACCTGACCGCAGCCCGCGCCCACGGCATCGCCCAAGCCGTCCCCACCCTTTTGGCCTGCGACCACAGAGGATGGCACGGAGTCGCGCACCGTGTCGTCCGAGTGGGGCACCACCGGCTCCAGGACGCCGATGCAGTCGCCGCGGTTCGTCACCGGAGCCAGGATCCGGCGGTCCCCCTCGGCATCGTCCTCCTCGAGCGGGCGTTGACCGCGCAGCGCGCGGTCGTATCGGCTCCCCGGCAGCCTGATCCGTTGCGTCTCGCCAAGTGGCCGTGCGGGCGGCGCCGCGGCCCGGGCGCAGCGACGCGGAGCAAAGCCTCCTCGGCGTGCGCACGCACCTTGGTATCACCTCACGTCTCCGCGATGATCCCGAGGCGTGACCCATGCCCCGAGTGGTCCGAGCAGTCGCGCCGATGCTGTCCGCGACGCCTGGGACGAAGCTCGCGGGCCGGCTGGGGAGCGACCCGGCGGGCGATCGAGGAGGCGGGACCGCGCGCGATCTGCGTGCTGCGGGACAGCGTGCGCCTGCCACCGGACAGCGCGGAGTTGTGCCGCCGTCAGTGGCTCGACTTCCGGAAGCGGCGGCCGGATGCTCTCCACCACCTGCTGGCCGAGCCGAGGCCGTCGAGGGCGACGGGAGAGCGCCAGCCTCCGACGCCGGTGACGTCCAGCCGGTACGTGGCGCCGGTACGCGTGGTCGGGTTCGTCGTCCTGTGCCGGAGCGGCGCCGCCGCCTTCATCGGATTCGCTCTGGTGGGGCTGGTGCTGCACCCGCCGGCGGGGCCCACCATGGGCTGACCGCGGTCACGGCGCTGTTGGTCGCGTGCCTCGGACGGCTGACCGACCGCGTGGCGAGGCGACGCCTGACGGCAGCGGCGTTCCGGCGGAACTGCGGGGTGGTGTGCGCGCTGTCGGTGGCATGGTCCGCGGCGGAGCTCTCGACCTTCTGGATTCCCGTGCCGCCGGCGGAGCTGAACCCGCGGCCGAAGGACATCCTCACGCTGGAAGCTCATCGGAACAGGAGCCGTGTACGGGAACCTCGTGTCAGGGGCAGCCCGCGGGCTGCCCGGTCTCGCCTGCGCGGCAGGACCCCGAGCGTGAGAGAACAGTGTGCGCGTCGGCGCCGTCGAGGAGGTGTCGGCCGGACGAGCGGCGCAGCCTGCGGACGCGTCGGTGAATCCGACGGCCGATGCCGGCGGTCTCACTCGTGCCGATGAGATCCGAGGCGTGCCGGTACGGCGGACGACCGCAGCCGTCGGTGCGCAGCGGGAGTTTTGCAGACGGCGTCCTGCGGCCGGCGTGCGGTACGGGGGGCGGGCCAAGAATTGCAGTGGCATGCCGATGGGGCGACGCTGGGAACCCGCAGCTTGAGGTGGAGCAGCCAGCTATGAGCGATCTGGTCGTGGTCGGGGTGGACGGCTCGGCGATGGGTCTCGCCGCCGTGGAAGCAGCCGCCACGGCGGCAGCACGGCGCGGTGCCAGGCTGCGTGTGGTGCATGCCGAAGTTCCGATCAAGCCCAGATACATGGTGCCGGACCCGACGTCCGAGACGCTGGTCCGCCAGGCGGCGGCCCGTGCCTTCGAGGTGGAGCCCGAGGTCGTGGTCACCAAGGCCGTGGTGACGGGTGATGTGGTGTACGTGCTGGAAGCCGAGTCGCGGGCTGCGGACCTGATCGTCGTCGGTTCCAGAGGCATGGGGGGTCTCATGCGCCTGCTGCTGGGATCCACACCGGTGTCCTTGGCCTCCCGCAGCCATTGCCCCGTGATGACGGTCCGCGCAGAACACCGGGCATCCGCTGAGGCAGGGCCGGTCGTCCTGGGAGTCGACGGCTCCCCGGACAGCGACGAGGCCGTCGGCGTCGCCTTCGCCGAAGCCTCACAGCGCCAGGCCGAGCTCGTGGCGGTTCATGCGTGGCAGCCGGACAAGGCCCCGCCCGACGCGGCCCCCGAGTCCGCAGCGCGATTGCTGGCCCAGGCGATCGCCGGCCGGGCGGACGCCCGTCCGGACGTCACCGTCCGACGCGACGTGGTGGACGGCACAGCGCGTGAGGTCCTGCTCGAGGCGAGCCGGGCGGCTCAGCTGCTGGTGGTCGGCGCCCGCGGGCGCAGCGGTATTGCCGGACTGCTCCTGGGCTCGGTGAGCCAGGCCGTGATGACGCACGCGCACTGCCCCGTCGTCACCGTTCGCAGGACGGGATGAGCAGCGGAAGAAGACGTGACTTTCTCGTGGAGGCGCAGTGAGCGGCCTGGTCGTCGTAGGAGTGGATGGCTCGTCGTCGAGTGATGCCGCGGTGGTGCAGGCCGCCCGGGAAGCCCAGCGGCGTCGTGCGAGGCTCCGTGTGGTGCACGCCTTCAGCCGGCCGGTCAGGCCCGTGTACGCGCCGCTGGACCCGTCGTCGCTCGATCACCTGGCGCGCGACGCCGCGGAGCGTGCCCGGAGCGTGGCGCCCGGTGTGGAGGTCGCCGGTTCCGTGATGGCCGGCGGTGCGGTGTCGGTGCTGTCGGCCGAGTCGCGAACTGCGGACCTGGTGGTCGTCGGCCGCCGGGGCGCCGGGGGCTTCGTCGGCATGCTGCTGGGTTCGACGGCGGTGTCCCTGGCAGCCCACAGCCGGTGTCCGGTGTTGGTGGTCCATGAGGAACCGGATGGCGCCGGGCCGATCGTGCTGGCCGTCGACGGCTCCCCCGAAGGCGAGAGGGCGGTCGAATTCGCCTTCGCCGAAGCGTCGTTGCGGGGAGCCGAGATCAGCGCTGTGCACGCGTGGCTGCCGGACTATGCGCCGGCCGGCACGGGCGTGGAGAACGCGGAGCGTCTGCTGGCCCAGGCAGTCGTCGGTCACGGGGAGAGGTATCCGGACGTCACCGTCAGGCAGGAAGTGCTGAGCGGTGAAACCCGCGAGGTCTTGATCGAAGCGAGCAGGAACGCCTCGCTGATGGTGGTCGGAGCCAGAGGGCGCGGTGGTTTCTCCGGGATGCTGCTGGGTTCGGTGAGCCAGGCGCTGCTGCATCACGCGCACTGCCCGGTCGCCGTCGTCCGGGGCACAGCGTGACCCGTGCCGTGCGGTCCGTGCGCTTGTCGCCCACAGCGTCCTCCGCCCTTGCGCGCGCAGTCCGGCGGGATGGCTCCGGTGACGTCCGATCCGGGTTACCCGCCTGTCCCGGCGCCGGCCGGGGCCATCGTCCGGTCGAGTCGCGAGCGGGGGCGGACCTTGCGACAGGTGCGGTGAAGGGCCGGACCGCAAGCCCACCACGCCCCGACGCGCCGTCAGACGCTGACACCCCACAACGTGACAGCGCCGTCCGAAGCGGCTGCGGGCCGCATCGGCGCTGATGCCCAGCCCCGCGTCCTGCTGGAAGAGTCCGGCCGCCTCCCTCCGTGACTTCCCGCGGAAAACTCGCCGTTCGCCTGCCGTGGCGCGTCGCACGTGGCGTGCTGCGTGTGGCGTGTGGCGGCGAGGCGTGAAGCTGATTGCCCCGCGGTAGGCCCGCCCCCGAAGAGTCGGACAGGCGTCTGAAGATACCGATATGACGGAAAATCCCTGAATCGTGACTCTGCGGATAGCCCTGTCTCTCAGGGGTACATGTGTCCGGCGTCCCGTCGGCAACGAGCGCCTGCACGGACCCTTCTTCGAAGCAGTGGGAGATGGAATGAGGCTCCGCGAGTCGGCTCTGGCACTGGCCACCCGGCACTCCGCCGAAGTACTGGCCGGGCGATACCGCCTGGACGCGCTCATCGGCTCGGGCGGTGCCGCCGACGTCCACCGCGGCTTCGACCTGCGTCTGCGACGACCGGTAGCGGTCAAGGTCTTCCGGCCCGGCGCCGACATCGACATGGAGGAACGTTTCCAGAGCGAAGCGGTCATTCTGGCCCGGCTGCAGCACCCCGGGCTGGTCACCGCCTACGACGCCGGACGGCACAACGGCCGCGCCTACCTGGTCATGCAGCTGATCGAAGGCCCCACGCTGAAAGTCCGCATCACCGAAGGTCCCCTGTCCCCCGAAGAGACCGCCGCAGTCGGCGCCGACCTTGCCCAGGCCCTGGCCCACGCGCACGAAGCGGAGATCGTCCACCGTGACGTGAAGCCGTCCAACGTCATCCTGGACGCATCCGGCCATCCCCACCTGACCGACTTCGGTATCTCCCGGCTGCTCGACGCCACCACCCATACCGCCACCGGCACGCTCATCGGCACCGCCGCGTACCTGTCGCCCGAGCAGGTGCTCGGCCGGTCCGTCGGCCGACCCGCCGACATCTACGCCCTCGGTCTCGTACTCCTCGAGTGCCTCACCGGCAGGCTCGAATACGACGGCGGCCCCCTCGAGGCCGCGATCGCACGACTCCACCGCCAGCCCGTACTGCCCGACTCCCTGCCGAAGGACTTCGCGGCCCTGCTGCGGAGCATGACCGCCCTGGACGAGCGGGACCGCCCGTCGGCACGCGAGTGCGCCCGGATGCTGACCGCCCTGGCCGGCACGGCGGACTCCGTGTCCCTCCCCTCCGTGACCCCGGCCACGAGCGGCGTGCCGGGTCGGGAACCGGTGCGGGACACCGAGCCCACGCACCTGAACCCGTTGCCCGCCGTCAGGGCGACTCGGCCGAAAGCCGCAGCCCCGCGGCGCCGCGCCCTGGTCGCCGGTGGAACCGCCGCGCTCGCTGCCGTCCTGACCACTGCCCTCGCCGTCTCCGACGGCCCTTCCCGCCAAGGAAGCGGCGAGAAAGCGACACGGGCCGTCAGTAGCCCCTCCGCGTCGGCCGATCCGTCGGACATCGCTGCCAAAAGGAATGACGCGACCCCCGTGGCTCCGTCGTCATCCGTCTCCGACACCCTGGCCGAACCGCCCCGTGACGCCACCCCGGGGCGAAGCCCCCGCTCCGCCCCGGCTGACCCGAGCCGGGATCCAGCCACCGATGCAGCCGCACACGGCACCGCCGCCCCCACGCCCCACGCCGACTCGGACGGCACTCCGGGCGGCTTGACCGCGGCCCCCTCCGATCCGGGCGAGGAGACCGGGGCAAAGGCCCCCAGCGAACAGCCCGGCAAGCCCGAAAAAGCTGAGAAAAACCAGAAAAAGGCGCAGAAGGAAGAGAGGAAGGCGCGGAAGGGCAAGGAGGAGACGGCCGAAGCGGACTGAGATCCGGGCCACCGAGGCGGAGGCCCGGCGAGCCAGGCCGCCCCCCGGGGGCCTCCGCCTCCTGGTGTTCCCGGCCGGGCGCGCGGTGCGTGGGTGAACGGCACCTTCGGATCGCCTTGTCCGCGTGCGTGGTGGACGACGGCCTCAAGACCGCACCGGCAGTGCCCCTGTCCAGGGCTACGGTGGACTTTCGGTTGTGACGTGCGGGGTTTGTGGCGCGCTGGAGGAAGTGACCCCGGGCGGGGTCGGACGGTGTGGTTCCGCCGGTCGCGGCCCCAGCCGCCTCCGTGGTCGCCCCGGCCGTCTCCAGGGCGCCGTCCGGCACCCGTCCCCGAGGAACCGAACCACCCCGCCACCAGGACGTATGCCCACCGAAAGAGGAACCCGGCACCGACGCCGCTCCGTGACGGCAGGAAATTCGTGACCGGCCCCGGCCGTGCCGCAGTCAGGTGTGCAGCGCTGCCAGGGCGCCGGTGAGGGCGGCTGCGAGGGTCAGGGTCCCGGCGAAGGCGAGGGCGGCGTGCTTGACGGCGGTGGGGTAGGCGGCTCCCTCCAGGCGCGCCAGCTTGGCCGCGGCAGCGGCGGCCAGCGACGCCACGATCACCACGAGCGCGGCTGCGAACAGAACGGCGGCGAGGTCGGACATGACCAGCTCCCTGGAGTGGATGGGTCGGTGACGTGACCCAAGGTCTCGGAAAATCCGTTCTGCGTGGTTCGGCCGGACCAGAATGAACACCGTTGAACACCGGGGGGAAGCATGCAGGAGGAGCGGGCCGAGCGCGCGCTGAGGGAGCTGCGCAACAGGCTCAACGACGCGGCGGCCGCCGCCCGGGAGACCCGAACGGCGCTTGCTCGTCGAGCGGAGATGAGCCGTACCACCGTGTACCACGCCCTCAGAAAAGGCGGGCCGGTTCCCACGGACACGACGGTCGCGGCCCTGGCACGGGCATGGGGCCTGGAACAAGCGGAGCGGCAGGAACTGCTGGATCTGCGGCGGATCGCCGCTGAGGAGGACCGCACCGACCGTCCGGGCGAGCCGGGGCGGGCAGAGGCGAACGCTCGGCGGGGGAGCGAACAGGCCGAGGTCGTGTGCCGAGTCCTGGGGCATGTTCCGTTCGAGGCCGACTGCTACGTGCAGCGGCCGGAACTGCGCGTACGTCTGCAGACCGCGGCCACGGGCGGGACCGCGGTGCTCAGCCATGTGATGACCGGCATGGGCGGGGTCGGCAAGACCCAACTGGCCGCCCACTACGCCCGCACGGCCCGCGACACCGGCCGGGTGGACCTGGTCCTGTGGGTGACGGCGGCTTCCCGCAGCGCAGTCGCGGACGCCTACGCCGGCGCGGCCTCCCGACTGCTGGACGTCGGCCGGGAGGATCCGCAGGCCGCGTCCACGTTCCTGAACTGGCTCAGCCTCGCCCCGGGAACGCGGGACGGCGGACCCCGGCCCGGCCTGCGATGGCTGGTCGTGCTGGACGACGTACCGTACACGAGCGAGGTCCAGGGGCTCTGGCCCCCGCACGTCCCGCACGGGCAGACGCTGGTCACCACCCGGTTCCGGGACGTCTCGCTGCTGCGGGCGGGCAGCCGGCTCGTCGAAGTCGAGCGGTTCACCCCCGAGGAAGCGGTCCTGTACCTGACCACCAAGCTCGCGGCCCTCGGCCGAGAGGACGACCCGGCGCAGATCGCACGCCTGGCGGAAGACCTCGGACGGCTGCCGCTCGCGCTGTCCCAGGCGGTCCCGTTCATGCACTCCCTGCACCTGGACTGCGCCGGCTACCGCGCGCGTCTGGCGAGCCAGGCGAACACCCTCGCCCGTGTGCTGCCGGCCGACATCGGACTTCCCGACGATCAGAGCAAGGCGGTGGCGGCGGCCTGGGACATGTCCATCGAGCGGGCCGACCGGCAGCCGCCCCGGGGCCTGGCGCGTCCGCTGCTCCACGTGCTGTCCCTGCTGGACCCCAACGGCATCCCCGCCCCGGTGCTCGCCTCCCCGCCCGTACGGGCCTACCCGGCCGCCCACCGCACCGCGTCGTCGAACTCGGGCACACCCGCGGGCCGGCCGGGCGACGAGGCCGACGACCTCTGCGACATCAGCGAAGTCCTGCGGAACCTGAACCAGTTCAGCCTCATCGACCGCGACCCGGACACGCCCCACCGGGCCGTTCGCATGCACCAGCTCATCCAGCGCGCGGTCCGCGAGCGGCTCACCCCCGAGGACAGACCCCACGTCGTCCGCGCGGCGGCCGACGCCCTGATGGCCGCCTGGCCCGACATCGAACGGGACACCGACCTCGCTGCCGCCCTGAGGGCCAACACCGCCGTCCTCGCCGGGCACGCGCAAGACGCGCTGTACCGGCCGGTCGCGCACCTCCTGCTCCACCGCAGTGGCACCAGCCTCGGCGCATCGGGCCAGGTCGGCGCTGCCCGTGACCACTACCAGCACCTCGCCGAGCAGGCCGGCACCCACCTCGGCGAACACCACCGCGACACCCTCTTTTTCCGCCAGCAGGCGGCGCGTTGGCAGGGAGAGGCGGGGGACCTGGACGGAGCCGCGGCCGCCCTGGCCGGTGTGCTGGCGGACCAGCGCGGACAGTTGGACGTCGACCACCCCGACCTGCTGGTCACCCGGAACAGCGTCGCGTACACCAAGGCCCTGGCGGGGGACCTGGCCGGAGCCGTGGTCGAATTCGCCGACCTGCTCGACGACATGCGGCGGGTGCGGGGCGACGATCACCGCGACACCCTCCTGCTGCGCAACAACCTCGCTCGCTTCCGGGGCGAGGCGGGGGACCACGTCACCGCAGTGGCCGAGTTGACCGAACTCCTCCAGGACCAGCGGCGGTTGCTGGGTGACGACGACCCCGAAACCCTCATGGCTCTCAACAACCTCGCCTACCAGCAAGCGATGATGGGGGACACGGCCGCAGCCACCACCGCGTTCGCCGAACTCATCGAGGTGCGGACACGGGTGCTGGGCGCCGACCACCCGGACACCCTCGACACCCGGAACAACGTCGCCCACCTGCAGGCGAAGTCAGGCGACGTGGCCGGGGCCACGGCCGCGTTCGCCCAACTGGTCGAGGACAGCCGCCGCCGACGGGGCGACGGCCATCCCGCTACCCTCAGGGCCCGCGGCCATCTCGCCCTGAGGTGGGGAGAGGCGGGCGACCCCGTCCGGGCCGTCACCGCCCTCGCGGACGTCGTGCGGGACTGTGTGCGGCGGCTGGGCCGACACCATCCCGACACCCTCAAGGCGTGGGGCTTCCTCGCCGAGTGGCGGGGCAGGGCGGGGGACACCGCAGGGTCGGCAGCGGCCTACGCCGACCTGCTGCCCCTCCAGACCCGGGTGCTGGGCGAACACCACCCTGACACGCAGAGAACCCGCCAGGCACTCGAAGACCTGAGCTGACGCGTGGCGCACTGCCGGTCAGCCGGCTCGAGGGCGCGGACGACTGCCGCCGCGACGGGACGTCGAGGAAGCGGACGACGGCGGATACGGCGATTGATCGTCTCGCTCGCCGGTTCGGGAGCGCCGGGAACCGGCCGTACGGGCGACCGAAGTGTCCGTCGGACACGAGCGACGCGGAGTGGGCCGTCGTACACGACGCGATGCCGGTCCCCGGCCGGCTGGAGGGCCGCGGCCGGGGACCGGGGTGCACTCCAGCCGGTCGCGCCGTCGGCCGGGGCCGCCGCGGCGTCGCGCCGCGCCGTCGCGCTCGGGCTCTGACGGCCTCTCCCCGCGCGGCGATGGCCTTGGTGGGCGCGCGCTTCACACAACGTTTCCCCGCGGGAGTCGCGGAGGGGGGAGGGAGTGTGCGACGGTGGGCAGACAACGAGACCGACCGGCACCCGCGGGTGCCGGCCTTTCGGGGAGCCGGGCGTTGCCCCCATCCCGGGCACCGGGCCCCCGCCATCGTCGTGGACCCCCTCTCCTCGGGGGTGCTTCGCCGTTGGGCTCATCAACCCCCGGAAGGGGGCGTGCCCAGCATGAACATCACCACCGCCATCGACGGCACCTCCGCACGCATCACACTGCGCGGGGACATCGACTTCGACACCCTGTCCCCGCTGCGCTCCGCCGTCGACGCCCTGCCGGCACACGTGACCGACCTGCTGTGGGACCTGAACCACACAGCCTTCATGGACGTCGCCGGCCTCCACCTCCTCTTCGCCCCCGCCCCCCTCGACGGACCGGACCGCCGGACGACCGTGACGGGCCTGCGCCGGCAGCCGCTGCGCCTGCTGCTCCTGGCCGCCGACGTACACCCCCACGCCGTCGACCTCACCCGCCTGCTCCCCGACACACCGCCCACCGACCTGCAGCAGGCGGCACCCGAGCAGCCTTGATCAGGACCGCTCGGACGCTCACGCGGCAGCCCCTTCGCGAAGTCCTGCGCCCACTCCACGCCCAGCTCCCGTGATGCGTCGAGCTGCCCCTGGGCGAGGGCTGCCGGACCATGCCGGAACACCTGCTGTGCCTTGCTCGGGCCCCCTTCGTCGCACGCACAACTTCCGGGGCGACGGCGTGCTCGCCCGAATCGCTCTCGTCGTCGAGCGGCGTCACCGTCGGGAACCGGCCGGGGCCTGAAGCCGCCGGCTCACCGGCTCCGGCCGTGTCACTTGCCTCAGCGAGGGCGCCACACGTGTTGCCGGCCGCCACCGTGCTGACACACGAGGGATGGCGTCGGTCCGGGCCTGAGGTGTGCCCGCGGCGCACCTGCCGGCGGCAGTACGTGAGGGCGCACGTGCCGGCCACGATCACACCGGCAGCACGGGCCACTTCGACGATCGGGCCGACTACGTGATCACCGGACTGGTCCCCTCCGACGATCGCGTGCTGTCCACGGCACCGGCCAGGAGCGTGACCAGCTCGTCGATGAGCGGGGAGCGGGCACCGGGTCTGCTGACGGCGAGGATCTCCCGGTGAAGCGGTGCGACGCCGGGCGGCAGGACCACTCCCTCGACTCCGGCGTCGTGTCCTGCTCCGAGGAGCGTGGCCGGGATCAGGCCGACCGCGAGGCCCGCCCGGATCATGGCAAGCATGCTGTGCAGGTCCTCGGTCTCCAGCGTCACCTGCGGCGCGATCCCGAGCTCTCCGGCCCAGCGGTGCAGCAGACGCCGGTCGGGGCTGTGGGCGTGGCCCGAGACCCATTCCCGTTCCAGGCATTCGGCCAGCTCCACCGGGCGTCGGCGCCCCGGCTCGGCACCCGTGACCAGGACCAGCGGTTCGCGCCCCAAAAGGGTGATCGTCAACGCGTCGGACGGAGCCGGCGGGTCCTCGGGCAGGTAGCGGTAGGCGACGAGCAGATCCAGGTCCCCCGACGTCACCCTCGGCACGCCCTCGTCCGTCTCCACGACGACGAGACGGATCCGGGGGCCTGGGCGGCGAGCCCTGAGCGTGGACAGGATCTGAGGGAGCAGGTAGGTCATGGCGCTGGGGTAGGTCCCGACGCGTAGTTCGGCGATCTCGTGATGCGCGATGCCGTGGGCGGCGTCCTGGAAGCGCGCGGTCGCGTCGAAGAGCGTCTCGGTCGCCCGGGCGAGGGAGCGGCCGGCCGCGGTGAGGATCAGCCGGCTGCCGGGGCGGCGGGTGATCAGTTCGACGCCCATGTCGCGTTCGAGCGCGGCGATGTGCTGGGAGACCGCGGAGGGCACGTAGCCGAGCTCGACCGCGGCCTCGGCCATCGAGCCCCGGCGTACGACGGCCAGGAAGGTGGCCAGGAGCTTCAGATCCGGCTGAGACTTCACGGTTGATGAACTTTCTCTTCGGGATCCATCGCTTTACGTGTCACGACGTCGACGCCACAGTAAAGGCACCGTGACGCCAGGCACTCCGCCCGACAGAAAGCCGAGACGATGGCCATCGACCTCACCGCCCTGCGGGCCCACTTCCCCTCCCTCGCCACCGGGCTCGCCTTCTTCGACGGTCCGGGCGGAACGCAGACCCCCCGCCCGGTCGCCGACGCCGTCACCGCGACGCTGACCGGCCCCCTGTCCAACCGGGGAACCGTCAGCCCGTCCGAGCTGAACGCCGAGCACGCCGTCGCGGACTTCCGCGCCGCCTACGCCGACCTGCTGAACGTGCCCGCGAACGGCGTCGTCCACGGACGCAGCGCCACCCAGCTCACCTACGACTTCTCCCGCCACCTGGCCAAGACCTGGAACGCGGGCGACGAGATCGTCCTCAGCCGTCTCGACCACGACGCCAACGTCCGCCCCTGGGTCCAGGCCGCCGAGCGCGTCGGCGTGACGGTCCGCTGGATCGAGATCGACCCGGAGACCACGGAGCTCGACCTCGACTCGTACGAGCACGCCCTGACGCCCCGGACCCGGCTGGTCGCGGTCACGGCGGCCTCCAACGTGCTGGGCACCAAGCCGCCCGTCCGCCGGATCGCCGACCGCGCCCATGATGTCGGCGCTCTGGTGTACGTGGACGGCGTCCACTACGCCGCGCACCACCTCGTGGACGTACCCGCCCTCGGGGCCGACGTGTTCGTCTGCTCGCCGTACAAGTTCCTCGGGCCGCACTGCGGGGTCCTCGCGGCGGCGCCCGAGTTCCTCGAAACCCTGCGCCCGGACAAGCTCGTGCCGTCCTCCGACACCGTGCCGGAGCGTTTCGAGTTCGGCACGCTGCCGTACGAGATCCTGGCGGGCGCCACCGCCGCCGTCGACTTCCTCGCCGAACTGGACCCGGGCACGGGGGCCTCGCGCAGGGAGCGCCTCACCCGCTCCCTGGTGTCCCTGCACGAGCACGAACTGAACCTGCGCGCACGGTTGCAGGAGGGTCTGGAGTCCCTGGGCGACGCCATCGACCTGTACTCGAAGGCCCCCGACCGCACACCGACCGTGCTGATGTCCATCGAAGGCCGCGACGCCCGCGAGGCCCAGGCACACCTGGCCGCGCGCGGCGTGGTGGCACCGGCCGGATCGTTCTACGCCCACGAACCCTTCACCGCGCTCAAGCTCGAGGACCCCGCCCTGCGTGCGGGCCTGGCCCCCTACAACACCAGCGACGACGTGGACCGCTTCCTCGACGGGCTCGCCGACTTCCTCTGAACTCGCCGGATCCGGCACCACACAGGGCTGCCCACCGGCGCAGCCGCTCGTGTTCCTGCGCCGCCGCGTCGATCGCGAGCACTGCCACCGCACGGGCAGCGCGGGCGGGAGTGCCACTGCCCTGCAGTACGCACTCGGCGGCGGCGCCGTCGGCCGGCGTGCTCAATGGCCCGGCCGGAACCGCCGGGTCCGCCGCACGCGGCGCCCGGCCGGCGCGCGCAACCGTGGAGTCCACGCTGACCGGCGACACGTCCGTCTTGCCCTGCCTCGCGGCCTCGGCGATCACCCCCTCGCGGAGGGTCGTGAACACGTCGGCCTTCCGCCAGTACCGGAACCGGTCGTACACCGTCTGCCACGGCCCGGACCGGCACGGGTCCGCAGCCCGATAGATGTGGGGTCTCGCCGCTCGTGACATGCCGATCTTGCGTGACCTGGGCGTTCTTGGCTGTCTCACGGCCTTGCCACCCATGATCAGTCCCACATCCGTGGCATTTCCTCGCGAGGGCGAGGGCGAGGTCAGGTGGCTTGCCCGTGTCGGCCGAGTACACCGCGCTGAGCCCCGAGCACGAGGACGGCCGGCGAGCCCGGATCGCGCACCGATGAGTTTCCCGCGCCGCGCTGGTCCATACGCCGGACACCCACGGACGGAAGGCTGGGCCATGCGGAAACTGATCTACGGCATGAATCTGACCCTGGACGGCTACATCGCCGCGGCCGGCGACGACATCGGCTGGAGCGGACCGCCGAGCCACGAGCTGTTCCAGTGGTGGCTCGACCACGAGCAGGCGAGTGCCCTGTCGCTGTACGGGCGCAAGCTGTGGGAGGCGATGAGCTCCTACTGGCCGACCGGCGACCAGCGGCCCGACGCCACCCCGGCGGAGATCGAGTTCGCGCGGAACTGGCGGGACACACCGAAGGTGGTGTTCTCCTCGACGATCGACAAGGTCGACTGGAACACCCGCCTGGTCACCGGCGACGCGATCGCCGAGATCAGCCGGCTCAAGGCCGAGGACGGCGGCCCGATGAACATCGGCGGCGCAACGCTCGCCGGGGCGGCCATGCGCGCCGGGCTGATCGACGAGTACGCGATCGTCGCCCATCCGGTCCTGGTGGGCGGCGGCACGCCGTTCTTCACCGCGCTGGACAGCTGGATGAACCTGAACCTGGTGGAGACGCGGACGTTTCCCGGCGGCGTGGTCCTGACCAGGTACGAGACGAGGCGCTGAGCAGCAGCACCCCACACGCTCCAGTCTCACGGTGATGTCGTGCACGCCATCGGCACGACAGCACCGTGAGGCTACGACATCAGCCGCGAGACCCTGCAACGGAGACCACGACACCGGACAGGCCCTCACTTGATCTTCAACGTCCGGTGTCGAACGGTGCCTCGAACTCGATCACTCGGTTCGGTGTCCGGCGGACGCGGAAGCGGCCTTCGTCCGAACACGTGCTCCCGCTCCACGGCCCCGCCGCACAGGTTGAAGATCGGGTCAGAGGCCGGTGTGCGACTCTTTGTCCGGCTCGCCGTTGTGTGGGGATGAGGCGCAGTGATCAGTTGGTGGGGTTGGCCGATACCGGGTGCCGAGCGACGGGACTCAGTGGGTGGGAGCCGGCTCGGACGACTGCTGCCACTCCCGCCTGAGCAAGCCGTGGACCCACGAGTCGGAGACGTCGCCGTTGACGACGCAGTCCTCCCGCAACGTCCCCTCACGCACGAAGCCGAGCTTCTCCAGCACGCGGGCGGAAGCCGCATTGCGCGTATCGACCTCGGCTTGGACGCGATTCAGGTCCAGCGTGTCGAACGCCCACCCCAGCAGAGCGCGCGCGGCCTCGGTCGCGTAGCCCTGGCCCCACGCTGCATTGTCGTAGCAGTAGCCGAGCGACGCGCTGCGGAAGTCCGGATTCCAACTGCTCAGGGTGCACCAGCCGATGAACGCCCCGTCGGAGACACGATCCACGGCCAACCGTGTCCCGGTACCCTCCTGCTCCATCCGCCGGCAAGCAGCGATGAACTTCTCGGCACGCGAGCGTTCGGTCCACGGTGGCGAGTCCCAGTAACGCAGGATGTGGGCGCTGCTCTGCAGTGCGAAGAGGTCGTTCGCATCCGCGTCCTCGAAGGCGCGCAGTCGAAGACGAGCGGTGCGCAACGAGGGGGTGGGCAGCGACGCCCTCATGTTCCCTCCCCGGTCGGTGGCGGACCGATCAGACATCCGACGCGGGTCACTCGCAACGGGTTTTCCCGGCGGGCCGGCAGACGTGTCCGCTCATCGGCGCGACCGAGCGCCCGGGGAGGGCGGCATCCGAGGCGATGCCTGTCGCGACCTTGTCGAGCAGGGCGGTGCCGAAGGCGTCGTCGTGGACGGATGCGGCGAGCACCGCCACCGCGATCACCGGGCCCAAGGCGTCGACGGCCAGTCCCCGCTCGCGGCCCGGGACCTTGGCCCACCAGTACCGGAGGCCGGTCACAGCCGTGTGGCTGTGCGGACCAGCCCCGCGAGGGCGAGGGAGCGACTGTGGGCGGGCCAGGCGATGTGGGTGACCACAGGGGGCGCATCGGTCAGGGGGACGGCGGTGTGCTCGGCCCACAGCCAGGCGCGGGCGGAGTCGGGGAAGACGGCCACGGTGCGTCCGAGTGCGATCAGTTGGGCCAGCTGCGTCTGGTCGTGGATCTCGGGACCCGGGCCGGGTGGGTAGGTGCCGTTGCGGGCCCAGCGGGCGAGCGGAAGACCGGGGATGTCGCTGACGTCGGCAAGCGACAGGGTGCTGTGCGCGGCGAGGGGGTGTCCGGCGGGCAGGACGGCGATCTGCCCTTCGGTCGTCAGTTCCTCGCTGTCGAACCCGGCGAGGGAGTTGAACGGTTTGTGCATGAGCGCCACGTCAGCGCGGCCGTCGCGCAGCATCTCTTCCTGCTCGCACGTGCCGCTCGGCAGGACCTCGATCTCGGCGGCGTCGGGCTCGGCCGCGTAGGCGTCGAGAAGCTTGTGCAACAGCTCGTGGAACGCGCCGGCCTTCACCGCCAGCACCAGGCGGTTGCGGGGGCCGCCCGGACGGTCGGCGCCACCGGCGCGGCGGGTGCGGCGGACGGCGGCGGTGGTCGCATCGAGGGCCGCACGGCCCTCGTGCAGCAGCATCTCTCCGGCGCCGGTCAGGGCGACGCCGCGGCGGTTGCGTTTCAGCAGCGAGACGCCGAGGCGCCGCTCGAGCTGCTGGATCGCCCGGGACAGCGGCGGCTGCGTCATGCCCAGGCGCTCGGCGGCACGACCGAAGTGCAGTTCCTCGGCGACGGCCAGGAAGTACCTCAGCTCGCGGGTCTCCAACATGTCCATGACCCCACCATACTTCGGTGATACCTCCTGGGTATGACAGGGCGCTGAGCCGGTATTGGATGCGACGCTTGCCCGCGAGCGACCATCGACGGCATGAGCGACACCATGAACACGCCCTCCCCGTCACTGCCCGGCGGCACCTGGACCCTGGGCGATCTGACCGTCACCCGCCTCGGTTACGGAGCCATGCAGCTCGCCGGTCCCGGGGTCATGGGCCCGCCCGGCGACCACGACGGCGCGCTCGCCGTCCTGCGTGAGGCCGCCGCCCTCGGGATCACCCACATCGACACCGCCGGCGCCTACGGACCACGCGTCACCAACCAGCTGATCCGTGAAGCGCTGCACCCGTATTCCGCCTCGTTGCGCATCGTCACGAAGGTCGGCGCGGTCCGCGATCAGCAGGGTGGATGGCCCCCTGCCAGGCGGCCCGAGGACCTGCGCCGCGCCGTCCACGAGAACCTCGAGGACCTCGGTCTCGACGCACTCGACGCGGTCAACCTCCGGCTCGGCGACGCCCGGGGTCCCCGGCCCGGTTCGCTCGCCGAGCCCTTCGAAACCCTCGTCGAACTCCAGCAGGAGGGCCTGATCCGGCACCTGGGAGTGAGCAACGCGACGGCGGAGCAGGTCGCCGAGGCACAGACGATCGCGCCGATCGTGTGCGTGCAGAACATGTACAACCTCGCCTACCGCCAGGACGACGAGCTGATCGACGACCTCGCCGCCAAGGGCATCGCCTACGTGCCGTTCTTCCCGCTCGGCGGCTTCACCCCGCTGCAGTCCGCGGCGCTTTCCGCCGTAGCCGCCCGGCTGGACGCGACGCCGATGTCGGTCGCCCTGGCCTGGCTGCTGCAGCGGTCACCGAACCTCCTGCTCATACCCGGCACGTCGTCGGTGGCGCACCTGCGCGAGAACGTCGCCGGCGCGGGACTCTCGCTCTCCGACGAGGACCTCGCCGAGCTGGACAAGATCGGCCGCTAGGACCTGCTCGGGGTGAACTCACCCGGTGAGGCCGAGCCGCGGCCCCGGAGCGGGGGGCCGCGGAACTCCATGCCGGCCAGGACGGCAGCGAACCGAGGCTGTCGGCCCCCTGGCGCCGGTGTGAGAACGAAGGACAACGGGCGGCAGCGGCCGCGGCGGGGTGGTACGGATGACGTTCATGGCGGCGGTGCTGCCGGCAGCCGCTGACCATGGGCGCACCGGTCCGCGTACAGCCGACATCGGGCAACTTCCCTGGGGGCAGAGGCGGACCAGAGGAAGATGCCCGCGAGGTGGAGTCCGGCCGGGCGGACGGTCGTGGTTTTCTCGTGACGGGTGGCGAGGCCTCGCCCGGATCCTTTGCCGGCCGGCCGTGACGCCCGGTCTCCCCTCCGGCGGGGGGGGGAGACCGGGCGTCACGTCACCGGACCCGACGTCCGAGGCGCCGGGTCGTAGGCGGACCCGGCCGCGATGTCGTGGAGGCGCTGCGCGGCGGTGAGCAGTTCCTGGTGGGTGGTGTAAAGGGCGTTGACGCCGAAGCGGAGCAGGTCGGGGGCGCGCATGTCGGCGATCACGCCGCGGTCGGCGAGCGCGCGGGTCAGCGCGCGGGCGTGAGGGTGGCGCAGCGAGACCTGACTGCCGCGGCGGTCGGGGTCGGCCGGGGTGACGGGAGTGAAGCCCGCAGGGGTGAGCAGTTCGTCGGCGCAGCGCAGGAAGAAGCCGGTCAGGGACAGGCTCTTGGCGCGGACCTCGGCCAGGTCCACGCCGTCGTAGGCGGTCAGGGCCGCTTCGAGGGCGAGCAGGGACAGGATCGGCGGAGTGCCGATGCGGGCCCGGGCGATGCCGGGGGCGGGTTCGTAGTCCCGGCGCAGGCCGAAGGGGTCGGCGTGTCCGTTCCAGCCGGGCAGCGGGGTGCGCAGCGCGGCGTGGTGGCGGCGTGCCACGTACAGGTAGGCGGGGGCGCCGGGGCCGCCGGAGAGGAACTTGTAGCCGCAGCCGACGGCGAGGTCGACGTCCAGGGCGTCGACCTCGACGGGCAGCGCTCCGGCCGCGTGGCACAGATCCCACAGGACGAGGGCTCCGGCACGGTGGGCGGCCCGCGTCAGCGCCCGCATGTCGTACAGCTCGCCGGTGCGGAAGTCGACGGGGGAGTAGCTGACGACGGCCACCCGGTCCCCCTCGGCCCGCAGGAAGCGGGGCAGGTCCGCCGGGGGCACCCGGCGCACGTCCAGGCCGCGGCGGGCGGCGACGGCGTCGGCCGCGTAGCGGTCGGTGGGGAAGTGGTCGGGGTCGGTGACGAGGAGGGTGCGGTCCGGGCGGAGCGCGGCGGCGGCGTCGAGCGCGGTGAACAGCTGCACGGTGGTGGAGTCGCCCGCCACCGTCTGGCCCGCCGCGGCCCCGATGAGCGCGCCGATGGTGTCGCCCACCCGCAGGGGCGCCTGCCACCAGCCGTTGTCGTTCCACGAGGTGATGAGGTCGGTGCCCCATTGCCGTGCGACGACGTCGGTGAGGACGGGCGGGACGGCGGCGGGCAGCGGGCCGAGCGAGTTGCCGTCGAGGTAGACGACGTCCGGGGGGAGCAGGAAGCGGTCGCGCAGGGGGGCGAGGGTGTCCTCGGCGTCGAGGCGGGCGGCGAGCTCGGCGAGGGAGGCGTGCGCCGCGGTGGGCGCCGTCGGTGCGGTGGTCATCGGCGTGCGGGCTCCTCGTCCGCTCGGTCGGGGTGCTGCGGGCGGAAGGCGGCCGCCATCTCCCGCAGGGTGTCGGCGACGGCGCGGGCCCCGGGCGCCCCCGGTTCGATGAGGGTGTAGTGGCCGGTGCCGGGAAGCACGACCGTCCTGAGGTCCCGGTGGACGGCCGCGTAGTCGGTGAACTGGCTGAGGGGGACCTCCTCGTCCACGGCGCCGTGCAGCAGCACGGTGGGCACACCGGTCGTGCCGGCGTCGCGCAGCAGGGTCAGCGGGTCGACTTCCGGCAGCCTCTCCTCGAAGTGCTCCTCACCGCCCAGGAGTTGCAGGGCGGCTCCGTTGCTGAGGCCGTCGCGGCGGGTGGCGGCCAGATCGGTGATGGGGGCGAGGGCGAGCACGCTCGTGGGCAGGGTGCGCGTGTGCCAGCGCGAGCCGGCCGGCAGCAGGCCGCGGGCGGCGCACCACAGGGCCAGGTGGCCGCCGGAGCAGTGGCCCGCCAGCACGTACGGCCGTCCCCGGGGGAGGGTGTCGACGATGCGGGCGACGTCGTCGAAGGTCTCGGGGTGGCCGCCCGCGCCGCCGGAGCGGCGGAAGCCGGGCAGCAGGACGTCGAAACCCTGCTCGGCGAGGTAGGCGGCGAAGGGGGTGAGGTGCATGCGGTCGTAGCGCCAGTAGCCGCCGTGCAGCAGGATCACCAGCGGGGCGTCGGAACCGCCGGCGGGCCAGGAGTCGTAGACCTGGTGGGGGTGGTCGCCGTAGCGGCCGTGGACCGGGGCGAGCACCGGCTTCAGGCTCAGCACCCGCTGCTCCTCCTCGGCGGCGAAGGCGGAGACGACCCTAGACGTCACCGCGCACCTCCCACAGCTCGGGGAAGACCGGGCGGGCGGCGCGCTTCTCCAGCCAGGCCAGCCCCGCGGAACCGGCGCTGCCGGGTTTGGCGCCCATGGCGCGCCGCACCACCAGGACGTGCTCGAACCGCCATCGGGTGACGAGTTCGGCGATGTCGGTGAGCAGTTCGCCCAGGGCGAGGTGCGGGTGGTGCTGCGGCCCTGCGTAGATCTGTCGCCACATGTCCACCACCGCGGGATCGGAGGTGTACGGGCCCGTCACGTCGCGCTCCCTCACCCGGAGCGGCACGTGCAGGCCCTGGCGGTGCAGGAACGCCAGCACCTCGTCGTACAGGGACGGTTCGCGGTAGGTCTCGGCG
The DNA here is from genome assembly GCF_044328485.1 of Streptomyces sp. NPDC017936. Lineage (NCBI taxonomy): Bacteria > Bacillati > Actinomycetota > Actinomycetes > Kitasatosporales > Streptomycetaceae > Streptomyces > Streptomyces sp. NPDC017936. Next base: position 40,532 of record NZ_JBIRHK010000001.1, on the reverse strand, counting down.
AGCGCCTCGTGGACGACCGGGTCGCCTCGGTGGGCGCGCAGCATGGCCGCGGACTTGTCGCCGACGAGGAACTCCATGTGCCGGTACATCGCCGACTGGAATCCCGACGCCTTGCCGAACGCCGCCCGGAACCCGTTGAACTGGGCGGGGGTCAGGGCGGCGATGGGCGCCCAGGCGCCGTTGAGGGCGGTCAGCGCGCGGCGGCTGCGGACGAGGGCGCTCATGGCCGCGTGCGGGTCGTCCTTGGCGAAGGCCACCCGTGCCGTGCGCCACTCGTGCACGATCAGGGTGAACCACAGCTCCATCACCTGGGTGGTGACGAGGAAGCCCATCTCGTCCGGTGCGTCGGTGAGGGGGTGCTGCAGGGTGTTGAGGACGGAGGCCTGCACGTAGCCGTCGTAGGGGCTGGCGCCGGGGAAGGGCCGGGTCAGGGAGTCGTCCGGGACCGGCTCGGCGAGGGCGGACGGGCGGTTGGTCATCGTGTCTCCTGGTGCTGCGGCCGCGGGGTCGGACGGCCGTGTGGTGCGTCGGGAGTGGGGGAGCGGGGCGGAGGGCCCGGGGCGTGCGTGGCGTGCGGCCGGGGGCCTCGGTGGGTCACACGCCGAGGTGGGCGCCTCCGGAGGCGTCGATCCACTGGCCGGTCACCCAGCGGGCGTCGTCGCCGGCGACGAAGGAGACCACGTCGGCGATGTCGCCCGGCCGGCCGAGCCGGCCGAAGGCGGAGGCCTCGGAGTACCTGCGGCGGATCTCCGGGATGCTCAGGGTGGGGTTGATCTCGGTCTCGGTGTAGCCGGGGGCGACGGCGTTGACGGTGATGCCCCGCGGTCCCAGTTCCTGGGCGAGCGTCAGGGTGAGGTGGTCGAGGGCGGCCTTGGTCATGGTGTAGGAGACGATCGCGGGGAACGCGATGCGGGTCGCGACGGAGGAGATGTTCACGATGCGGCCGCCGTCGCGCAGCCGGTCCAGGCCGCGCTGGATGATGAAGAACGGCGCCTTGGTGTTGATCGCGAACACCCGGTCGTAGTCGGCCTCGGTGACGTCGGTGATGCGGCGCGGGACGGTGATGCCCGCGTTGTTGACGAGGATGTCGAGTCCGGTCCCGGCGTCCTGGTCGGCCAGGGCCCGGTCGAAGGCGGACCAGAGGGTGTCGGCGTCGCCGGGGACGCCGAGTTCGGCGTGCACGGTGAAGGCGCGGCCGCCGTCGGCCTCGATCTCCTTGACCGTCCGCTCGGCGGCGGACAGGTCATGGCCGTAGTGCACGGCGACCAGGGCGCCGTCGTGGGCGAGACGGCGGCTGATGGCCCGGCCGATGCCCCGGCTGCCTCCGGTGACCAGGGCGGTCTTTCCCTCAAGACGGGCGGTGGTGCTCAACGTGCGTCTCCTTCGCTGCGTGCCGGCAGGGGGTGGGAGCGGGTGTCATGCGTCGAAGTCGAGGACGACCTCGGGGGTGCGCGGTCGGGCCCGGCACACGAGGGTGTAGCCCTGGGCGCGGTCGCGTTCGTCCAGGGCGTACTGCCGCTCCGCGTGGACCTGCCCGGACACGACCTTGGCGCGGCAGCTGCCGCAGACGCCCTCGCGGCAGGCGTAGGGGACGTCGGGGTGGGCGCGCAGCAGCGCGTCGAGGATGACGGTGTCCCCGGAGCCGACGGTGGCCGGCCGGCGCCGCCCGTCGAGCAGCGCCGTGACGCGGCTCGTCCCGGCGGGCGCCGCCCCGGCCGGGAACTCTCCCGCGGTGCGTGCCCGGTCGGCCCGCTCCGGGGCCGGTTCCGGGGTGCCGCCGGAGGTGAACAGCTCCCAGCGCACGAGGGCGGGATCGGCGCCGTGCTCGGCCAGGAACCGCCGGGCGGTGGCGACCAGCCCGGGTGGTCCGCACAGGGCGAAGGCGGTGTCCGGAGCGGGCCGGGCGTCGACGGCGGTGAGCAGGCGGGACAGCCGGCCCGCGTCGATGCGTCCGTCGAACGGTCCGTCACCGTTCGCCCGGTCCTCGCGGGTGAGGACGTACAGGACGGTGAACCGGTCGAGGAAGGCGTCCTTGAGCGTGGCCAGTTCGTCCGCGAGCAGGGCCTGCGCGGCGGTCGGGACGGAGTGGATCAGGGACACCCGGCAGGTGGTGTCCCGGCGCAGCGCCTCGGCGGCCATGGCGGCCAGCGGGGTGATGCCCGAGCCGCCCGCGATCAGGACGTGGTGGGCGCCGGGCAGGTCGGGCAGGGCGAAGTGGCCCGTGGGGGCGGACACTTCGAGTCGGTCGCCGGGCACGAGGCGGCTGACGGCATGGGCGCCGAAGCCGTCGGGCGTGCCGCGTCTGATCACCAGGCGCAGTGCGGTCGCATCGTGCGGGGGCGGGCAGACGGAGTAGCTGCGGCGCAGCTCCCCGCCGGCGCGGCGGTGGCGGACGACGACGTGGTGGCCCGGCCGGTGGGCGAAGACCTCGCGCAGGCCGGCGGGCACGTCCAAGGTGACGGCCACCGCGTCCGCGGTCAGGCGGCGCACCTCGGTGACGGTCAGCGGGTGCCAGCGGGTGCGGGGGTGGGGGCCGCGGAGTTGGCCGGCGGGCAGGTCCCGGGGGGCGGCCGGCGGGACGGCGGTGGTGTTCACGGTGTGCCTCACAGCGCGGTCAGGTGGGGGAAGGGCTCCTGGCACGCCGTGCACCACATCACCGACTGGCAGCGCGACGGACCGAAGGGGCTGTGCGGCCGGGTGGCGCGCGAGCCGCAGTGCGGGCAGGCCACGGCGCCCAGCTCCACGGGGACGGGGCCGCCGGCCGCCGTGGACACCGGCGGGGCGATGCCGTGCGCGGCGAGCTCGCGCAGGCCGTGCGGGCTGATGCGGTCGGTCGTCCAGGGAGGGGACAGCACCTGCCGCACCCGTCCGTCGGGGTGGCCGCACGCGGTCAGGACGTCCTGGACCGCGGCGGTGATCGCGGGCAGCGCCGGGCAGCCCAGGTAGGTGGGCGTGATCTCGACCTCCAGCGTCCCGTCGGGTCCCGGGCCGACCGAGCCCACCACGCCCAGGTCGCCGAGGCCGATCACCGGCAGCTCGGGGTCGGGCAGCGCCTCCACGCGCCTGCGCACCTCCGCCGCGTCGAGGGGGGCCGGGGCCGGTACGGTCGCGTTCACCAGGTCCCCCCGGGGAACTGCCGGTGCACCGACTGCAGTTCGGCGATCAGCGCGGTGAACTCCTCGGTGTGCAGGCCGGATCGGCCGCCGCGGGCCTGCCAGGTGGTTTTCGGCACGGTGAGTCCGGCGCCGGTGACGACACCGGCGACGCGCTGTTCCCACTCCCGGCGCAGGGGGGCGGGCGAGGGCAGGGTCCCGGCGGCCGCCAGGCGCCGGGTCGCGTCGTCCTCGTCGAACAGCTCGCCGACGTAGGGCCAGACGTGGTCCAGTGCTCGCTGCATGCGGCGGGTGCTCTCGGCCGTGCCGCCGCCCAGTTGCCGGGTCCAGCGGTCGGCGTGCAGCCGGTGGAAGGCGACCTCCTTGGCCGCCCGGGTGCCGAAGGCGGCGAGTTCGGGGTCCGGGCAGCCGGCCAGGGACGCGTAGCGCAGAACCGCGTAGTGGGTGAAGGCGAGCTGGCGGGCGACGGTCTGCGCGAAGTCGCCGTTGGGCAGTTCCGTCAGCAGGGTGTTGGTGAACTCGCGTTCGCCGCGGGTGAAGGCGAGGTCGTCCTCGGTGCGTCCGGTGCCGTCGAGTCGTCCCGCGCGGGTGAGCAGGGCGCGGGCGTGGCCGATCAGGTCCAGGGCGATGTTGGACAGCGCGAGGTCTTCCTCGATCGTCGGGGCGCGCGTGATCCACTGGCACAGCCGCTGTCCGAGGACGAGGGCGTCGTCGCCGAGGCGCAGCAGGCACAGGGCGAGGTCGGCGTCCGCACGAACGTCCCCGGCGCCCGCCGTGCCCCCGTACCTGCCCGCCGCGGGCGGGCCGCCGGGTGCGCTCAGGGCGGCGCGGTGGGCGGTCACGGTGCCTGCCCGGTCGTCACTGGTCGTGGTCACCGTCCGGCCCCTCCTCGTGCAGCGGCTCGTCGTTCAGCGGTGGGAAGTGGTCGGGGTACCGGTACGGTTTGTGGCGGGCGCCCGCGAAGTAGGGGTCGTGCTCGTCGGGGGAGGCGGCGTGCACGGCGTCCGAGCGCACCACCCACAGCGACAGCGGTTCGCCGCGGCGCGTGTACAGGTCCCGGGCGACCGCGAGCGCCGCGTCCGGGTCCGTGGCGCGCACGGATCCCGCGTGCTGGTGGGCCAGGCCGCGCCGGGCCCGCAGAAAGACCTCCCAGGACGCGGGTGCGCCCTCCGCGTCGTGTCTCATGCGTCCTCCTCCTGCGTCCGCGGGGCGGCCTGGTGCGGGCCGGCCGTCTCGTGGCCGGCCGGCGATCCGACGGCCGCCCCGCGTGCCGCGTACGCGGCGGCGGCCTCCCGTACCCAGGCGCCGTCCTCGTGGGCGGCCCTGCGGTGGGCGATCCGCCGGCGCGCCCAATGGGTGTCCTCGCCCAGCGCGTCGCGGTAGGTGTCCCAGTCGACGGGGGTGAAGTCGTAGTGGCCGCGCTCCTCGTTCCAGCGGACGGCCGGGTCGGGCAGGGTCAGGCCGAGGCGCTCGGCCTGCGGGACGCACTGGTCGACGAAGCGCTGGCGCAGCTCGTCGTTGGTGTGGCGCTTGATGCCCCAGGCCATCGCGCGGCGGGACACCGCGGCCCCCGGCGCGGCGGTCCGCGCGTCGGCCCCGCCCGCCTCGGTGTCGGGCGGGCCGAACATCAGCGCCACCGCCGGCAGCCACCAGCGGTTCACCGCGTCCTGCGCCATCGCCTTCTGCTCGGGCGTGCCCTCGCACAGGGCGCGCATCAGGTCGTAGCCCTGGCGCACGTGGAAGGCCTCCTCCTGGCAGACGCGGCGCATCGCGCGTGCGTACGGTCCGTAGGAGGTGCGGCACAGGGGGGCCTGGTTGATGACGGCGGCGCCGTCCGTCAGCCAGGCGATGGTTCCGGTGTCGGCCCAGGTCAGCGCGGGGTGGTTGAAGGTGGCCGACGCGCGCTGCTGCCCCTTGTGCAGGGCGTCGAGCAGGTCGGCGCGGTCCACGCCCAGGGTCTCGGCGGCGGAGTACAGGTACAGGCCGTGGCCCGCCTCGTCCTGGACCTTGGCGATGAGCACCGACTTGCGGTGCAGGGAGGGAGCCCTGGTCAGCCAGGCGCCCTCCGGCTGCATGCCGATGATCTCGGAGTGGGCGTGCTGGGCGATCTGGCGGATGAGCATGCGGCGGTAGCCGTCGGGCATCCAGTCGCGCGGTTCGATCGTCCCGCCGTCGGCGATCAGCGTGTCGAAGTGCGCGAGCAGCTCCTCCTGCCGGCTGCCGGCGGCGGTCGTCCGCGCGCTCACGCGGCACCGTCCGCCCGCGCGAGGTTCGCCGCGGCGGCAAGGCGTACGGGGTGCCTTCCCGTGGGGTCCCCCACCGGCTGCCTGGGCACGCGCATCTCTCCTCCGGTCGGTGCACGCCCGGGTCCCGCCTCAGCGGGCGGACCGGGCGGAGCGGGTGTCTTCGTCCTGTCAATGAGGGCGGGCGACGGCCCCGGCTATCCCGCCGTGCGACACGTGGGCGCGTGACAAAGCTCACGGGTCCGCCCGGGGAGTGCGACCGGACCCCGCTCGCCTCTTGAGGAGGTGACAGTCGGGAACCGCACGGCCGCCGGCACGCCGCGGCGAAAGGGGAAACCATGAGCACCATCAGGGAGTTGCTGGTCGAACTCACCGGCACCGGCGAGTACGCGAGCGAGGTCGGCGACGACGTCGACCTCGCCGCCAGCGGCATCGACTCCGGGGACCTGGTGCGCCTCGTGCTGCTCGTCGAGCAGCGCCTCGGGGTGGAGATCACCGCCGAGGACATGGAGCGGCTGCACACCATCGCCGACTACGAGCGGTTCGTGGCCGAGCGCTCCGTCGCCGGCGCCGCCGGCGGTGCGTGATGTGGCTGACGCAGCTGCTGGAGCGCAACCGGCAGTGCTGGCCGGACCGGACGGCGCTCGTGGACGAGCGACGCAGCGTCACCTGGGCGCAGTTGCACGACCGTACAATGGAACTGGCTCTGGGCCTGGCGGAGTCGGGTGTCCGGCGCGGTGACCGCGTCGCCGTCCTGTCCAAGGACCGCGTCGAGGTGCTGGAGAGCTACTTCGCGCTCGCCCGGCTCGGCGCGCTGTTCGTGCCGCTGAACCACAGCCTGGCCGAGCCGGAGGTCGCCGGCATCATCGAGCGCGTCGGCGCGGTGGCCGTGCTCGGCGAGTCCGAGCTGCTGGACCGCCATCCCCGGCTGCCGGAATCGGTCCGCACCAGGGTGGCGCTGGACGAGCCCGCCTTCGCGGCGCTGGGCACCCTGGCGCCCGAGCGGGAACTCCCCCGGGTGGCCGACAGCGACCCGATCGCCGTCCTGCACACCTCGGCGACCACCGGACAGGCCAAGGGCGTCACCGTCGACAGCGGGTCGTTCCGGGCGATCGCCCTGGGCTGGCTGGTCATGGCCCGGCCCACCGACGACATCGTGATGGTGAACTGCTGCCCGCTCTACCACGGCAGCATGGTCGTGTCGCTCACCTACCTGGCCGCCGGCGCCACCGTGGTGCTGATGCCCGGCTTCACCCCGCAGCGGGCGCTGACCGCGGTGGAACGCCATCGTGCCACGCACCTGTGGATGGTGCCGCAGATGCTGCGGTTCATGCTCCAGGCCAAGGCCGCGCAGCACACCGACTTCTCCTCCCTGCGGGAGATCCTCTACGGCGCGGCGCCGATGCCGCTGGACGTGTACGCCGAGGCGGTGCGGCGGCTGGGCTGTGGTTTCCGGCAGGTGTACGGCATGACCGAGGTCGGCGGTCCCTTCGTGACCCTCGGCCCCGACGAGCACCCCGCGCCGGGGGACGTCGCCGCCCGCATCCCGTGCGGACGGGTCGTGCCGGGCATGTCCGCCCGGGCCGTCGACCGGGGCGGCCGGGAGGTGCCGCGCGGCGAGATCGGCGAGATCGTGGTGCGCGGGCCGGGCGTCATGCAGGGCTACTGGAACGACCCGGAGGCCACCCGCGAGATCACCCTCGACGGCTGGATCCGCACCGGCGACCTCGGTTTCGTCGACGACGAGGGCCGCATCAGCCTCGTGGACCGCACGAAGGACGTCATCATCCGCGCGGGTCAGAACGTCTACCCCTCGGAGATCGAGCGCGCCCTGACGTCCCACCCGGCGGTGCACGACGCGGCGGTCGTCGGCATGCCCGACGAGGACTACGGCGAGGTGCCCCTGGCGTACGTCACGCCGGAGCCGGGCGCGGACCCGAGCGCGGCCGAGCTGCTGCAGCACGTCGCCCGGCTGCTCGCGCCCTACAAGCGCCCGCGGCGGGTGGAGTTCATCGACCAGGTGCCGCGCAACCCGGCCGGGAAGATCGTCAAGAAGCTGCTGCGGGTCTGACGGTGGACGGCGGTGCGGACGGCCCGGTCGAGCCCGCTGCGCATTCCCCCCTGTGCCCGCAAGGCGGTGACGGCGGGGCCCGGCCCCCTGATCGGCTCGCGCCGGACGGGGACGACACCGTCGGCGCGCTGCGGCGGCTCGGTCCGCTGCCGGCCGCCGCGGGGCTCGGCCTGGGCATCGCCCACGTCGGGGAGCCGCGGCTTCGACCGGCCGGTCCCGCGGAGGAGTCCGCCGTCGCGCCGATGCCGGCGCGCCGCCGCCTGGAGTTCCTGGCCGGGCGGCACGCGGCTCGGCGCGCGCTGCGCGCGGTGGGTCTGGAGTGCGGCGAGATTCCCCGCTCGGGCCGACTGCCCGTGTTTCCGCGCGGACGGGCGGCGTCCATCTCGCACAGTGCGGGCGTCGCCGTCGCCGTGGCCCGCGGGCCGGGCGAGGACGCCCCGCTCGGCTGCGATCTGGAGCTGCGGCCGCTGCCGTACGCCGCGGCACGGCTGGTGCTGGGCCCGGACGAGGAGCGGCTGCTCGGCACCGCCGCGGGGGCGCGGGGCGGGCCCTGGTCGCTGACGGGCCTGTTCTCCGCGAAGGAGGCCGCGTGGAAGGCCCTGTGCCTCGCGGCCGGTCAGACCGTGACCGCCCCGACGGGGACGCTGCGGGACCTGCGGGCCGAGCCGTGCGGCGACGCACTGTGCATCGCTCCGCGCACCGGTCCGGCGTGCGCGGTGCGGGTGAGGGTCCTGCCGGTCGGCGCGGGCGTGTTCAGTTACGCGCTGGGCTGGGCCGACGCCGCGGGAAGGTCGACCCCGGCGCCGACGGCGAGGCGGTCGTAGGGAGCGCCGGTGCCGGGGCCGCCCGCGCCGAGGAGGCCGCCGACCATGGCGAGGCCGGTGTCGTTGAGGGCGCCGTCGTGGACGGCGTAGACGTGGCGGGGCGCGACCTCGCGCACGTAGTCGATCAGCCGGCCCGTGCTGGACCAGGGGCCGTGCACCGGCAGCAGCAGGGTGTCCACGCGGACGTCCGGGACGGTCAGGGCGTCGCCGGGGTGGAAGAGGGCGCCGTCGACGAGGAAACCGATGTTGCCCACCCGCGGGATGTCGGGGTGGATGGTCTCGTGCCAGGCGCCGTGGACCTCGACGGTGAAGCCGGCGGCCTCGAACGCCTCGCCGTGGCCGACGGCCGTCACCCGGCCGCCCAGGCCCTCCAGCCGGCCGGCCACGGACGCGTTGGTCCAGATCCGCAGGGCGGGGTTCGCCTCGGCGGCCCGGCGCAGGTTCTCCTCGGAGAAGTGGTCGAAGTGCTCGTGGGTGACCAGGACCGCGTCGGTCCCGTCGAGCACCCGCGGGTCGGTCAGGCCGCCCGGGTCGACGACCAGGCGCCGGCCGTCCTTCTCGACGCCGACGCAGGCGTGGCCGTACTTGATGAGCCGCATGGCGGGCTCCTCCCGTGAACTGTGCAACCAAGTTGTACAACTGGACTGTACAATACGGTTGTGTGAGCTCGCTAGGATGAGCGCATGGACGACACCCTCGCCGAAGACCTGCGGCGCGCCGTCGGGGAACTGGTGCGCGCCGCACGGGCCGTCGACACCATGCCCGCGGGGGAGGCAGCCGTCCTCGGCCACCTCGATCGCGGCGGCCCCCACACGACCGCCGAACTCGCCCACCTGCGCGGCGTGACGCACCAGTCGGCCGCCAAGACCGTCAAGGACCTGCAGGGCGCCGGCCTGGTGCGCGCCGAACCGCACCCGTCCGACGGCCGCAAGCTGCTGCTGCACATCACCGACCGCGGGCGCGCCCGCCTGAGCGGCGAACGGGCTCGGCGCGCCGACTGGCTCAACGCGGCCATCGAGGACGCCCTCAGCGCGCGGGAGCAGGAGCACCTGCGCGCGTGCGTCCCCCTGATCGCCCGGCTGGCCGGCCGCTTGAGCGACCGCTGAGCCCTCGGGAACCGCAAGGCCCTTCGCCCGGGGCGTCGCCGCCGGGGGAAGGGCCTTCGCCGGTCAGGAGTCGGGGCGTGCGTTGACCAGTGCCGCCATGTTGCCCGCGGGGTGGCGGTTGTCGTGGATGAGCTGGTGGGCCAGGCCGATCTCGTCGAAGGCGAAGGTCCGGGACAGACACGGGTCGATGACGCCCTGCGCGATCAGCCGGGTCACCTCGCGCGCCTCACGGGCGCCGGCCACGTGGGAGCCCTGCAGCCGCTTCTGTCGCATCCACAGGAAGCGCAGGTCCACGTCGCCGTTGTAGCCGGTGGTGCCGCCGCACAGGACGACCATGCCGCCGTTGTCGCACAGGTACATCGACGTGGGGACGGTGTCGGCGCCGGAGTGCTCCAGCACGATGCGCGGGTTGCGGCGTTCGCCGAGCACCTCCCAGAACCGCCGGCCGAAGGCGCGGGCGCCGCTCAGCCAGCGGGCCGTGGCCGCCTCGTCGGAGGTGTCCGGCAACCGTCCCCAGTGGTCGAACTCGCGCCGGTCGATGAAGCCCTCGGCGCCGAGCTTGAGGCAGAACTCACCGCGCTCCTGGCTGGAGACGACCGCCACCGGGATCCCCCCGACGTGGCGGACGAGCTGGATGGCGATGCAGCCGAGCCCGCCCGCGCCGCCCCAGATCAGCACCGGGTCGCCCGGTCGCACGGTGTGCGGCTGCCAGCCGAAGAGCTGGCGGTAGGCGGTGGCGGCGGTCGCCATGTAGCAGGCGGCCTCCGCCCAGGACAGCCGGGCCGGCTTGGGATGGCACATGTAGTCGTCGACGACCGCGAACTGCGCGAAGGAACCGTAGTTCTCCTCGTAGCCCCACACGCGCTGGGTGGAGGAGAAGGCCGGGTCGGCGCCGAGGCGGACGTCCTCGGCGGACTCGTCCCAGCGGCTGGCCAGGACCACGACCTCGTCGCCGAGTCCGACGCCGCGTACGTCCTCGCCGACCGCCCACACGATCCCGGACAGGTCCGAGCCGCCGATGTGGAAGTCCTCGGTGGCGCCGGCCTTCTGCCGGGCGGTGATCACGTCGAGCGGCTCGCCCAGTGCCGCCCAGACGTTGTTGTAGTTGATGCCGGCCGCCATCACCTTGACCGCGACCTGGCCACGGCCCACGGGCGGGACGTCCACCACCTCGGTGCGGAAGGCGTCGACGGGCCGTCCGTAGCGCTCGCGGCGGATGAGCGAGGCGTACATCCGGCGGGGGACGGTGCCGATCTCGGGCGCGTCGCCGAGCTCGTAGAGGTCCTGGGTCGCGGTCACGCGGGGTCTCCTGAACGGTCGGGGCGTACTCGGGTGGGGACGGTCGGGCTACGGGGGTGCACTCGGGTGCAGGGGCGGGCCCGCGGGGGCGAACCGGCCGGCCGGGGGTCAGACGCTCAGGGCGCGCAGGGCCTTGGCGACCGTTTCACCGATGCGGGCGATCGGCTCGGGCTCTGTCATCTCGTAGTGCCCGCAAGGGACTTGGTGGTCGTGGAGGGTGCCGTCGACGTACGGGCGCCACGCGTCGGCCTTGCCCGGCTGGACGGCGAGGTCGCCGGCGAAGTCCGTGGCCGGTTCCTCGGCCGCGCTGAAGAACAGCACGTCGCCGCGGAAGCGGCCGGGCGCGAACTGCGGCGCGATGCGCAGGTTGTTGCGCATGACCGTGGCGATCGCCGCGGCCTGCGCCCGGGTGATCGGCGCGCTCTGCGCGTCGGCCTCGATACGGTCCAGGACGCGCTCCACGTCCGCCGCCCCGGCCCCCGGTGCCACCGGCAGGCCGGCCACCCGGGACAGCAGGGCCGCGACCTGGCGTTCGGCCGTCCCGGGGTCGTAGGGGGTGCCGTGCGGCTGGGGCGCGTCGAGCATGGCCAGCAGGTCCACCCGTTCCCCGGCCTCCTGCAGCGCGCAGGCCATGGCGTGGGCCACGAAGCCGCCGTAGGACCAGCCCAGCAGCCGGTAGGGGCCGTGCGGCTGCACCTGGCGCACCACGTCGAGGTACGCCGCGACCATCGCGGCGGCGTCCGGCGCGGGAGGCCGGGTGCCGTCCAGACCCAGGGCCTGGACGCCATAGACGGGCTGGTCGCCGCCGAGGTGGGGGAGCAGGCCGGTGTAGCGCCAGGACACGCCCGCCCCGGGGTGCAGGCAGAACAGCGGGACGGCGGTGCCCTCCGCGCGCAGCGGCAGCAGCGGGCCCAGCGCGGTGGCGGGAGCCGTCCCGGGCGTGGCGTCCGCCGGTTCCTCGGCGAGTATTCCGGCGACGGTGGGCGCGGCCAGCAGTTTCGCCGCGGGGACGTCCAGAACGCCCTCCTGGCGCAGCCGGCCCGCCAGGAGCACGGCGCGCATCGAGTCGCCGCCCAGGTCGAAGAAGTTGTCGTGCACGCCGATGCCGCCGATGCCGAGGGTCTCCTCCCACAGCCGGGTGACCGCCTCCTCGCGGTCGGTGCGCGGCGGCACGTGCCGCGTCGTCAGCCGAGGGCGCGGGGCGAGGGCACCGGGGACGGGTGTCGCGGCCGGGGTGCCGGGCGCGGCCGGGTCCGTACGGGCGCCGGGCGCGTCGATCCAGTGCCGGTGGCGTTCGAAGGCGTACGGCGGCAGCGGCACCCGCCGGGCGGTGTCCGGTGCCGGGGGCAGGGCGCTGTCGACGCCCGCGCTCCACAGCCGGCCCAGGGCCTCGGCGAGGACGAATCCGTCGGCCGCCTCGGCCTTGGCGTGCCGCATGGTGGTGACGGTCACCGGTGCCCGGTCGGCGAGCCGGTTGCCGGCCAGCTTGGTCAGGGTGTCCCCGGGCCCGATCTCCACGAGCACCGGGTGCAGGCGTTCCCACAGCGCGGTGATGCCGTCGGCGAACCGCACGGTGTGCCGGGTGTGGTCCAGCCAGTGCTGTACGGAGGTGGCCTGCGCGTCGGTGATCCAGTCGCCGGTGACGTTGGTGACGTAGGGGATGCGCGGCGGGCGCAGGGTGACCCGGCGCAGGTGGTGCTCGAAGGCGGGCAGGACCGGGTCCAGGACGTGGGAATGGGCGGCGACGGGGATGCGCAGTCGGCGGAAGGGGACGCCCCGGCGGGTGAGTTCGGCCTCGAAGCGGGCGACGGCGTCCAGGCGCCCGGCGACGGTGCACGCGGTGGGGCCGTTGACGGCGGTCAGGGACAACTGGTCGTCGAGCAGCGGCTCGATCTCCTCGACCGGTGCGGCGACGCCGGTGGTGGCGCCGCCCGCCGAGCTGATCAGCCGGATGCGCTCGGTGACCAGGGGCAGCATCTCCGCCAGGTCGATCACCCCGGCCAGACAGGCGGCCGTGTACTCACCGAGCGAGTGGCCGACGAGGGCGTCCGGGCGCACGCCCGCCTCCATCAGCGTGCGGGCCAGCGCGTACTCGGTCACCACCAGGCCGAGGAAGGCCTCCGTGTCGTCGCCCGGGCGGCGCTCGACGAGCGTGGTGCGCAGGTCGCCGCCGAGGACGGGCCGCAGGATGCGCGCGCACTCGTCGACGGTGTCGCGGTACACGGCGTTCTCGCGGTACAGCTCCGCCCCCATGCCGGGGTACTGGGTGCCGCCGCCCGGCAGCAGGAACGCCACCCGGGCCGGGTCGTCGCCCGCGGGCGGGGTGACGGGCGCGGCGGAGCGCAGGGCGTCGACGGCCTCCTCGCGGGAGGAGGCGGTGACGGTGAGGCGGTGGCGCAGGGCGGGCCGTTCGGTGCGCAGGCTGTGCGCGACGTCGTCCAGGCGCAGGTCGGGACGGCGTTCGAGGTGCCGGGCGAGGGCGTCGGCCTGGCCGCGCAGGGCGCCGGCGGTGCGGGCGGACAGGGGCAGCACCAGGCGGCGGCCGTCCTCGGGCGGGCGCGGCGCGGCGGGGGAGGCGGGCGGGGCCTCCTCCAGGATGACGTGGGCGTTGGTGCCGCCGATCCCGAACGCGGAGACGGCGGCCCGGCGCGGGTGCTCGCGCTCCGGCCAGTCCTCCAGGGCGGTCGGCACCCGGAAGGGGCCGGAGTCGAAGTCGATGAGCGGGTTGGGCCGGTCGAAGTGCAGGCTCGGCGGGATCCGGCGGTGCTCCAGCGCCAGCACGGCCTTGATGAGCCCGGCGATGCCGGCGGCCGCCCCCAGGTGGCCGATGTTGGTCTTCACCGACCCCAGGGCGCAGAACCCGCGCGCGTCGGTGCTCTGCCGGAACGCCTCGGTGAGCGCCGCCACCTCGATGGGATCGCCGAGCTTGGTGGCGGTGCCGTGCGCCTCGATCAGGCCGATGGTTCCCGCGTCCACCATGGCCTGGGCCTGCGCGGCGAGGACGACCTCGGTCTGTCCGGCGGCGCTGGGCGCGCTGAAGCCGACCTTGCGGCGCCCGTCGTTGTTCACGGCACTGCCGCGGATGACGGCGCGGATGCGGTCGCCGTCGGCGAGGGCGTCCTCCAGACGCTTGAGGACGACGGCGCCCACGCCGTCGCCGGAGGAGGTGCCGGCGGCGTCGGCGGCGAAGGCGCGGCAGTGGCCGTCGGGGGAGAACGGCCCGTCGGGCACGTGCCGGTAGCCGAGGGCGGCCGAGGGGTTGAGGGAGACCGCGGCCGCCAGCGCGGTGTCGCACCGGTGGTCCAGCAGGTCCTGGCAAGCGGTGTGCACGGCGACCAGCGCGGTGGAGCAGGCCGTCTGCAGCGACACGCTCGGGCCGGTCAGGCCCAGTTCGTAGGAGACGCGGGTGGCGAGCGTCCCCAGGGAGTTGGCGGTGGCCGCGTGCACCAGGGCGACCGAGCCGGGCTGCCCGGCGAAGCGCGGGTGGACGTGGGCGGGGTAGTAGCGGCTGTCGCCGCTGCCCGCGTACACGCCGAACGCCCCGCTGTCGCGGCCCTCGCCCAGGCAGCCGGCGTCCTCCAGAGCGTGGTAGGCGGTCTCCAGCAGCAGCCGCTGCTGCGGGTCGACGACGGCGGCCTCGGCGGGGCTGTAGCCGAAGAAGCCGGAGTCGAAGCGGTCGACGCCCTCCACGACGGAGGCCATGCGCACCAGGGACGGGTCGTCGAGGTCGCTCGGGTCGCCGCCCGCCGCGAGGAACTCCTCGTCGCTGACGGGGCGTACCGACTCCCGGCCGGCCGCCAGGTTGTCCCAGAAGGCGTCCAGGTCGTCGGCGCCGGGGAAGCGGCCCGCCATGCCGATGACGGCGACGGCGGGGACTTCCTCCTCGGCGTGCGCTGCGGGGGTGTCATGCATGGCCGCGGTCCTTTCCGTGGCGTGCGGTGCGGCGGGCACGGGCCGCACGCTGCCGTCGTGCTTGTTCCTTGGCGCGGTCCAGACCGCTGGGGGCGGGCTCGGCGGACCGGTGTCCGGCCGGGCCGTCCGCCCGGGCGCCCGCGGTGTCCGGGCCCGGTGACGGCTGCGCGGCGGCGGTGCCGGTGGTGGCCGCCAGGTGGCGGGCCAGGGCGCGGACGGTGGGGTGGGCGAACAGGTCGACCACCGACACATCGGCGTCGAAGGCGCTGTTGACGGCGCTCTGCGCGGTGACCAGCAGCAGCGAGTTGCCGCCCAGGTCGAAGAAGTTCTCGTCCAGGCCCACCCGGTCGCGGCCCAGCACCGCGCACCACACCTCGGCGAGCCTGCTCTCCAGATGCCGCGTCTCCTCACCCCTGTCGGCCCGCTCGGGGTGGTCGGCGGTGCCGGCCGAGCGCAGCACCCAGTCGTCGACCAGGCCCGCCGCACGGGCGGCGTCGCTCGCCGCGCGGTACAGGGCGCCCAGGTCGGTGCCGTCCGCCAGGCCGAGGCGCGCGGCGGGGCGCCGCACCGGTCGTACGGGTGCCGTCACGTGGCTGCGCACCCAGGGGGCGGTGCGGTCGGCGCCGACGAGCAGGTGCGGGAGGTCGAGCGTGCGCGCCAGGTCGAAGGAGCGCAGCGCGGCCGGCACGTCCAGCAGCCGGTAGCCGCGGGCCTCGGTGAGCGCGGCGAGCCGGTAACCGCGGCTGATGCCCTGCTCGCGCCACATGCTCCAGGCCAGGGACTGCGCGGGCAGACCGAGGCCCCGGCGGTACAGGGCGAGGGCGTCGAGCGCGGCGTTGGCGGCGGCGTAGGCGGCGTTCATGGCGCCGCCGAAGAAGCCGTTGACGGAGGAGAAGGTCACGAAGGAGGCGACCGGGTGGTCGGCGGTCAGCCGGTGCAGCGTCCACGCGCCGCCCGCCTTCGCCGCCACCGCCTGCCGCCAGGTGTCCTCGTCCAGCTCGCCCACCGGGCGCTCGACGAGCGTCCCGGCCAGGTGCAGCACGGACGTCAGGGGGACCCCCCACGCCCGGGTGGCCGCGTCCACCGCGGCGCGCACCTGGGACTCGTCGGTGACGTCGGCGCGGGCGTAGCGGACCTCACCCAGCTCGCGCAGCCGTCGCAGCACCTCCCCGCGCCGCGGGCCGTCCGCCGGGGCGTCCAGGTCGTCCTCGGGCGTGCGGCCCAGGACCAGCAGCCGGGTGCCGGGCGTGCGCAGCAGATGCGCCGCGACCTCGCCGCCGACGCCGCCCAGGCCACCGGTGAGCAGGGTGAAGCCCTCGGGGGCGGCCGGCCTCGGACGCGGGAGCGCGTCCGGCAGCGGGGCGAGACGGCGTACGAGGCGGTGGCCGTCGCGGTACGCCACCTCGGCGGCGTCGGCGGCGACGCGCGCCTCGGCCAGCAGCAGCGCGGGCGCGTCCTCGTCGGCGTCCGGCGGCAGGTCGACGTGCGTGCCGCGCAGCCGACCCAGCTCCTCCGTCAGCGACTTGAGCAGGGCGCCCGCCATCGCGTGCCCCGGGTGGACCCGGTCGCCGGCGCGCACGCCCTGGGCGCCCGCGGTGGCGTACACCAGGTCGACGGGACGCTGCCGTCCGGTCCGGGAGGCGAGCGCCCGGGCGAGGGCGAGCAGGGACAGCGTGCCGCTCTCCTCGTGCGGTGCCGCCGCCCTGTCGAGAGCCGGCGTGTCGTGCCGTGCCGGCGGCGTGTCGTCGGTGCCGCGCAGCCCGCCGAGGTGGATCACGGCGTCGACCGGCCGCTGGTCGTGCTCCACCTGGTCGAGCAGGGCGGCCAGGTCGCTCTGCTCGCCGGGGCGGATCCGGTAGCGGGCGGCGTCGAGACGGGCGTAGGACGTGCCGTCGCAGGCGACGGTGCACCGCTCGCCCGTGGCGCGCAGGGTGCCGGCGATCCGCTCGGCGATCCGCAGGGAGCGCGGGTCGTCGCCCGCGAGGACGAGGGTGTGCCGGCCGGGCGTGGCCTGCCGCGGGCCGTGGCGGTGTGCGCGCTGCCAGACCGGCCGCAGGAACCAGTCGGGCACGGTCGCGGCGGTGCCCAGCAGCAGTTGGGTGGCGCGCACCTCCTCGTCGAAGACGCCGGCCTCGAAGCTCTTGCGCAGCTTGGTGCGCTGGATCTTGCCGATCTCCGTCTTGGGAACGGCGTCCCGGGCGACCGGGACGAGGAAGGCGGGGCTGACGCCGATCTCCCGGGTCACCTTGCCGGCGATCTCCCGCAGGGCGGCGGCGGTGTCCCCGTCGGCGGCCTCGGGGGAGAGGTGGAGGAACAGGGCGAGTTCGTCGGTGGGCGCGGACGGGGCGGAGCGCACCGCGACGGCGGCGGTGAAGCTGCGCACCACGTGCGGCAGTTCCTCGACGCACGCCTCGATCTCGTGGCTGTAGTGGTTGACGCCGTTGACGATGATGACGTCCTTGGCGCGTCCGGTGATGTACAGCTCGCCGGCGCGCAGGAACGCCAGGTCGCCCGTGTCGAACCAGCCGTCCTCGGTGAACGCCTCCGCGTTCGCGTCCGGGTTGTCGTGGTAGCCGCCGGTCACCGAGGTGCCGCGGACCTGGAGACGGCCGGCGTCGCCCTCGGCGAGCACCGTGCCGGTGTCGTCGACGACGCGCATGGCGAAGCCGGGGTAGGGCAGGCCGCAGCTGACGAACGTGCCCTCGCCGGGGACGGGTTCGCCGGGCAGCACGGCGTCGGTGACCACCGAGCAGGTCTCGGACATGCCCCAGCCGGGGTGCATCACGTCCTGCGGCAGGCCGAACGGCTCGAGCACGTGCAGGAAGCGGCGGGCCGCGGCGGCCACGACGACCTCGCCGGCGTTCATCACCAGCCGCATCGGCGACAGGTCCCAGGCGCGGTCGGCGAAGCGGTCGGCCTGCTCGGCGAGGAGACCGAACGCGAAGTTGGGCGCCCAGGTGACGGTGACCCGGTGACGGTCGGCGAGGTCCATCCAGCGCAGCGGGTCCTGCAGGATCCACGAGGTGGGGGCGTGGATCTGGCGGCAGCCCAGGTAGACGTCCCGCAGGTGGAACATCACCACGCCGGTGACGTGGTCGAGGGGGATCCAGTTCAGGGAGACGTCGCGGGAGCTGAGGGCGTTCATCTGCTCGGTGGCGGCCGAGCGGGTCAGCACGTTGCGGTGGGTGAGCCGCACCGCCTTGGGCAGGCCGGTGCTGCCGGACGTCATCAGCATCAGGACGAGGTCGTCGGGCCGGGCGGGATGCCAGTCGCGGTCCTCGGGCGCCGCGCGCAGCGCGTCGGCGGTGGTCAGCCGCAGCGCGGGCCACTCCTGCCGGGCCGCCAGCTCGCGCAGCCCGGCCTCGCGGTCGGCGGAGCAGACGATCCAGGGCCGGCCCAGCATCCGCCAGATGCCCTCCAGCTTGGTCAGCGCCGCCGAGGGCGTGTCGTAGGAGGCGGGCACGGTCAGCGGGACGGCGACGAAGCCGCCCAGGACGCAGCCCCACAGCACGGCCAGGAAGTCCTCGGTGGCGTCGCACTGCAGGATGACCTGGTCGCCGGGGCGCAGTCCGGCCCGGCGCAGTCCGGCCAGGACGCGGGAGGCCTCGGGGATGAGGGAGGCGTAGCTGCGCCGGTGCTCGCTGCCGTCGGCGTGGACGTGGACGATGTCGCCCCGCGCCCGCTCCGCGGCGCGGCGCAGGGCCTGCGCCCAACTGGAGACGGACGGTTCGACGAGCGCGGGGCCCTCGCTGAGCGCCGGTACGGCGGACGCCGGCGTGCCGCTGCCGGTGGGCTCGGTGCCGGTGGTGTCCGGGGCGCGGTCGGCGAGCCCGGCGTGGCGGCGGCCCAGTTCCTCGGGGGCGTCCTCGACCGTCACCTCGGCGTGGGTCACCCCGGGGACGCGGGTCAGGCGCTCGCGCCAGGCGGTGGTCGCGGTGCGGTCGACGGCGGGCAGGGCCGTCAGCGCGTCGGTGTCGAGCAGGCCGTCCTCGTCGTGGGGCAGGGCGTTGACGGCGGTCACCCGGACGGTGCCGTGGCCCGCGCGGTCCAGGACCTCCTCGACGCGTTCCGTCGCGTCGGCACGCCCCGGCACCACGAACAGGCGTGGCGCCCGGCCGTCGGCGGCCGGCAGCGCGCGGGCGTCGCGGATGCCGGGCACGGACAGCGCGGCCGCCTCCAGCTCCGCGACGGCGGGCCCGGACGGGGCGGGCGTGCGCTCGGGGACCGTGGGCAACCGCCCGACGCGCACGGCGGGGTCGGTGCTCACCGCGCGCAGGACGTCGTGCAGGGCGCGTGCGAAGGCGTCGGCGGTGGAGCCGTCGTACAGGTCGGTGGCGTACTCGACGTGGAGCGTGAGGCCGTCGGGGGCGCCCTGGGGGGTGTGCCGTTCCAGGACGTCGACGAAGAGGTCGAACTTGGCGGTGCCGGTGGCGATCGGCCGCAACCGGGCCCGGCGCCCGTCGAGTTCGAGGACGGCGGGGTCGTTGTTCTGCAGGGCCAGCATCACCTGGAACAGGGGGTGCCGACCGGGGTGGCGGGGCGGGTTGAGCTCGTCGACGAGTCGGTCGAAGGGCAGGTCCTGGTGGTCCAGGGCGGCCAGGTCGGCGGTGCGCAGCCGGGCGAGCAGGTCGCGGAAGGCGGGGTCGCCCGAGGTGTCGGCGCGCAGCACCAGCGTGTTGGTGATCAGCCCGACCAGCTGGTCCAGGGCGGGTTCGGTGCGGCCCGCGACCGGGGTGCCCAGGACGATGTCCTCACCGGCGCCGCAGCGGGTGAGCAGGGCGCTGACGGCGGCGTGCAGCACCATGAACAGGCTGGCGCCCTCGCGGTCGGCCAGGGCGAGCAGGTCGCGGTGCAGGGCGGCGTCCACGACCGTCTCGAGGTGGGCGCCGGTGCCGCGCGGCGCCTCGGGGCGCGGCCGGTCGCCGGGCAGCGTGCACTCCTCGGGCAGGCCGGCCAGGGCCGTGCGCCAGTGCGCGGTCAGCCGCTCCAGGCGGCCCGTGCCGTCGGGTGCGGGGGCCAGCAGGGCGCGCTGCCACAGGGCGTAGTCGGCGTACTGCACCGGCAGCGGCGTCCACTCGGGGGCGCGGCCGGCACGGCGGGCCGCGTAGGCGGCGGTCAGGTCCTCGGCGAACGGGCGCAGCGACCAGCCGTCGGCGGCGCTGTGGTGCAGCAGGAGCAGCAGCGTGCGGTCGTCGGCCGGACCCAGCAGCCAGGCGGCCAGGGGGCTTTCCGCGGCGAGGTCGAAGCGGTGGCGCAGGGCGGCGTCGACGTGGGCGGCGCTCTCCGTGGCGGGGCAGTCGACCCGGCGCAGACGCGGGCGCAGCGTGCCGGGCGGCAGGACGCGCTGGTGGGGCGTGCCGTCGTGCTCGGCGAACACCGTGCGCAGGCTCTCGTGGCGGTCGGCCAGGTCGCCGAGGGCCGCCTCCAGCGCGTCGGCGTCGAGGTCGGCGGGCGGTGTCACCACGAGCGGGATGTTGTAGGTGGCGGCCCGGTCGCCGAGCCGGTGCAGGAACCACATGCGTTCCTGCGCGAAGGACAGCGGCACCCGCTCGGGACGCACCGCGGCTCCCAGGACGGGCCGGGGCAGGGCGTCGGCGACGTCGGTGGAGTGGGCGGCCAGCCGTGCCGCGAGCGCGGCCGGGGTCGGGGTCTCGAACAGGACGGTGATGGGGATCTCCGCGCCGGTGTCGTGCCGCAGCCGGGCCAGCAGGCGGGTGGCGAGCAGCGAGTCGCCGCCCAGGTCGAAGAAGTCGACGTCGGTGCCCACGGTGTCGCGGGGCAGCTTCAGCACGTCCTCGAACAGGGCGCACACCAGCGCCTGGTGGGGGGTCTCGGGGCGGGTGCCGGAGGCGGCGGCGGTGAAGTCCGGCGCGGGCAGGGCCTGTACGTCCAGCTTGCCGTTGGCGGTCAGGGGCAGGGCGTCGACGGGGACGCAGGCGGCCGGGACCATGTGCTCGGGCAGGCAGGCGGCCGCGTGGGCGCGCAACTCGGCGGGGTCGGCGGGCGTGTCGCCCGCGGTGAGGACGTAGGCGACGAGGTGCTGGGCGCCGTTGTCGGCGCGGCGGGCGACGACGGCGGCCCGGGCCACCCGGGGATGGGCGGCGAGGACGGCCTCGATCTCGCCCGGCTCGACGCGGAAGCCCCGGATCTGGACCTGGGCGTCGGCCCGGCCGAGGTAGTCGAGGGTGCCGTCCGGGCGGCGCCGCGCCAGGTCGCCGGAGCGGTACATCCGGGTGCCGGGCGGACCGAAGGGGTCGTCGAGGAAGCGCTGGGCGGTCAGCTCGGGCCGGTGGAGGTACCCGGCGGCCACACCGGCGCCGGAGACGTACATCTCGCCGCTCGCGCCGGGCGGCACCGGCCGTCCCTCGGCGTCCAGGAGGTGGACGCGCAGGTCGGACAGGGGCCGGCCGATGACGCTGCCGCGGCGCGGGTCGTCCAGATCGGCCCGGGTGAGGCGGTGGTGGGTGACGTGCACGGTGGTCTCGGTGATGCCGTACATGTTCACCAGAGCCGGGCGGTCCAGGCCGTGCCGGTCGGCCCAGGGGCGCAGCCGGGCCGGACGCAGGGCCTCGCCGCCGAAGACGACGTAGCGCAGCGCCCCGCTGTCGCCGCCGCGTTCGAGATCGGCGTCGATCAGCTGCTCGAAGGCGGACGGGGTCTGGTTGAGGACGGTGACGCCCTCGCGGTGGAGCAGCTCGAGGAAGTCCCGGGGGGAGCGGCTGACGGCGTGGGGGACGACGACCAGGCGTCCGCCGTGCAGCAGCGCGCCCCACATCTCCCACACGGAGAAGTCGAAGGCGTAGGAGTGGAACAGCGTCCACACGTCGTCCGGACCGAAGGCGAAGTGCTCCGCGGCGGCGGAGAACAGGCGCACCACGTTGGCGTGCGGCACCGGGACGCCCTTGGGGCGGCCGGTGGAGCCGGAGGTGTGGATGACGTACGCGATGTCGGCGGGGCTCGTCGGCCCGTCGCGGTCGGCGTCGGTCAGGTCGTCGGCGGGACGGCGGGCGAGGTCCGCCGTCGTCCGCGGGTCGTCCAGGAGGAGGGCGGGGACCGCGTCGCCGGCGAGGTGGGCGTGGGCGCGTTCGGTGACGAGGGTGACCGGGGCGGCGTCCTCGACGACCAGGCGCAGCCGCTCGGCCGGGTGGCCGGGGTCCAGGGGGAGGTAGGCGGCACCGGTCTTGAGGACGGCCAGCAGGGCGGGCAGCAGTCGCGCACCGCGTTCCAGCGCCAGCGCGACCACCCGGCCCGGGCCCGCACCGCGCTCGGTCAGCAGCCGGGCCAGGCGGTTGGCCTCGGCGTTGAGCGCGGCATAGGTGAGGTGTGTGTCGCCGCAGGTGACGGCGGTCCGCTCGGGGACGGTGGCCGCTCGCTGTTCGAACAGCTGCGTGAGGGTGTGCTCGACGGGATACGCGGAGGCGGCGGCGTCGCCCGGGTGCTCGCCGGGAAGCAGGACGTCCAGCTGCGCGAGGGCGGTGGACGGCGCGGTCTCGGTCAGCCGGCGCAGGACGGTGAGGAACCGGTCGCGGTGCAGGGCGAGTTCGTCCTCGTCGTAGAGGGCGGGGTTGGCGTCGAAGGCCAGCCACAGGCCGCCGGCGTCGACGCCGGGCCGGACCGATATCTGCAGGTCCTCCACGGCTCCGCCGGAGAGGTGGTGCCAGGTGGTGGGGTGGCCGTCGAAGACGGGCGACTCGTCGAAGGGGACGATGTTCAGCACCGGACCGAACAGGCGGCGGCCCGTGCCCAGCAGGTTCAGGTCGCGGCGCAGGTACTCGCCGCGGTACTGCTGGTGGCGGCGCAGGGCGCGCAGTTCCTCGGCGACGGTCCGGACCAGGTCCGCGAGCGGCGTGTCCGGGGCGGCGGCCACCCGCAGCGGCAGGATGTCGGAGGCGGTGCCGGGGGTGCGCAGCGCGGCGCTGCCCAGGCGGCTCATCGTGGCCAGCCCCAGCACCAGGTCCCTGCTGCCGGTCATCCGGTGCAGGTACACGGCGGTGGCGGCGGCCAGCAAGTCGCTGCGTGCCACGCCGAGACGCGCGGCGGCCTGGTCGAGGGCGTCCACCTCGGCGGGCGCCAGTTCGGCGGTGCGGCGCAGGAAGGGGGCGGTGGGGGTGGCCGTGCGGGAGGTGAGCCGGGCGGGTTCGGGGAGGTCGGCGAGGCGGGCCGCCCAGTGGGCGCGGTCCCGGGCGCAGCGGTCGCCGGCGCGGTAGGCGGCCTCGTCCGCCTGGAGTCGGCTCGCCGGGGCGAAACCGGCGGGGTCCGGTTCGCGCCCCGCGGCGAGCGCGTTGTAGGTCTCGGCCAGGCGGCGCCCGAGGAGCTTGTAGCTGTAGCCGTCGAGGAGGATGTGGTGCGCCCTCAGCAGCCAGATGAACCGGTCGGGGGCGAGGGTCAGCAGGGCGTGTGAGAACAGCGGGCCCTTCTCCAGGTCCACCGGGGTGGCCAGGTCGGCGCGGATCCAGTCCCAGGCGGCGGTTTCGGGGTCGGCGCTGTCGCGGACGTCGACGTGGTGCAGTGGCCAGTCGTCCGCGTCCGCGGCGCGATGGCAGCGGGGGCCCTCGTCGGTGTCGACGAAACGCAGGGCGAAGGTGTCCGCCTCGGCGACCGTGCGGCGCAGCGCGGTCTCGAACAGGCCGGTGTCGAGCGGCCCGTGGATCTCCACCGCCTCGCCGGTGTTGTACGCGGCGCTGTCCGACGCGAGCCGCCCGGCGTACCAGAGGCCCTCCTGGGCCCCTGACAGCGGACGCCGCTCGTCCTGCTGGAGTGACATAGCACAACCCTCACGTGGCAAGCCGTAGTGTCCCGGCCGGCGAAGGCACGACCGGATCGGACGGGTGCGGCCGCCGCCTCCTGCCGCCCTCGCGTGTGCGATGCGCGCCGGGCCGGTCCACGAGGCGGAAGGGGAGGTCGCACGCCGGGGGCGTGGGGGATGCGTGCCATCCCGGCCCCGGTTCTCCGGCACATGACGGTGCGCCACCGCGGGGCGCCGGGTCAAGGCGATCCCGGTCCCGCGCGGCCGATTCAGGGATTTCCCCAAAGTGCGCGACGCCGGGGAGTGTTCCGGGACACGCCGACTTCTAGGGAATTCACGGGACTTCGCTTTCCCAGGGCCTTTCCGGTGGATCCGGCGGCGCCGTCCGGTGCATTCTTCGTGGCGACTCCCCGATGCCCGCGGCCGAACGCCGGCGATCCGTCGGTGCCGTGCCCGGGCGCACCCGTTGGACGACCGAGAAGAGGGCAGACGTCATGCAGCGTGCGCTGTGTCCGGTTGAGACGCTCTACGTGGGCCAGCGGAGCAGAGCGGTGCTGTCGTGCACCCTGCGCGGGCGCGTCGACGCCGAGGCGCTGGCCGCCGCGTTCGACGCCGTGACGCAGGCTCACCCGACGCTGCGCTCGCGCATCGTGGCGGACGGTGCGGGGCACGCGCTGACCCTGCTGGACGACGGGGGACGCCCCCGTCTCGAGAGGCGCGCCGGCGATCTGGAGGAGGCGTACGCGACGGAGCTGAACAGGCCGCTCACCGTGGGCGGCCCGCTCTCGCGCGCGGTGCTCGTGAGCGCCCCCGGTGGCGAGGACCACCTGTTCGTCCTGGTCATCGACCACACGGTGACCGACGGCCACAGCAGCATCGCCCTGCACAACGCGCTGTGGGACCACTACCGGGCGCTCGTCACCCACGGGCGGCTCCCGGCCGTGGACACCGCGGACGCGGGCAGCCCCGAGTGGCCGCAGCCGGTCAGCGCGCTGTTGCCGCCGGCGGTCGAGGCGGACACGGCCGCATACCTGGAGCAGCGCGTGCGGCAGACGCGTGAGCACCCGGTCGAGCTGGTGCCCTACGACGTGCCGGGCACCGCGCCGGCCGAGGGGGCGGGGGAGGGGCACATCGAGGTGTGCCGGCTGACCCTGGACACGGAGCACACCGCGCGGCTGCGCCGGACGGCACGGCAGGCCGGTGTGTCCGTGCACGCGTCGGTCGCCGCGGCCCTGCTGGCGGCGGCCCGGCGGCGCCTGGAGGGCGACGGGCCCCGCACCCTGGGCTGTCTGTCCCCCGTCGACCTGCGCTCCCGGCTGACGCCGCCGCTGCCGGCGTCCGTCATGGTGCCGGCGGTGACCACGCACCTGCAGACGCTGGAGGTGACCGCGGCCTGCGACCCGCTGGACGTCGCGCGTACCGTCCATGCCCGCCTGAGCGACTTCATCGCCGACGGCGGGCACTTCCAGGAGATGCGGATCACCCCGGAGATCCCCCGCACCCCGGCGCTGCAGCTGGCCACGGTGATCGCCACCAACATGGGGGTGGTGCCCGGCCCCCGGCTGCCCGAGGGCCTGCGGGCGGCCGACGTCCGTCTGGTGCCCGCCCGCGAGCACTACTTCCCGCAGGCCGGGCGCAGTCCCGTCATGGCATGCGTGGTCTCCTTCGAGGGCCGTCTGTCCATCGAGTTCCCGCACTGGACCGCCTGCTTCAGCCCGTCGTTCGTGCGGGCCTTCCGCGACGACGTGCTCGCGGGCCTCCTCGCCTTCGCCAGTGCCCGGCGCGAGCCCGCCACCGCCGACGCGGGCTGAGCGCCGCCCCGTTCCCGCCCACGCCCGGTCGCCGCAAGGAGTGCTCCCTCGACATGACCACCGTCAGCGAACTCCCTTCCCCCCTGACGCTGCTGCCGCGAGCCCAGTCGGGCGACGCGCAGGCGATGAACCATCTGCTGACCCTCATCACCCCCTACGTCGCACGGATCTGCCGGTCCGTCACCCGTGACGACGCGGCCGACGCCACCCAGGAGGCCCTGCTCGCCATCTACCGAGGCCTGAAGACGCTGCGCGAGCCGGCGGCGTTCTACGGCTGGGTGCGCTCGGTGACGGTCCGCGAGGCGATGCGCACCGCCAAACGCTTCGGCGAGGAGCAGACCTGCTCGCAGGTCGAGTCGCAGGCGCAGGACAACCCGTGGGACGCGGTGCACATCAGTGACGTGCTGGAGCGCCTGTCCCGGGCGCATCGGCAGGTCCTCACCCTGCGCGCCTACGGGCTGAACGAGGAGGAGATGGCCGAGGTGCTCGCGCTGCCGGTGGGCACCGTGCGCTCCCGCCTCTTCAGGGCCCGCCGTCGTTTCCAGGAGGCGTGGCAGCCCTCGGCGGCCTGAGCGGGGCGCACGCGGCGTCCCGCGTCCGCCGGCTCCGCGCGCGGCGTACGGCGAGGCGGGCGAGGCGTGCCGACCTGCGCCGGTCCGCCGCTCCACCGCGCCGGCTCGCGCCCCCCCCCCCGGGGGGCGAACGGGCGTGACGAGGGCCGTGGCGTCGATGACGACCACGACCCTCGTCCGGAAACGATCCTTGTGCCTACGGCTGGATGCGTTCCGGCAGCACGCGCGGCGGCCACTGGCCGGCGGCGAACATGCCCAGCGCGTGCACGCGCGAGACGAGCGCGGGGCGGTTGGGCGCGTCGAATCTGCGCAGCATCTGCCCGATGCGGTACTCGATCCCCTGACGGCTGAGGTACAGGCGGGAGGCGAGCTGCACGGTGGACTCGCCGCGCGCGACGCCCTCCAGCACCTGTGCGTCGAGGGTGCTGAGCACCGGCCCGTCGACGGGTGCCGGGGCGGGGTCCGCCTGCGGCGCGCCGGCGGCCGTGAGACGGCGGAGAAGGACGACGACGCCGGCGGATCCGCCGGTCAGACCGCGTACGGCGAGGGCGGTGATCTCCACGGGGAAAAGGCTGCCCGCGGCGTCCTTTCCCTTGGCCTTTTCGGTGAACCGGGACCGGCGACCGGAGGAGAGAGCGGTGAATTGTTCCCTCGGACGTGCGGACACGGGGAAATGCAGGAGATCCAGAAGGCGGTGCCCGCATATCTCGTCGGCGCTCAGGCCGAATTGCCGGGCGAATTCCGGTTCCGCGGCGGTCACGACGAGATCCGCCGGTGAGACGTGGGCGGTGCAGACGGCCCGCGACGGGGTGGCGCGCCGGGGGCCGTCCCCTGGGGGGAGGCGGCTGACGGGAGGGGCGGGGTGTGCGGTGCGGTGGTGCCTGCGGGGCGAGGCGTCGGGGAAACTCGTGGTCGCCACGGACGTACCGTCCTTCTTGCTGCGCATGGGGGGCTGGAAGGAGTGTGCGTGCGGAGCGCACCGGCGCGTGGGTGCCTGGGTGTCGGCGGGAGTCCGGTACGGGGCTCGGTCGCCGCGTCGGCGGCCGGGGCCCGGTGCTCCGCGTCCTCGGGATCGGTTGGCGGCGGAAGCCGTGTCCCGAGGAGGTCAGGGTGAGCGGATGCGTCCGTCCGGGGACCGTTCCGCCGATAACGTTGTCATGGCCATTCGATCTCACCGCTCGAGGCAGCCGCCGAGCCCGGCCGGAGGGAGGCGGACGAGCCGGGGGTGCCGGTGTCGTACCGGCTCGGGGGGCGCTCCGCCGGATCCGCGCAAGAGGCGGGTGCGGCGAGCACGGGAAGCCGCGGGACGGACCTTCGCGTTGAGCCCGGTCGGGCGTGGCGCGGCACGGGAACCTCCATGAGACGAGTTGGGGGAATCGCATCAGGACGGCATCTTTGAGGCTAAGGCGCGGCAACTCCCGTGGCAAGAGTTTGCCAGGTGACCTGAGCAACTTGCCAACTCCCAGGTACGGCAGCGGTGTTCAGGGTCCGCGCGCGTGTCGGGCGACCGCGGAGCCACCGCAACACGCCTACTGAGCAGGGAGGTTGGCCGACAGGTAACAACTTGCCGCCCTATCACGGGCTTCGTAAAGTGTTGACAACTTCAGGCCTCCGATCGAACGGCCGAGGACGGAGGTCTGGCGTGAATCACGGGAGCAGGGGTGGGAGATGCTCGAGCAACCGCACTTCGGCCGCCGCCTCAAGAGGCTCCGGCTGGAGCGGGGTCTGAGCCAGGCCGAGCTCGTCGGCGAAGGCATGTCGACGGGGTACCTGTCACGTCTGGAGTCGGGCGAACGCCCGCCCACCGAACGCGCCACCGCCTATCTCGCGCAACGGCTGGGCGTGGACGCGTCCGCGCTGACGGCCCCTTCGTCACAGCGGTCCCTGTCCCTGGAGTTGGCGGCCGCGCTGTCGGCGCCGTCCGGCACCGCCGACACCACGGCCCTCAGCAGCGCGGTCGACGAGGACACCGGCGCGGATCCCGCCGCTCGCTGGCAGGCGCTGTGGCTGCTGAGCCGCACCGCCGGCCGCGCCGGGGACCACGCACAGGAACGCACCCGCCTGCTCGAACTCATCGAGCTGAGCGAGGTGCTGGAGGCACCCGAACTCCGCGCGCGGTCACAGGTGCAGTACGCCCGCTGCACGCGCGCGCTGGGTGACATGCGGACGGCGGAACCGGCGGCCGTCCAGGCGCTCGCCATCGCCCGCTCCGAGGAACTGGCCCCGTCCGACACCATGGCCGCCCTCATGGTCCTGATCAGCATCGAGACGGAGCTGGGCCGGCTGGACGCGGCCGCACGGCACGTCGGTGAACTGGAGCGCGACCTGCTTCCCTCGGCCGCCCCCGCGCAGGCGGCCGAGGGGTGGTGGACGGCCGCCGTGGTCTGCAACCGCCGCGGCGACCACGCCGGCGCCCGCACCAGGCTGGAGACCGCGCTGCACCTTCTGCAGGGCAAGGACGATCTGGTCCTGTGGACCCGGCTGCGGGCCGCCGCCACGGCTGCCGCACTGCAGATGTCGCCGCCGCAGGTCGACGCGGCCGAGCGATGGCTCAGCGAGGCCGCGTCCGTTCTGCACCTGATCGGCACACCCCTGCAACTGCAGGAGTTGCGCGCGCTGGAGGCCCATCTCGCGTTCCACAAGGAACAGTTCGACGAGGCCCGCGCGCTCGTCGGCGCCCTGCTGGGTGAGGGGGACCTGCGCCTGTCCTACCGGGACCGGGTGCGGCTGTCGGTCCTCGACGGTCGACTGATGATCCTCGAGGGACGCGTCGAGGAGGGCATCGAAGCTCTGCAAAGCCTGGGCCGCCGAGCGACGGAGTCCCAGAATCTGGACCTGGCCGCCCACGTCTGGCAGTCCCTGGCGCAGACGCTGGCCGACCTGAGCCTCTCGCACGCGCGAGCGGACACCGGCCCCGCCGCACGACCGTCCACCTGACGCCCGGTGCGGCGCCACCGCGCACCGGCCCCCGCCGAAGTGCTGCCCCCGGGTTCCCGGCCGCGCCCGGCCTCCCGCTCCGCTCCGCTCCCAGGGAAGCACTCCTCGCCGTCCCCGACCGGCCTGCCCCCTCGGCTGGAGCCGGTCGACCCCGGCCCGGGACGCGTGGGCACGCCCCGGGCCGTGCCCGGAAGCGCACCCCGGGCACGGCGGTCCCCGACAGCCCCCTCAGGAGGCTCGCTGAAGACACCGGCCGGCGGTTCCTTCTGCAGGTCACCCGGCTTCCGGGCCCCGACCGCACGCTCGCACGGTGCTCGGCGCCGTTGCGCCGCTCCGTGAGGGCGTCGGCGTCGCGGAAGTACCCGACGGTGATGCCCGGCCCGCCAGGAGTGCGCGCGTGGTCCGTCCCCGGGAACCCGGGGACGTCCTTCACGAGGTCTTCCACGCGTGCGTCGGTCTCGCTGCGGCCGCCCCGGTCCTGCGTGCGCACCGACGTGGAGACAGCCACGCAGCAGGGCGGTCCTGCGCCTTCACCGACGAAGTCTGCGGCGAGGTCGCCGTCGAACGGGCCGGTTCCCCACGTTCCCGTGGAGGGCTCCTGATACGGCTGTCGCGGACGAAGGCACGGTTCCAGGAGCTGCTGACATCGGTCACGGGGCGAGAACGACCCGCTTGCGGAGCAGTGCGAAGCCGGCGCGTCCGGACATCCGGCGCTCGAGCATCTTGATCCTGTTGACGTGTCTTTCGACGACGCCGGAGTTCCAGGCACGGTGGGGCCCGGCGGCCGGCTGCGTCGGTGACGGGGCGGCGGGACGGCCGGATCGACCGGTCCGGCAGGACGACCGCCCCGCCGGTCACCCGATCCGGCGATGTGCGGGCCACGCCGCCTCGGACCCCCGGACTGCGCGGGTTCATCGGACGCGCGATCCGCCTCGCAGCAATTACTTGGCTAGCCACACAATCGGTGCTACTTTTATGTGGCTGGCCACGGAATGTGGCTGGTGCGGCATCCCACTTCGAGGAGAGCAGTCATGAAGGCCATCGTTTTCGACACGTTCGGCGGCACCGAGGTCCTGCACGAGGCGGAGATCGACGTTCCCCGGCCCGGCCCCGGCCAGGTCCGTGTGCGTGTTCAGGCCGTCGGCGTCAACCCGGTGGACGGCAAGATCCGATCCGGTGGCATGGAGGCCGTCTTCCCGACCACGCTGCCCGCCGTGCCGGGTGGGGAGATCGCCGGTGTGGTCGACGCCGTCGGCGAGGACGTCGACCACCTGAAGGTGGGGGACGAGGTCCTGGGCTGGTCCGACACCGGCTCCTACGCGCAGTACGCCCTGGCGTCCGCGGCCGTCCTCGCGCCCAAGCCGGCCGGCCTGGACTGGACTCACGCCGCCGCCCTGCCCGTGGCGAGCGACGGCGCCGAACGGGTCCTGGATCTGCTCGGCGTCACCTCCGGTGAGACGCTGCTGATCCACGGCGCGTCCGGCGCGCTCGGCACCATCGCCGTCCAGCTCGCCGTCGCCCGCGGCGCCCGCGTCATCGGCACCGCCGGACCGGCCAACCAGGAGTACGTCACCTCGCTCGGCGCGACCGCGCTGGTCTACGGGGACGACCTGGTCCAGCGGGTCCGTGAAGTCGCCCCCGAAGGGGTGGACGCCGTCTTCGATGCCGCGGGCAAGGGCGCGCTGGAGGACTCCATCACCCTGCGCGGCGGCACCGACCGGATCGTCACCACCGCCGACTTCCGCGCCGCCGAACTCGGCATCGTCTTCGCCGAGGGCCCCCAGCGCCGCTCCGCCGCCCGCCTCGCCGAACTCGCCCAGCAGGCCGCGGACGGCACACTGGTCACCACGATCAGCGCCACCTACCCGCTCGCCGAGGCGGCCAAGGCCCAGCAGGCCAGCGACGCGGGCCACAACCGGGGCAAGATCGTCCTCACCGTCAACTAATCCGTCACCCCACACTCTCTGTGTGATGAGGGAGCAGCAATGTCAGACACCACCTCATCGGAGCTGCCGAACACGGCGGGCGAGGGGCCGTTGAGCTACGCCATCTTCCAGCTCGCCCGCGCCCACCGCGGCCATGCCGCCGCCATGCTGCGCGCCATGAACCTGCACCCGGGGCAGGAACTGCTGCTGATGCAGCTCTTCGACCACGACGGCCGGACCCAGGCGGAACTGCTGGAGCGGGTCGGCCTCGACCACTCCACCGTCTCCAAGTCCCTGCGGCGTATGCAGGAGGCAGGGCTGCTCACCCGGGAGCCCGCTCCCCATGACCGGCGGGTCATGGTGGTCCGCCTCACCGATGCCGGCCGTGCCCTCAAGGAGCCCATCGCCGACATGTGGCGCTCCCTCGAGGAGATCTCCGTACGCGACCTGACTCCGGACCAGGTCGAAGTGTTCACCACGTGCGCGCGCATCATCGAGAAGGCGGTCAGGGACCGCAGCCGGCAGTCCCCGGTCGAGTGAGCAGGGACGGAAAGCCGGCCCGCTTGCCGGGCAGACCGTCTCCTGTCCTGTGCGGAGCGAGGGCTTGCCCGAGGGCAGCCCTCGCCGCCGGGGCCCCAGGGCCTCCCTGAGGATGGCGGACCGTCGGCCGACGAACACGCACGGGGCAGGTCCCTGCCCGCTCCTGCTGCGGGGCGGCGCCACAGCCGCATGGCTGCGGGGCGGCGGTCGGGCTGCTCGTCGTAGCGGGTGGTGATGCCGCGCCATTGCTCGAGGCGGCGGAAGCAGCGTTCGACGACGCCGCGGCGGCGGTGGACGGTCCTGTCGAAGCCGCAGGAACGCTCGCGGCCGCGGTCGGATGCGCAAGCCGTGGATCACGTACCCCCCAGGAGCTCGACGCCGAGGCGACGAAGCTCCTCCTCGTCCGTCGGCGAAGTCACTTCGAACCCGGGAGGGGCCAGGTGGCCGCGGGGATCGCGCTCGCAGCGGGGGCTGACTCCGCGGCGGGGAGAACCGCGACCTCACCCCCGCACCGCCGACCCCCGGGCGGACGTGCTCAGTTCGCTCGTCGCTACAGTGCGTCTCATGTCGAACGCCCAACCGGCGGAGCCCGGCCCGCAGGGCCCGTACCGGCCGCCCCAGGCCCCCGGCCCGTACGGTCCGAACACCCCCGCCGGCCCCCCGCAGCCCCAGGCCGCGTACGGCCCCGGGCCCTATGGTCCCCCCGGCCCGTACGGCGCCCCCGGACCGTACGGGCCGGGGACCTGGGGCCCGCACCCCCAACCGTTCGCTCCGCCCTTCCCGCTCACCATGCCCGCCTCCGTGCGGAGCGCGCAGGTGGTGAACTTCGTCATCGCGGGACTCGGATCGCTGCTCACCGTCGTCGTGGGTGCCGCGGCCGGCGCAGAGGCCGCCGGGCGTTCCCTCGCGGGGTATCTGACGGCGTTCGTGCTCTGCGTGCTCGCATTCCTGTACCCGAAGGCGGGCAACGGCGTCCGGGTCGCATCCGTGGTGCTGGCCGTCCTGCAGATCCTCGCCGGTGCGGGCGCCGCGGCGAACCACGACTCCGGGGGCGTCGTTCCGCTCGGCGGTGCCATCGCCGTAGTGGTGCTGCTCACCCAGCGCTCGGCGATCCAGTGGTTCGGGCGCCCCCGTACGCCCGGCGCACCGCCTCAGCCGCCGTACGCCTGACACCTGCGCGCGTCCGTGCGTACGTGCACGAGGTGCCGATGCATCCGACCGCCCGCCTCCGGGGGAAACGGATGCAGGGCTCCCGTCCTGTGACCCCCCGAGCAGGGGCGGGAGCCCGCCCGCGCGGGAAACGACCACGGCGGTGCCGTCCGCGCCCGGCGCCAGGGACAACCCGGCCCGTCGAGCACTCAAGAGGCGAGGGTGGTCGACGCAACGCGAACGTTCGAACTCTTCCGGTTCGCAGATGCGGTGCGGAGCGCCACCGTCCTGGTGTGAGGCGGAAGGTGCCCACGGAGGGCAGGGACTCCGCCTCTCCCGGGCTGATCGCCGACCGCGGTGATCGGCGCCCTTGCGTGCCGGCGTTGCCGTCAGGGCTGCCGTCACCGACAGATCACCTCGGCCGTACCGCCGTCCCGACGCACGGGCTCACACAATCTTTGGCCATGGGTATTCTCTGGCGATGGCGAATCGGACGGTGGCGGCGGGAATCGGTCTCGCTGGTGTGATGGCGCACTGCGGTGGAAGCCCGATGGGCGCCGTGAAGCTGCTGGTGGGGGCGGTAGCCTCGGCACCGGCTGCTCCGGAGCCCTATGCGGCCCTCGCCGAGCTGTGGCGGGACCGACGCGCGGAGCTGAAGGAGGGCCTCGACGAGGACGGCTCCTTGAGCGCCGTGCCGGCGCAGGCGTACTTCTTGTTCCTCGACGGGGACATGGACGACGCGGTGATGGCCCTTGGTTCGGTCACGGGTGTGCGGCCCGACGTGGCGTGGGGCGCTGCACCCTGGTTCGGCGATGCGCGCTTTCTCGGCGCGGTGAGTGCCGAGGCGCTGGCCGAGGCGTGTCTGCGGACGTTGGACTACGGCCACGACCTGGACACCGACGAGATGCGGGAGCGGTTCGCGCCCTGGTTCCATGCCCTCGAGGTGGTGTCCGAACGGAATCCCGTACCGGAGTCGCTGGCCGCCATGGCCCGGCTGCCCCGGGCCTGCGGCCGGTACGAGCTGTCCTTCGCTCTGTGCGACCGTGCCGATGCCGTCGACCGGGTCATGTGGACCGCGGTCGCACGAGCGGCCACCTGGCGCGTGATGGGCGACCTGGATCAGGCCGCTGCGGCCTTCGAGTGCGCCTTGCGCCTGGACCCCGCCAACTGGTCCCTGTACCTGGACCTGGCGGACGTGCGTGCCGAGCAGGGCGACTTCGCCGCAGCCGCCAGCCTCGTCGAACAGGGCCTGGAACACGAACCTCACGAAGTCTCCCTGCGCGCGGCGGGCGCCGCCTACCGCACACGCCTTTCCGGCTCGTCCGACGACCTGAGGGCCCTGATCGCCCTGGCGCCGCAGCTCGCGAGCACCACCTACCGGAACCTGCTGATCGACTACGCGTGTGCGGGGCCGGAACTGTCTCAAGAGCTCGTGGCCGAGGCCCACCGCATCCGCAAGAACTGAAAGGGCTGCCGCGCCAACCGGTGCCGGTCAGGAGGGCCTGCCGGCGCCCGGTCGGGTCAGTCGCCGGACAGTGTTCAGCCGTCGTACGGCTCGTGGGCGGGTGGCCGCCCGTGGGGGAGAAGCCCACCCGGCCGGTCGATCCGCCGTCCGGCACGTCGTTCACCTCGTGTACACGCGAGGCCGGGGTTACCGGTCAGTGGGCGGCTGCCGTGCCGACACGAAGAAGGCCCACTCTCTCGCAGGACCACCCAACCCCCTCCCAGAGGAGATCCGCGTGACTCGCTCCACGATCGCCCGGTCGGCCGTGCTGACTGTGACCACGGCCCTCACGGCGGTGGCCCTGGCCGTGCCGGCCCAGGCCGAGGGCCGCCACCGCGTCTCCGGCGATTCGCTGCCGTCCGTCACCCCCCGCGCGGAGACACCGGTGCTGCACGACGACGACGAAGGCGGCAACGCCGACGCGGACGACCCCGCCATCTGGCGCAACGCCGCGGCCCCCGGCCGCAGCCTCGTCGTCGCCACCGCCAAGGAGGGCGGTCTGCGCGTCTACGACCTGGACGCGCGACTGGTGCAGTCGATAGCCGCGCCCCCCGCCGTGGGCGAGGACGACGCCCCGGGCCGGTTCAACAACGTGGACCTCCTCCACGGGCTGCGGCTCTCCACGGGGAAGGCCGACCTGGCCGTCACCAGCGACCGCGGCCATGACCGGCTGCGTTTCTACCGCATCGACCGCGACCGCACCGGCGGTCCGCTGACCGACGTCACCGACCCCGCCTCGCCGCCCGTGTTCTCCCAGGACCAGGCCGAGATCAACGACCAGCGGACCGCCTACGGTCTGGCGACCTGGACGGACTCGGCGACCGGGAAGTCCTACGCCCTGGTCAGCCGCCGCGAGCGCACCGGCATCGCCCTCCTGGAGCTGCTGCCGGCCGCCGACGGCAAGGTCACGTACCGCAAGATCCGCACCCTGGACCTGCCCTCCGCCTTCCGGCTGCCCGACGGCACCTCGTGGTCCCCGTGCGGCGAGCCCGGCGAGCTGCCGCAGGTCGAGGGCATGGTCGTCGATCCGGCCAACGGCATGCTCTACGCCGGTCAGGAGGACATCGGCATCTGGCGCCTGCGCGCCGACCTCACCGGCACGCCGAAGCTGATCGACAAGGTCCGCGAGTACGGCGTCCCCGGTACCTACGACGAGGAGACCGAGGAGTGCACGCCGGGCGCCGACCCCGGCTACGGCGGCACGAGGATCTCCGCGGACGTCGAGGGCCTGACGCTGCTCACCGAGTCCGACGGCGACGGCCACCTCCTCGCCTCCAGCCAGGGCGACGACACCTTCGCCGCCTACGACCGCGAGCTGGAGGACGCCAACGAGTACGAGGGCGGCTTCCGGATCACGGCCGCGAGCGACGTCCTCGACGGCTCCGAGGAGTGCGACGGCGCCGCAGTCCTGAACGCCCCGCTCGGCTCCAGGTACCCGAACGGTCTCCTCGTCGTCCAGGACGGACACGACGCCCCCGGCGACGGCGACCGGGACGCGACCAACTTCAAGTTCGTCGACCTCGGCAAGGTCATGGACGCCCTCGACGACTGACCCTCACCCGGCGGGGGGGCCCCGCCCCCCCCCCCGGGGCCCCCCCCCCCCCCCCCCCCCCCCCCCCCCCCCCCCCCCCCCCCCCCCCCCG
>NZ_JBIRHK010000001.1:0-5128 GCF_044328485.1 Streptomyces sp. NPDC017936 | reverse complement strand
GCCGGGCCGGCCACAACTTTCGGGTGGGCCGCCCGGGCCTGGGTCGTGCCCCCCGCCGCCCTTCGCCCCCCCCCGGGGGGGCCCCCGGGGGGGGGGGGGGGCCCCCCGCCCCCATGACCCGCACGCGCCTTCGAAGCGCTCGTCCCGGAGGCCGGCCGAGCGACCCCCCGGTCCGTCCGGAGCGTGATCGGCACCGGGCGGGCGGTGCGTGCTCCGGTCCGCTGTGGTCCACGTCGGCACACTGCTGGGTCAGCACGTCCCCGCCGACCCGACGTGGGCCGGCACCTCCACCGGTGCGGACCGGCGGGCGCCGCCCCGCTGTTCCGATTCGCCCGGGACGACTTCACCATCGACTTCGACGACCGCCAGGTCACCCGTCCCAACGGCCGGACCAGCGGAGCACGGGTCGAACCACCTGCCATGACCCCCTGCACCGTGGCCCGGTTCCCCTCACAGCAGCGCACCCCACGCCCGGACCGGCCCGCCCGCACACGAGGCGCCGGCGCCCGCACAGACCAGCAAGACCCCCAGGGGAGACGGCTCCACGCCACCCGGCCGGCGTCGAAGGCGCGATCTGCGAGTTCATCGACGGACACCAGCTGGATCCTCGACAACTCCAGGAACACCGTTCTTGCCCGCGGTCTGCGGAGAGGAGCCCGGCCGTCCGGGGGACGGCCGGGCTCCTCGAGGTCGTGCCGCGGCGGAGGGGAGCCTCAGAAGGTCAGGCTCCAGCCGTCGAGGTATCCGGGGTCGACGGTGAAGATGCCGGGAGTGTTGTCGGTGACGCGCAGCTTCCACGTGCCGTTGGCGGGCACGGCCGACGCGTCCACGGTGAACGTGTCGTGGAGTTCCGTGCCCTCGTCCCAGACGAAGTCCTTCACCAGGATCACCGTGCCGTCCTCGGCGACGAGGTTGATCACCTGTCCGCCGATGAAGTCGTGGACGAGGTCGACGGTCACCTTGAGGTCGGCGGGCGCGTTGCCGGTCCGCCCCGTGACGGTGAGGGGTGACTCGACGGTGACCCAGTTGGGGATGTCGACCCGGGCCGGATTGGTGAAGAAGTCCCCGCCGGAGGCCAGTACGGACCAGGCGAAGGACAGTTCGCGGGTCTCCGAGGCGGAGTTCGTGACGGTGACGACCGTGGAGAAGTCGCCGGCCGCCGTCGGGGTTCCGCTGATGACTCCGGTGGCGGTGTCGATGCTCAGTCCGGCGGGCAGGCCGGTCGCGGCGTAGCCGAGAGCGCCGGGACGGGTCGAGACCGCATCGATCCGCAGTTCGGTGGGTTGGCCCACTGCGGACTTCTGGGTGGACGGAACGACGGCCGCGATGTTGTTGACGTACGAGGGGCCGACGTTGACCGCGGCCCAGGCGTTGCCGACGGCCGTGTACGCGCCGTCGGCCATGCCGAAGAGGTCGTCCGCGGCCCGGAGCGTGGCGACGCGGGCGCCCGCGTAGTCGGTGCGGCTGGTCATGTAGACCGTCAGGGCCCGGTACCAGATGGCGGCGGCGTTCTCGATGCCGATGCCGGCGACCGGGTTGCCGTCGTAGG
The DNA here is from genome assembly GCF_044328485.1 of Streptomyces sp. NPDC017936. Lineage (NCBI taxonomy): Bacteria > Bacillati > Actinomycetota > Actinomycetes > Kitasatosporales > Streptomycetaceae > Streptomyces > Streptomyces sp. NPDC017936. Next base: position 3,579 of record NZ_JBIRHK010000001.1, on the reverse strand, counting down.
TGGGGCTGTCGTACGCGATGCCGTTGACGGTCTTCCGGCCGCTGCCTTCGGCGAGCAGGTAGAAGAAGTGGTTGCCCACCCCGGAGCTGAAGTGGGGGTCGAGCTTCCTGGTCTCGGAGGTCCAGTAGTCCTGGGACGTCCCCTTCGAGGAGGCGTCCTTGGAGGGCCGGTCCATGTACCGGATCGGCTGTCCGGTGCCGCGCAGGTCGATCAGCTCGGCCATGGTGTAGTCCGGCGTGTCCAGCGGGTTGTCCGCGTAGAACTCCACGGCTGCGGCCATGATGTCGCTGGTCGCCTCGTTGAGGCCGCCCGACTCACCCGAGTAGTACAGGTTCGCGGTGGCGTAGGTGACGCCGTGGCTCATCTCGTGGGCCGCGATGTCCATGGAGGTCACGGGCCGGGCGTCGCCGATGCCGTCACCGTAGGTCATGCAGAAGCACAGGTCGTCCCAGAAGGCGTTGGCGTATCCGCTGCCGTAGTGGACCCGGGAGCGGGCTCCCACCCCGTCGTCGGCGATGCCGTTGCGGCCGAACCGGTCCCGGTAGAAGTCCCACGTCTTCTGTGCGCCGTACGCGGCGTCCACGGCGGCCGTCTGCTCGTGGGCGGCGGTGCCGTCGCCCCAGTGGTCGTCGTCGTCGGTGAGCAGGCTCTGCGTGTTGTCCGGGGCGAACGAGTAGGTCCGGTGGTTGCCGCGCGCCGGGTCGGACAACTCGTACGCGGTGCCGTTGTGGACCGAGCCCACCTGCACGGGGCCGCTGTACTGGCTGTGGCCCTCACCGGCGCGGATCTGCTCCGCGCTGTGCAGTCGCTCGCCGGTGGTGGCGTCGGTCACCACCTGGAGGCGGCTCGGGGTGCCGTCCTGCCGGACGCCGGTGACGAAGGTCTCCCAGGCCAGGACGGGTTCGCCGGAGCCCGCCCAGACGACTTGGCGGGGGGCCTGCGCAGTGGCGGCCCCGGCGGTCCCTTTCTCCTTGCCCGCTGCCAGCGCCTCCTTCCTGGCGGTGCCGACGGTGACGGCGGGCTCGGTCGTGTCCACAACGATCTGCGCCGAGGTGGCCTTGGTGACGGTCCCGGAGTCGCCGTCCTGGTGGACGACCAGGTCGCCGCCGAGCACCGGGAGCCCGGCGTAGGTGCGCTCGTAGCGGGTGTGGACGGTGCCGTCCGCGTCCTTGACGACATCTCTCGGCACGAGCTTCTCACGGTCGCCGAGCTTCAGCCGGCGGGCGGTGGCGGCACCGCCGGCGGCGGCCGACCCGAGCAGCTTCTCCCGCTCTTCGGGGGAGAGTTCGACGCTCCCGGACCCGGGCTCGGGCCGGACCTCGATCTGCCGGGGCGCCCGGTCCTTGTCCGCGGCGAAGGCGGCCGGGCCCGCAGCCGTAGCGGCCGGGAGCAGGAGCGCTCCCACGGTGAGCGCCGCGGTCAGCACCGCGCGCTTGCGCGGAGTGGCGGCGCCCCGAAGAGGGTGAGATCCGGATATCGGAGAATATCTTGATAATGACGGTCTGTCAGTCACTTCTGCAGCTCTCCCTGTGTCCGGCCGTACGCGCGACGGCCGGTGACGCGGATGCCGGACATGAACCGGCACGACCGGCCCCAGGCAGCGGTACGCACCACCTGGAACAGCTCGATGCTTTCAAGGAATGAAGCGAACAGGCAGAGAGGGACGGTCGGTTGTCCAAATCTCATCGACTGATCAGCTGGGCGTCCAACGCGCTTGAACAGAAACCCCCTTGAGGTAACACTTTCCCACACCGTGCTTCTGGCCAGCGGTTTTAGCGATGAAGTTTTGCCCCGCAGGCCTCTTCGCGCCACTGGAGGGCGTGCCCGCAGTCCACAGGAAGTCGGGAACGCCTTCGCGCCACCCTGGAGTCGGCGTGTCGCCTGCTGGTCATCCAGATGTAACAGAATGAATGACCAACGGCACTTGCCTTCCTCGACTTTCGACTTCTTGAAGGCGAATCGGAACCAAGGGCTTCGCGATCCGGGAGCAGATCACCGGCGCCGCCGGGCGGCCCGCAACGGCCTGAGCACAGGCCCGGACCACGAGCCCGTCGGCTCCCGTCTCCGCCGGAGCCGCCCGCGATTACTCCGGCTCGGCTTCGAGTTCCTCGGCCGGGGTCCCCCTGCGGGCGGTGCCGAAGCGGACCAGGCCGCCGGTGCCGCTGTCCGCGCGGCGGCACACCCGCCACGCGCTGGACGACGCCGTGGAACAGGCGGAGCCGTTCGCCCGCCTCCTCACGTGGCCGGGGGCGACTCGGGCGTGACGCTTCCGGTCGGGAGCCGCTCCTCCCGGCCGGGGTCCAGCGCGCGGCTGCGTCACACCCTGCGTCCCTCAGGCGCAGTACGTGCCGTTGCAGGTCCAGACCCAGCCGCAGCCGCATCCCCAACTCGTGGTGCAGGAGCAGAAGAAGTCGCAGCCGGGGGAGCAGGCACTTCCGACGTTGCACGGGCACGTCGCGGCCGGCGCGGATTCGACGCCGGCGGTGATGGTGCGCAGGACGGGAAGGACCGCCACTGCGAGGGCGAGGGCGAGGGCGAGGGCGAGGGTGAGGCCGAAGGCCGGAGCGCCGAAGTGGTCCGGTGCCCAAGTCGGCTTCACCAGGACAGGGCCTCTTGCCCGACCCTGCACGACAACCCCCGGATGCCGGCCGACCAGTGGGCCTGTCGGCCGATGACGGGTCGTCGGCGGGGGAGGGCGGTGCCGCCTCGTACGGGAGAGGGCGTCGGACCGCGCGGGCGGGGAGGCGGCCCTTTCCCGAAAGGCCTGGGTGAGCTGTCGGCGGTCCCGACCCGATCACCCAGGCGGAGTTGAGTGTGCGTACTCAGGTCCGGGGCGGCTTCGCGTTGCGAGTATCGGTGCGGCGGCGCGGTCGAGAGCGCCGGGTCCCTTCAGCCGAGAGTGTTACGGAGAACTCGTCATGTCCCGTCGTATCGCCCTGTCCACTGTTGCCGGTGTCGTCGTCCTCGCGGGTGCCGGGGCCTTCGCCCTCGCCTATGCCGGGGACCAGGCGCCCGCCCTGGCACACAGCACCGCCCGTCACGCCGCCGCGGAGGGCGGGCGGGACGGCTCGTTCGTCTTCTCCACCGAGGTCACGGCGTCCTCCGGCGTCAAGAGCCTCAAGGTGCTGGCCTGGCCGGAGAAGTCCGAACTGGCTGCGAAGCAGCCGACCGCCGAGGAGATGACCCAGGCGGAGTCAGCCCGTTGCGAACCCGCCGGTGCGGACACCGCGCGGTGCGTGTACACGGTTGCGGTGACCGCCGCCGAGGCCGCCTCGTCCCCGCGAGGAACCTGGCACGTCGCCGTTCTCGCCACCGCCGAGGACGGCACCACCACCCTGGACACCGAGGCGGCGGACTTCACCGTCGGCTAGCCGGAGTCTCGGTAGCCAGGCGGAGCACGCTTCACTGAGCTTCTTCGAGTGGGCCACTGATCGGGTGACGTCCGCGGAGCGCAACGAGCGAGGCCCCCGGGCAGTTGATCGAGATGTCTGACGTCTCAACCACACGGCTCGGGGGCCTCGTTGGTCATCTATCCTGCCGCACTCGACCTGCCGCATGCGCTCGTGGAGTGGGTGACCA